>NZ_JBEOYE010000042.1:46454-83556 GCF_040296945.1 Streptomyces sp. NPDC001941 | reverse complement strand
CCGCGCGCTGCCGCGCGGGTGGCCTATTTCTTTTTCCACCCCCTCCTGTCCCCCGGGGGGGGGGGGGCGGGCCCCCCCCCCCCCCCCGGGGGGGGGGGGGGCGCCCCCCCCCCCCCCGCCCCACCCCTCCCCGCTCCCCCTCCTCACCCTTCTCCGCACCTGACCAAGGAGTACGCATCCCATGACCCGCTTCGACGTCAACGCCGCTCGCGCCCAGCGCCAGGAGGCCCACGGTCGCACCTGGTCCTTCGAGCTGGACGGCGAGTCCTACACGCTTCCCACCGAGCTGTCCCGCAGGACCGCGAAGAACCTGCGCAAGCTGGACGACAACGACGTGGACGGCCTGCTCGAACTCCTGATGGGTGAGGAGCAGTACGCCCGCTTCGAGGAGCACGACATCACCATGCAGGACGTCGCCGCGATCCTGGAGGCCTACGGCAAGGAGACCGGGCTCGGCCTGGGGGAAGACTGAGCCTCGTCGAGTTCGTCGACGAACACGCCGAGGCCCTCGAGGCGGACCTGCTCCGCTACTACGGGACGGACCTGCTGGACTGGCACCGCGGTGAACTGTCCAGCAGGCGCCTGATGCTGCTGGTCAAGCACCTCCCCCGGGACGCCGCGGTGCAGCGCGAGCTGCACGGCGAGGCCGCGGAGTGGTCGGTCACCGACCACCTGCTGGCGGCGGTGACGGACCACCTGGCCGTCGCCAACTGGATGTTCCAGTGCGTCAACACGGGTGAGGACGACGACCAGCCGGACTACCCGACGCCCGTCCCGCGTCCGGGGACGTCCGACGACGAGGACGACGACGCCGAGGACGGCGCGGAGGGTACGGACACGGAGGAGACCGAGACGATCTCCCCGTTCGCCCTCGCGCGCTTCTTCGGCTGACGCACCACCCCGAGGCCCCCGGAGCCCGTTCCCGTCAGGGAGTGGGCTCCGGGGGCGCTTCCTGTGCTCGCTCGGCGGCCAGGTCCTGCTCCAGGGCCCTGGCCCGGTCGGAGAGCCGGCGTCCGCGCGCACCGGTGCGCCCGTCGGGCGGACCGCTCTCGCCGCCGCGCCGCTCGGGGGCGCCGCCCGGCTGTCCGGGCGCGCCGTCGAGGGGCGGCACGATGGGGCGCCCGCCCTTGCCGCGGACGACCTTGCGTACCGGCTGGGCGGTACGGCGGGCACGGCTCTCCTGGGCGGTGACCAGGACCTCGGGCTCGGACTCGGGCTCGGCGGTGTCGGGCCCTGGATCCGGGTCCGGCTCCGGGTCGCGCTCGCGGTCCGGCTGCTGCCCGGACTCGGGCGCGTAGTCGTGGACGGGCCCCTGTTCGAACCGTTCGCGCTCCCTGCGGACGCGCTCCTCGGCCTGCACCACGACGGCCGGGGGCTCCAGGAGCCGGGCGAAGGGGAGCCGTATGACACGGGCCCCGTCGGGCTGCGCGGAGGTGTCCGTACGGCGCTGGGGGCGCTGCGTGCCGCGCGCGTCACCCTGCCCCTGGGCGTAGGCGTCGGCGACGCGCTTCTCGTACTCCCGTCGTATGCGCGGGAGTTCGTCGGACACGGCCTCGGCCCACCCCGAAGTGAAGCCCGAGGTCTCCCGGCGGTCCACCTCGGCGCGGGGCAGCACCACGAGGTCTTCCGGGGCGTACCCGCCGACGTGGACGAGCTCGGCGATGCGCGCGAAGAGGTGAGGCAGATCGGGATGGGCTTCGAGCCAGTCGACGGCCCGCTCCCGCCGGTTGCCTCCCGGCTCCGTTTCCATGCGTCAGCTCTGCCTTCCAGCCCCCTGGGGTCCCCCGTGCGCCCCTCGCGCCACATCGTCCCGGACTGTGTCAGGTCCGAGAACGCGTTCTTCAGGGTACCCCGGTCGAACATGTGAGCCCGGTGAGGGCCCAACCCCACTGGGTGACTGGCCTGAAGACACGCCGTGAGATCTATCCGGCTCGACAAGCCCGAACCAATGTTCGACAATGCTTCGCACACCAGTTCGATCGCCGGAAGGCAGGGCACCATGACGTCTCAGACCGGGGGAAGCCGCACGGGGAGCACGCTCCACGATCGACTCAACGTGTTGCTCCGCAGCCCCGGTCCCCTCGACAAGCGCGCACTCCTCGCCACCCTCGACGCCGAGATCGAAGCTCGCGAGCTCCGCGCCTACACCGCCGGCTGGAACGACGCCCTGACGGAGTTCCGCCGCCGCTGAACCGCCGGACCGCACCGCGCGCCCGGCCCGCGAACACGCACACCGCGCCTGCGGCCCCTCCCGCCGCCCGCACGAGCCGCCTGCCCTCCAGGGCAGGCGGCTCCGGTGTTCTCGGGGCCCTCGACGCGCCTTCCCGAATCGAGGAACGCACATGGCAGCACCAACACCTCCCTCCCCCCGCAACGCCTTCGAAACCTGGGTCGTCAAGCACCTGACCTGGGCCGATCCGGCCGACTATCAGCGCACGAAGGAAGCCGCATACGGGTGGACCTCCTCGTTCACCGCGATGAAGACCGACATGACGCTCCTGAAGGCGGAGCTTTCGGGACTCGCCGCATTTTCGATCGGCGCGAGCCTCATCAAGATCGATTACACCTGGTTCAAGATGGACGAGAAGGGCATCACCATCAACGGCCGCCAGCGCCATGGCTGGCCGTGGGCCGACCCCGCCAAGGCCGCGAACCTCAAGGCGGAGAGCAGCGTCCGCAAGCTGATGGACCAGCAGGAAAAGATCAACTCTGCCGTCGCCCGCCTTCAGCGCGCGGCCGCGGGTTCGACCAGTGCGAACGCCGTAACAGAACGCCGCGGGGAGGAACTGGCCGCGGCCCGGTCCCGAATGCGCGCGTCCCTCACTGCTGACAGCCTCCGGGAGTTCCAGGAGGCGGAGAAGGCCTATAAGAAGGCACAGAAACTCTCCGAAAAGGCCGAAAAGGAACTCCGTGAAGCCAAGAAGGAGGCGCAGAAGATCGAGAAAGAGGCCTCCAAGCGGTTCACGAACGCCAAGCAGTTCATGGCCGATGAGAAGACACTCAAGGACAAGTGGAAGACCGAGGGCAACAGGGTTGCGGACGAGTCCCTCAACAAGCTGCGCGAAGCCGTCGGTGAGACGGCGCACGCCCTCATCGGCTAGGACCCGTCACCTCACCCGCTCCCCACCCGCCGCCCTTCCCCAGCTGAAACCAGGTGACCATGTCCCTCAAGAGTGCCCTGACCCAGACCTCCTCCGCCCTGCGCACCCTCAAGTCCAGTGCCGACCAGGGCGCCCAGGCCGTCAGCCGCGTCGGCAACGGCGCGAACACGGCTTCGTCGAAGGTCAACCAGTTCAAGTCCTCCGCCCAGTCCTCCGCCTCCCAGCTCAAGAGCCTCAAGACCGCCACGGACCAGGCCGAGAAGTCCATGACGAAGGCCGGCAAGACCGGCGAGTCCGCCGGCGGCAAGCTCGGGAAGTACGAGTCCGGAGCAGGCAAGGCCTCCAAGGGCCAGGACAAGCTCAACAAGTCCATGAAGGGCAACTTCCTCGCCCGTCTGCTCGACCTCTTCATGCCGCTCATCGAGAAGGTCGTCGAGATGGCGACCCGCTCGAAGACCATGCAGACGATCATGAAGAAGGCCTTCGACGTCATCAAGACCGTGATCAGCTCGGTCATGAAGGCGATCGGCCCGATCATGAAGAAGGCCGGTCAGCTCATCAAGACCGTGTGGAACGGCATCAAGTCGGCCATTTCCACCGTCGTCAAGGCCGTCGCCACCGTCGTCAAGACGTACGTGACCATCTGGAAGACCGTCATCACCACGGTGATGAAGGCGATCAAGACCGTCATCAGCAGCGTCTGGAACGGCATCAAGTCCGTGATCACCCCGGTGGTCAACTGGATCAAGTCCGCGGTCCCGAACGCCTTCAAGGCGGTCAAGGACAAGATGTCGTCCATCTGGAACGGCCTCAAGGACATCGCGTCCCGGGCGTTCAACGGCATCAAGAGCGGGGTGTCCGGCCCGATCAACGCCGTGATCGGCATGGTCAACCGGATGATCGGCAGCCTCAACCGGGTCAAGGTCAGCGTCCCCGGCTGGGTCCCGCTCGTCGGCGGCAAGACCTTCGGCGTCAGCATCCCCACCATCCCGATGCTCGCCACCGGCGGCGTCGTGATGCCGCGCAGCGGCGGCGTCCCGGCGATCCTCGCCGAGGCCGGCGAGGCCGAGGCCGTGCTGCCACTGTCCAAGCTGGACCGGCTGCTGGCCCTCACCGCCCGCCGCGCCCGCATGAGCGCGCAGATCCAGTCCGGCCAGGGCGTCGGCGCCGGGCTGCACATCGAGCACTACCACGCGGCCCGCACCAGTGACCCGCAGTCCACGGCCGACGCCCTGATGTACCTGGCGAAGGCACGCGGATGAAGGCCGCGGGGCTGACGCCGATCTTCACGAGCGGCGGCCTGCTCGCAGGGAGCGGCGCCGCTCTGGGCGGCCTGCGCTCTGCCGCCGCCTCGGCCACCGCCTCACTCAGGAACCTGCGCACCGCCACCAACGCCACCAACGGCAAGGCCACCCGCCTCGCCCGGGAGGCGAACGGGGCAGCTGGCGCCGCACAGCAGCTGCGTTCCGGCGCGTCCTCTGCCGGCGGCTCCGTTACGCGGCTCGGCAAGTCCTCCTCCCCCGGCGGGGTCAAGTCCTTCGGACAGCGCAGCGACCGGGCCCGGTCGCTGCTCACCACTCTGGGCGGCGCCGTCGCCGCGACCCTCTCCGCACTCGTACCCCTGCTCCCCTTCACTGACGTCGTGGTGGGGTTCATGGAGAAGTACGGCACGGTCATGACGATCGCCGCGGCCGCCATGATGGCCGTCAACGTCGCCATGCGGGCCAATCCGCTCGGCTTCCTCGTCGGCATCATCCTGCCCGTCGCGGCAGCCCTCATCGAGTTCGCCATGAACTCCGAGACCGGCCAGCGGATCATGAGCCAGGTCATGCAGCAGGCCCTCAAGGGCTTCCAGTCCGTCTGGAACTTCCTGCAGCCGCTCATGAAGCTGGTCGGCACGGCCGTGGGGACGTACTTCAGGGGCTACCTCGCCGTCATCACCGGCGTCCTGAAGGTCCTCGGCTCCGCCGTCAACGGGTTCAGCGGTACCCGGTCCTCCGTCACCACCGCCTCCAACGCCCTGCGCGGCATCGCCTCCCGGACCATGGGCGGCATCCGCAGCGCCGTACAGCCGTTCCTGTCCTTCTTCACCAGCACCGTCCCGGGCTTCTTCCGGACCGCCAAGGACGCGGTCGGCGGCGCCCTGAGCGGCATCGGCGACCTGGTCAAGGGCGGCCTGAGCGCGGTGCTCGGCGTCGTCAAGGGCCCCATCAGCGGCCTCATCTCCTTCGCCAACTGGATCATCGACGGCCTCAACAAGCTGAGCTTCAACCTCCTGGGCAAGAAGTTCGGCGTCGACATCCCCAAGATCCCGATGCTCGCCGAGGGCGGCGTCGTCTTCCCCGGCGCCGACGCGGCGCCGCGCATCGACCCGCTCACCGTCCTGGAGAACCGCCGCGTCCCCGCCCTCACCGAGGCGCCCCGGCCGCCGCGCCGCATCGAGGAGTTCCGCGAGGACCCCGGCGCCGGCCCCCGGTCGACCGCGGAGGACCTGCTCTTCCTCGCGACGGCGTACGCCTGACGGCCCCACGGCACGACGGCCCCACGGCACGACGGCACGGCAGTACGCGGCACCCGCAGCGGCCCCGTACCCGCGGCACCCCGCGCGGCACACGCGCCCACCCGCACCGGCCCCCGCACCCGCGGCACGCGCGCCCACCACCGCCGACCACCACCGCCCCGGCCACCGCGCCCACCACCCGCCGCCCCCGCGCGCCGCCCACACCCCGCCCCGCCCACCCCTCCAGAAGTGAGGTGACGGCCCCATGGCCGAGACCGCAACCCCGTACGCCGGAAGCGACTTCACCGCCGACCTCGCGCCCGGCTCGCTGATCACCCAGGACGGGCAGATCCAGTGGGCCGGGCTGCTCATCGGCCCCGGCACCCCGTACGCCGTCGACCGCACCGGCCTGCAGGGCTGGGAGGACCTGCCGGAGTACGACTCCTCCGACGCCGACCGGCCCACCTCGCACGGCGCCTGGCCCGGCTCCCGCTACGCCAAGCCGCGCAAGGTCGGCGGCACGATCGTGCTGCTGCCCGACTCCGACGAGGCCGCCCCCGCCCTCCGCGCGCTGCGCCAGGCGCTCGGCCTGCTGGAGGAGGAGCGCTGGCTGACCGTGCGGCTGCACGGCGAACTGCTCACCGTGCGGGCCCGGATCGCCCAGCGCGTCGTCCCCGCCGACCAGGGCTTCGCCACCCAGGCCAGCACCCGGATGTCGATCCAGTGGCTGGCCGCCGACCCGCGCCGCTACTCCGTCCTGGACCGGACCGCCGCCACCGCCCCGCCACAGCCGGAGTCCGGCCTGACCTGGCCGCTGGTCTGGCCCCTGAACTGGGGCCAGGCCACGTCGACGGGTGACGCCGTCGCCGAGAACACCGGCTCGGCACCCACCCACCCGGTGATCACCTTCCGCGGCCCGTGCTCGGTGCCCACCGTCACCGAGCGGGTGAGCAGGCGCCGGCTGCGGTACGCGATCGACCTGGCCGCGGGCGACGAGCTGACCGTCGACACCGCCAACGGCACGGTGCTGCTCAACGGCACCGCGTCCCGCCGCCACACCGCGATGGCCGACTCCAGTCCCGAGGAGCTGTTCCTGCTGGAGCCGGGCCGCACCGAGCTGTCCTTCCGCCCCGACGAGTCGACGCCGGACGCCCTGATGACGGTCAGCTGGCGCGACGCCGAGTGGTGACCCCCGGCCGCCACCCCTCCCTCCCGACACCTCCCGACAGGAGATCCCCATGAACCTGCGCAGCAGCTGGGTCGCCGAGACCGGCCAGACCCGCGAGGACACCCGCCTCAACCAGATCGGCGCCACCACGCTGGTCAACCCGGTGAAGGTGCGCTCCGGCATCCTGCCGGGCTCCTACGACGGCAAGTACCGGCTCTCCGGCTTCTGGATGACCAGCGCCTCCGCCATGACCGCGACCGTCACCGAGGGCCGCGCCGTCATCCAGGGCGACGTCGCGCAGGGCGCCTACCCGGTGTCCCTGCCCACACCCGAGCAGGTCACCTTCGCCCCGGGCGACGCCCAGTACGGCCGGGTCGACCTGGTCGTCCTGCGGGTCTACGACAAGCTCTACGACGGCAGCAACCGCAACGAGGCCGTCGTCGAGGTCGTCCGGGGCGTGCCCGCCCAGACCCCGGTGGCCGCGGCCGTCCCCGACCGCAGCCTGCCGCTGTACGAGGTGCTGGTGCCGGCCGGTGCCAGCGCGGGCAACGGCGGCATCCCGTGGAACACCGCGCTGAAGGACCTGCGCAGCTCGATCGTGGCGGTCGGCGGCATCCTGCCGGTGCAGGCGCCGGTGGTGGCGCCGGGCGCCTACCCGGGCCAGTACCAGGACACCGAGAACGGGCAGTTCCAGCGCTGGGACGGCGGCCAGTGGGTCTCGTACTCCTCGGCCGTCGGCGGCATCGTGCCGCTCTCCGCCGCCACCCTCCAGGCCAGCTACCCCGGCCAGTACCGGGCCACCGGCGCCGGTCCGCTGCAGCGCTGGGACGGCGCCAAGTGGGCCCCGGCGTACCCGGGTCCGTACTTCGCCGACAACCTCGACGCCGGCTACACGCTGTCCACCACCTACGCGACCGCCCTCACCGAGCGGGCCAGCGTGCTGGCGCTGAGCTTCACCGCGCCGGAGAGCAGGACGGCGCTCCTCACCTTCGGCTCCCGCATGTCGCTGGTCCTCAACAGCGGCACCACCAACGTGGCCGGCACCGCCTTCATGTGCCTGCGCCTCACCCAGGACACCACCGTGGTGCGCGACCTCAACGACGAGCTGGCGGTCCTGGCGTCGAAGGGCGCGGACGCGACGGGCGGCATCTCCACCTCCACCACCCAGCGCCTGACCGGCCTGACGCCCGGCGCGACGTACACGCTCACCTCGTACTACCGCACCAGCAACGCCAACCTGCGCGCCTGGTTCGACAACAGCTTCATCCAGGTCACCCCGCAGTACTGAGCCGCGCCCACCGACAGGAGACCCCCATGCCCATCCGCACCAGCTGGCTCGCGCCCACCGGCCAGAACCGCCAGGACACCCGCCTCACCGCGCTCGGCGCCACCACGCCCGTCAACCCGCTGACGGTGCGCTCCGGCATCCTGCCCGGCTCCTACGACGGCAAGTACCAGATCGGCAGCCTGTGGGTGAACGGCACCGGCCCGATGACGGTGACCGTCTACCACGGCCGGGCCGTCATCCAGGGCGACACCAAGGACGGCGCCTACCCGGTCACCCTCGACGAGGACCGCACCCTCACCCTCGCCGACGGCGACCCGCTCAACCCGCGCGTCGACCTGGTCGTGCTGCGCGTGTACGACAACGACGTCGACGCCCTGGGCAAGTACGAGGTCGCCGTGGAGGTCGTCCGGGGCACCCCGGCCGCCGCCCCCGTCGCCCCGGCGGTCCCGGCGCGTGCGCTGGCGCTGGCGCAGATCACGGTGAAGAAGGGCGCGTCGGCCGGCACCGGCGGCATCGACTGGGCCAACACCCCCGCCGTCGACCTGCGCAGGACCGTGGTCGCCAGCGGCGGCATCGTCCCGGTGTACGGCAACGCGGGCGTGGCCGGCAGCTACCCGGGCCAGTACCAGGACAACGACAACGCCCACTACCTCCAGCGCTGGAGCGGCACCGCCTGGGTCGCCTACCCGCGCGAGGTCGGCGGCATCGCCGCCAACGGCGCCATCTCCACGGGCAGTTACACCGGCCAGTTCCGCGACAACAACGGCGTGCTGCAGCGCTGGAACGGCAGCGCCTGGGTGAACTACCAGCCGCCCGTCGAGGTGGAGGCCGTCACCTCCGGCGCCACCGCGCTCGCCAACTGGGCCGTCACCAGCTTCTCGGGCCGCCGCACCAAGGGCGGCCTGTGCACCGTCACCGTGCTGGTGAACCGCACCGGCGCCCAGGTCGACGCCAACAGCGCGGGCAACATCAACGACGAGCCGCTGTGCACCCTGCCCGCGGGCTGGCGCCCGGCCGGCGACTTCGAGGCGACCGCCAGCGACGGCTTCGGCTGCGGCGCCGCCTGGATCAACGCCAACGGCACGGTCACCCTGCGCACCTGGTCCTCCAACGGCGCGCTGGCCAAGGACCGCCACATCCGCGTCTCCGCGACCTTCGTCCAGTAGGACGCCCGACCCAGGGAGGGGCCGCCATGGCCATCGACACGCCCTACCGGGCGATCTTCTGCGACCTGATCACCGACCAGACCCTCGACATCCTGCCGCTGCGGGACGTCTCGTTCGACGACTACATCGGCAAGGCGGGCTCCCTCTCGGGCACCGTCCCCATCCCGAACAAGGAGATCGCCGAGCGCGTCAAGGCGGTCCGCGAGGGCCGCACCGCGATCTACCTGGAGCGCGGCGGCGACCTGTGGTGGGGCGGCATCGTCTGGACCACCACGCTGCAGTCCAGCGGGCGCGGGGTGCTCACCCTGGGCATCCAGGCCGCCACCTTCGACTCGTACGCCGGCCGCCGCCGCATCCGTACCGAGATCGCGTACACCAACACCGAGCAGTTCGACATCGCCCGCCGGCTGTGGACGGAGATGACCCGGGACCGCAGCGCGTTCCAGGTCGCCTTCGAGCCGGTCCCGCCCTCCGAGGTCACCCGCACCGTCGGCTGGCGCAACGGGGACGAGACCGTCTACCAGGAGGCCCTGGAGCAGCTCGCGTCGCCCAACGACGGCATCGAGTACCAGGTGATGGTCTTCCGCGACCCGGAGACCGGCGAGCGCATCCGGCAGGTGCGGCTCGGCTCGCCCCGGATCCGTACCGGCGCCACCGACCTGCTCTTCGACCGGCCCGGCGCCATCCTGTCGTACACCTTCCCCAACGACGCCACCCGCGGCGGCACCACCGCCGTCGCCCGCGGCGCCTCCACCAACAGCAACGCCGCCGCCGAGTCCCGGCCGCTGGCCTCGCTGGAGCAGGAGGCCAGCGACCTGCTGACCGACGGCTGGCCGCGGATCGACCTGTCCTCGGACCACAACGAGGTCAGCGACCAGCTGGTGCTGAACTCGCTGGCAAAGGCCGAACTGGACGCGGCGCGCGGCGCCGTGGTCATCCCGGAGATCAGCATCCACCTCGGCGGCATCGTGCCGCCCGTCCTGCTCGGGCGGGTGGCCCGCATCCGCATCACCGACGAGTGGTTCTCCCAGGGCCTGGACGCCCGCTACCGGATCGTCGGCGTGAAGATCACCCCGCCCGAGCGCGGCCGCCCCGACACCGCCGAGCTCTACCTTGAGGAGGCCTGATGCCCCAGCTGCCCGAGGACATCATCGACCGGCTGAACCAGATGGAGCGCCGGATCAAGGCCCTGTCCACGGCCGTCAACACCCGCCCGGCGCTGAACGAGGTCGTCAACGGCCAGTTCACCGTCAAGCGCACCAACGCCGACGGCTCCACCGCGCCGGTGCTGCTGATGGGCGGCAGCGGCCCCACCAGCAGGCTGCCGGTCATCCGGATCTTCGACGGCTACAGCCACGAGCTGTTCGCCGACGACATCCTGACCGGCGGCCTGGCCCGGCCCTGGCTCCAGCTGCTGGCGCCCAAGGACACCAACCAGGCCCGCTGGCCGCAGACGACCAGCGCCACCTGGACCACCATCGCCCAGTCCTTCAGCCCGGTGTGGCAGCCGAAGATGCGCATCTCGCTCTACACCCGGGCGTCCAGCGGGGCGACCGGCTCCGTGCGGGTGCTGGTGGACGGCACCCCGTTCGGCGACCCGGTCACCGCGGGCAGCACCTTCGACCGCACCGACTTCCTGCCCGGGGACATCCAGACCAAGTTCGGCAAGACCATGAACGTCGAGATCCAGGCCATGGCCAGCGGCGGCACGGTCTACGCCCAGACCGTCCTGATGTACGGCACCCAGTCCTGACCGGCACCGAGGAGCTCACCATGAACATCGACCCCACCCTGCCCTGGGGCGTGGCCATCGACTACGCGGGCCGCGCCACCGTCACCGAGGGCGGCCACACGATCGGCGTCCGCGTGTACGACAACGCCATCGGCGGCCTGCTCGAACGCGACCCGGTGACCGGCGAGTACCCGCCGGTGTACGTGTCCGCCCAGTTCGCCGAGGCCGGCCCGGCCGGCGACGCCGCCCTGCGCGGCTCCGGCACGGCCGCCGTCCAGGGCGTCGAGGGCAGCCCGGTCGTCCCCGACCCGACCGCCGTCCAGCGGGCCGTCGCCGCCGCGCTGGCCGACTTCGAGGCGCGCCGCGCCGCCTACGCGGCCCTGTGCGCCGCCTGGGCCCCGGGCGCCCCGGTGCCGGGCCCCGCCCCGGAGGACCCGGGGACCCCGGCCCCGTAGGCCCGCCCGCCCCACCCCCGTACACCCGCCCCGCGCCGATCCGGCCGGGGCTTTCGCATGCCCGGAGGACTCAGATGGCCACTCCCCTCTCCGCGGACCGGATCGTCGCCGCGCTCCGCGCCGAAGGCGTCACCGTCGTCGAACACGGCGGCTGGCGCTCGCACAACCGCAACCAGGTCGGCAGCTGGGGCCCGGTCGCGGGCGTCATCATCCACCACACCGTCTCCAGCGGCACCGCCAACAGCGTCTCGCTCTGCTACGACGGCTACGAGGGCCTGCCCGGCCCGCTGTGCCACGGCGTCATCGCCAAGGACGGCACCGTCCACCTGGTCTCCGCCGGCCGGGCCAACCACGCGGGCGGCGGCGACCCGTCCGTGCTGCAGGCCGTGATCAGCGAGACGTACGGGGTGCGCCCGCCCGTCCCGCGCGAGCACCAGGGCAGCCGCGGCGCCGTCGACGGCAACTCCCGCTTCTACGGCTTCGAGTGCGTCAACCTCGGCGACGGCAACGACCCCTGGCCGGCCGCCCAGCTCGACGCCATCGAGCGGGTCTCCGCCGCGCTGTGCCGCGCCCACGGCTGGGGCGCCCGCTCCGTCATCGGCCACTCCGAGTGGTCGGACTGGAAGAACGACCCGCGCGGCTTCGGCATGCCGGGCATGCGCGACCGGGTCCAGAAGCGCCTGAAGTCCGCCCCGTCCGGCAAGCCCACCCCGCCCGGCAAGCCGGACGCGCCGCGCTACCAGCCGTTCCCCGGCACCGCCTTCTTCAAGGCCGCCCCCAGCTCGCCCGTCGTCACCGCGATGGGCCGCCGGCTCATCGCCGAGGGCTGCGGCCGCTACCAGGTCGGCCCGGGCCCGCGCTGGTCCGAGGCCGACCGCCAGTCCTACGCCGCCTGGCAGCGCAAGCTCGGCTTCTCCGGCTCCGACGCCGACGGCTGGCCGGGCAGCGCCTCCTGGAACGCGCTCAAGGTCCCGTACGTCAAGTAAGCCCCACGCAAGGAGAACCACCCATGTCCGAAGCCGCCAAGCGCACGGCCCGCACCGTGCTGCAGGCCGCCGTCGGCATCGCCGTCGTGCTGCCCGCGCTCGTCGACGCCTCGGGCGTCCCCGCGACCCTCCCCTGGGTCGCCGGGGCGCTCGCCGTCGCCGGGGCCCTCACCCGGGTCATGGCCGTCCCCGCCCTCCAGGCGCTGCTGCCGTCCTGGCTGCGCACCGCACCCGTACTGCCCGGCGACACCGACGCGACTGGCCCGGAGGACCTCCCGGAGGCGGCCGATGAACGACCCTGACCCGAGCCCGGTGGCGGTCGCCGTCGAACTGGAGCGGCTGCGCGGCACCCTGGAGGCCGGCTTCGCCCGGGTCGACGGCTCGCTCGCCCTGCTCGTCCAGCGCAGCGACCAGACCGACAAGCAGCTGGCCGACCACGAGTCCCGGCTGGACGCCCTGGAGCGGGCCCGCTGGCCGCTGGCCTCGGTGGCCGCGCTCACCGCGTCCACCGGGGTGCTGCTCGCGGTCTGGGAGCTGATCGGCCGCTGATCCCGGTCCCGGCCCCGGCCCAGGTCCGTCCGGGAACGCCGGAGGGCGGCCACCCCGCACGGGGTGACCGCCCTCCGGTCGTACTGCTCGCTTACTGGTTGTACGGACCGTAGTCGTAGTCCTCCAGCGGGACGGCCTGGCCGGAGCCGGTGCCGAACGGCGAGTAGTCGATGTCGTCGTAGCCGACGGCCGAGTACATCGCGGCCTTGGCCTCCTCGGTCGGCTCCACCCGGATGTTGCGGTAGCGGGACAGACCCGTACCGGCCGGGATGAGCTTACCGATGATGACGTTCTCCTTGAGGCCGATGAGGCTGTCGGACTTGGCGTTGATCGCCGCGTCCGTCAGCACTCGGGTCGTCTCCTGGAAGGAGGCGGCCGACAGCCAGGACTCCGTCGCCAGCGAGGCCTTGGTGATACCCATCAGCTGCGGACGGCCGGAGGCGGGGTGACCGCCCTCGGTGACCACACGACGGTTCTCGGTCTCGAACTTCGAGCGCTCGACGAGCTCGCCCGGCAGCAGCTCCGCGTCGCCGGACTCGATGATCGTCACGCGGCGCAGCATCTGCCGGATGATGATCTCGATGTGCTTGTCGTGGATCGACACGCCCTGCGAGTTGTAGACCTTCTGGACCTCGCCGACCAGGTGGACCTGGACGGCGCGCTGGCCGAGGATGCGCAGCACGTCGTGCGGGTTGGTGGCACCCGCGGTGAGCTTCTGGCCCACCTCGACGTGGTCGCCCTCGCCGACCTCGAGGCGCGCGCGCTTCGAGATCGGGAACGCCGTCTCGTCCGAACCGTCGTCGGGGGTGACGACGATCTTCTTGGTCTTCTCGGTCTCCTCGATGCGGACACGGCCCGCGGCCTCGGAGATCGGGGCGACACCCTTGGGCGTACGAGCCTCGAAGAGCTCGACGACACGGGGCAGACCCTGGGTGATGTCGTCACCGGCCACACCACCGGTGTGGAAGGTACGCATCGTCAGCTGGGTACCGGGCTCACCGATGGACTGGGCGGCGATGATGCCGACCGCCTCACCGATGTCGACCAGCTTGCCGGTGGCGAGCGAACGGCCGTAGCAGAAGGCACAGGTGCCGACCGCGGACTCACAGGTCAGGACCGAACGCGTCTTGACCTCCTCGACGCCGGCCTTGACCAGGACGTCGATGAGCACGTCACCGAGGTCGACGTTGGCCGGCGCGATGACCTTGCCGTCGACGACGACGTCCTCGGCCAGCATGCGGGCGTACACCGACGTCTCGACGTCGTCCGTCTTGCGCAGCGAACCGTCGGCGGCGCGGACGGCGATCTTCAGCTTGAGGCCGCGCTCGGTGCCGCAGTCCTCCTCGCGGATGATCACGTCCTGCGAGACGTCCACCAGACGACGGGTCAGGTAACCCGAGTCGGCGGTACGCAGGGCGGTGTCCGCCAGACCCTTACGGGCACCGTGGGTGGAGATGAAGTACTCCAGCACGGACAGGCCCTCGCGGAAGGACGCCTTGATGGGACGCGGGATCGTCTCGTTCTTGGCGTTCGACACCAGACCACGCATACCGGCGATCTGCCGCATCTGCATCATGTTTCCTCGGGCACCCGAGTCAACCATCATGAAGATGGGGTTCGTCTTGGGGAAGTTGGCGTTCATCGCCTCGGCGACCTCGTTGGTCGCCTGGGTCCAGATCTGGATGAGCTCCTGCGTGCGCTCTTCCTTGGTGATCAGACCGCGCTCGTACTGCTTCTGGACCTTCTCGTCCTTGGCCTCGTACCCGGCGACGATCTCCTTCTTCGCCTCGGGAACGACGACGTCGGAGATGGCCACGGTGACACCGGAACGGGTCGCCCAGTGGAAGCCGGACGCCTTCAGGTTGTCCAGCGTCGCGGCCACGATGACCTTGGGGTAGCGCTCGGCCAGGTCGTTCACGATCTCGGAGAGCTGCTTCTTGCCCACCGAGTAGTCGACGAACGGGTAGTCCTCGGGCAGCAGCTCGTTGAAGAGCGCGCGGCCCAGGGTCGTCCGCAGACGGAACGAGTCACCCTGCTGCCACTCCGGCTCGCCCTCCTCGGCGACCGGGGGGACCCAGCCGCGCGGCGGGACGGTGCCGATCGGGAAGCGGATGTCGACCTTCGCCTGGAGCGAGAGCTCGCCCATGTCGAAGGCCATGATCGCCTCGGCGGTCGAGTTGAACGCGCGACCGGCGCCCTTGACCTCGCGCTCCTCCTCGTCCGTGGTGAGGAAGAACAGACCCAGGACCATGTCCTGCGTCGGCATCGTCACCGGACGGCCGTCGGCCGGCTTGAGGATGTTGTTCGAGGACAGCATCAGGATGCGGGCCTCGGCCTGCGCCTCCGCGGACAGCGGCAGGTGCACGGCCATCTGGTCACCGTCGAAGTCCGCGTTGAACGCGGTGCAGACGAGCGGGTGGATCTGGATGGCCTTGCCCTCGACCAGCTGCGGCTCGAAGGCCTGGATGCCGAGGCGGTGCAGGGTGGGAGCACGGTTCAGCAGGACCGGGTGCTCGGCGATGACCTCTTCGAGGACGTCGTACACGACCGTGCGGCCGCGCTCGACCATGCGCTTGGCCGACTTGATGTTCTGCGCGTGGTTCAGGTCCACCAGGCGCTTCATCACGAACGGCTTGAAGAGCTCCAGCGCCATGGCCTTCGGCAGACCGCACTGGTGCAGCTTCAGCTGCGGGCCGACGACGATCACGGAACGCGCGGAGTAGTCCACGCGCTTGCCGAGGAGGTTCTGACGGAATCGACCCTGCTTGCCCTTGAGCATGTCGCTCAGGGACTTCAGCGGGCGGTTGCCGGGACCGGTGACCGGGCGACCACGACGGCCGTTGTCGAACAGCGCGTCGACGGCCTCCTGGAGCATGCGCTTCTCGTTGTTCACGATGATCTCGGGCGCACCGAGGTCGAGGAGGCGCTTCAGGCGGTTGTTGCGGTTGATCACGCGGCGGTACAGGTCGTTCAGGTCGGAGGTCGCGAAGCGGCCACCGTCCAGCTGCACCATCGGACGCAGGTCCGGCGGGATGACCGGCACGCAGTCCAGCACCATGCCCTTGGGGCTGTTGCTGGTCTGCAGGAACGCGGAGACGACCTTGAGGCGCTTGAGCGCACGGGTCTTCTTCTGGCCCTTGCCGGTACGGATGATCTCGCGGAGGCGCTCGGCCTCCTCGTCGAGGTCGAAGGTCTCCAGGCGCTTCTGCAGCGCCGCGGCACCCATCGAGCCGTCGAAGTACGTACCGAAGCGGTCGCGCAGCTCGCGGTAGAGCAGCTCGTCGCCCTCGAGGTCCTGGACCTTGAGGTTCTTGAAGCGGTTCCAGACCTCGTCCAGGCGGTCGATCTCGCGCTGGGCACGGTCGCGGAGCTGCTTCATCTCGCGCTCGGCGCCCTCGCGCACCTTGCGGCGCACGTCGGCCTTGGCACCCTCGGCCTCGAGCTCGGCCAGGTCGGCCTCGAGCTTCTTGGCGCGGCCTTCGAGGTCGGCGTCGCGGCGGTTCTCGATCTGCTGGCGCTCGACGGAGACGTGGGCCTCCAGCGACGGCAGGTCGCGCGTGCGGCGCTCCTCGTCCACGAACGTGATCATGTAGGCGGCGAAGTAGATGACCTTCTCGAGGTCCTTCGGCGCCAGGTCGAGCAGGTAGCCCAGGCGCGACGGGACGCCCTTGAAGTACCAGATGTGGGTGACCGGGGCGGCCAGCTCGATGTGGCCCATCCGCTCGCGGCGCACCTTGGCGCGGGTGACCTCGACGCCACACCGCTCGCAGATGATGCCCTTGAAGCGGACACGCTTGTACTTACCGCAGTAGCACTCCCAGTCCCGGGTCGGACCGAAGATCTTCTCGCAGAAGAGTCCGTCCTTTTCGGGCTTCAGGGTGCGGTAGTTGATGGTCTCGGGCTTCTTGACCTCGCCGTGGCTCCACTGACGGATGTCGTCAGCGGTGGCCAGACCGATCCGGAGCTCGTCGAAGAAGTTGACGTCGAGCACTATGCGTCAATCCCTCTCAGGGTTGTAAGTCTGTGGTCTGAAACGGGGGTCGAGGGGTCGGCGGGGGCCCGTTTCCGGGCCCCTACCGGACTCCCGTCAGACCTCTTCGACGCTGCTCGGCTCGCGCCGGGACAGGTCGATGCCGAGCTCCTCCGCAGCGCGGAAGACGTCCTCGTCGGTGTCACGCATCTCGATGGACATGCCGTCCGAGGACAGCACCTCCACGTTGAGGCACAGGGACTGCATCTCCTTGATGAGCACCTTGAAGGACTCGGGGATGCCGGGCTCGGGGATGTTCTCGCCCTTGACGATGGCCTCGTAGACCTTCACGCGGCCGGTCACGTCGTCGGACTTGATCGTCAGCAGCTCCTGGAGGGCGTAGGCGGCGCCGTAAGCCTCCAGCGCCCACACCTCCATCTCACCGAAGCGCTGACCACCGAACTGGGCCTTACCACCCAGCGGCTGCTGGGTGATCATCGAGTACGGACCGGTCGAACGCGCGTGCAGCTTGTCGTCGACCAGGTGGTGGAGCTTGAGGATGTACATGTACCCGACCGAGATCGGGTCCGGGAACGGCTCGCCGGAGCGGCCGTCGAACAGCCGGGCCTTGCCGGACGGGAGCACCATGCGCTCGCCGTCGCGGTTCGGGATGGTGTGCTGCAGCAGACCCGCGAGCTCGTCCTCGCGCGCACCGTCGAAGACCGGGGTGGCGACGTTGGTGCCCGGGGCGACCTGGTCGGCACCGATGGCCTGCAGGCGCTGCGCCCACTCGTCCGCGAGGCCGGAGACGTCCCAGCCGCGGCTGGCGAGCCAGCCGAGGTGGATCTCCAGGACCTGTCCCGGGTTCATTCGGGACGGCACGCCGAGCGGGTTGAGGATGATGTCGACCGGGGTCCCGTCCTCGAGGAACGGCATGTCCTCGATGGGCAGGATCTTGGAGATGACGCCCTTGTTGCCGTGACGGCCGGCGAGCTTGTCACCATCGGTGATCTTGCGCTTCTGCGCCACGTACACGCGCACCAGCTGGTTCACACCGGGGGGAAGCTCGTCGCCCTCCTCGCGGTCGAAGACGCGCACGCCGATGATCTTGCCGGTCTCACCGTGCGGCACCTTCAGCGAGGTGTCGCGGACCTCACGGGCCTTCTCGCCGAAGATCGCGCGGAGCAGGCGCTCCTCCGGGGTCAGCTCGGTCTCGCCCTTGGGCGTGACCTTGCCGACCAGGATGTCGCCGGCGACGACCTCGGCACCGATCCGGATGATCCCGCGCTCGTCCAGGTCCGCGAGGACCTCCTCGGAGACGTTCGGGATGTCCCGGGTGATCTCCTCGGGGCCGAGCTTGGTGTCACGGGCGTCGACCTCGTGCTCCTCGATGTGGATCGAGGAGAGGACGTCGTCCTGCACGAGGCGCTGCGACAGGATGATCGCGTCCTCGTAGTTGTGGCCCTCCCACGGCATGAACGCCACGAGCAGGTTCTTGCCGAGCGCCATCTCACCGTTCTCGGTGGCCGGGCCGTCGGCGAGGACCTGGCCCTCGATGACGCGGTCGCCCTCGGAGACGACGACCTTCTGGTTGACCGAGGTGCCCTGGTTGGACCGGGAGAACTTGGCCATCCGGTACGTGGTGTACGTGCCGTCGTCGTTGGCGACGGTGATGTAGTCGGCCGAGACCTCCTGCACCACGCCGTCCTTGTCGGCCTTCGGCACGTCGCCGGCGTCGGTGGCGCAGCGGTACTCCATGCCGGTGCCGACGAGCGGAGCCTCGGACTTGATGAGCGGCACCGCCTGACGCATCATGTTCGCGCCCATGAGGGCACGGTTGGCGTCGTCGTGCTCGAGGAAGGGGATCATGGCCGTCGCGACCGACACCATCTGGCGCGGCGAGACGTCCATGTAGTCGACCTCGGTCGGCGGCACGTAGTCGACCTCGCCGCCGCGGCGGCGGACCAGCACGCGGGCCTCGACGAAGCGGAACTCGTCGTTCAGCGGGGCGTTGGCCTGCGCGATGACGAAGCGGTCCTCCTCGTCGGCGGTCAGGTAGTCCACCTCGTCGGTGACCTGGCCGTCGACGACCTTGCGGTACGGCGTCTCGATGAAGCCGAAGGGGTTGATCCGGCCGTACGAGGCGAGCGAACCGATCAGACCGATGTTCGGGCCTTCGGGCGTCTCGATCGGGCACATGCGGCCGTAGTGCGACGGGTGCACGTCTCGGACCTCGAAGCCCGCCCGCTCACGGGAGAGACCACCCGGGCCGAGGGCGTTCAGACGACGCTTGTGCGTCAGCCCCGACAGCGGGTTGTTCTGGTCCATGAACTGCGACAGCTGCGAGGTGCCGAAGAACTCCTTGATCGACGCCACGACCGGGCGGATGTTGATCAGGGTCTGCGGCGTGATGGCCTCGACGTCCTGGGTCGTCATGCGCTCGCGCACGACGCGCTCCATGCGGGCGAGACCCGTACGGACCTGGTTCTGGATCAGCTCGCCGACGTTGCGGATACGACGGTTGCCGAAGTGGTCGATGTCGTCGGTCTCCACCATGATGGAGCGACCCGACTCGGTGACCGCCTCGGTCTCACCGGCGTGCAGCTGCACCAGGTACTTGATGGTGGCGATGACGTCGTCGGTGGTGAGCACGCCGGCGTCCAGCGGCTCGTCCGCGCCGAGCTTCTTGTTCACCTTGTAGCGGCCGACCTTGGCGAGGTCGTAGCGCTTCGGGTTGAAGTAGAGGTTCTCGAGCAGCGTCTGAGCGGCCTCACGCGTGGGCGGCTCGCCCGGGCGCAGCTTGCGGTAGATGTCGAGCAGCGCGTCGTCCTGGCCCTGGGTGTGGTCCTTCTCCAGGGTGGCGCGCATCGACTCGTACTCGCCGAACTCCTGCAGGATCTGCTCGTTCGTCCAGCCGAGGGCCTTGAGCAGCACCGTGACGGACTGCTTGCGCTTGCGGTCGATGCGGACACCGACCATGTCGCGCTTGTCGATCTCCATCTCCAGCCAGGCACCCCGGGACGGGATGATCTTGGCGGTGAAGATGTCCTTGTCGGACGTCTTGTCGATGGAGGAGTCGAAGTAGACACCCGGCGAGCGGACCAGCTGCGACACCACGACACGCTCGGTGCCGTTGATGACGAAGGTGCCCTTGTTGGTCATGAGCGGGAAGTCGCCCATGAAGACCGTCTGGGACTTGATCTCGCCGGTCTCGTTGTTGGTGAACTCGGCGGTGACGAAGAGCGGGGCGGCGAACGTGAAGTCGCGCTCCTTGCACTCGTCGATCGAGTTCTTCGGAGGCTCGAAGCGGTGGTCGCGGAAGGTCAGCGACATCGACCCGCTGAAGTCCTCGATCGGGGAGATCTCCTCGAAGATCTCCTCCAGACCGGACTTGGTGGGGACGTCCTGTCCGTTCTCGAGAGCGGCCTCGACACGAGCCTTCCAGGCGGCGTTGCCGAGCAGCCAGTCAAAGCTCTCGGTCTGCAGCGCGAGGAGGTTCGGAACCTCGAGGGGCTCCTTGATCTTTGCAAAGGAGATGCGCAGCGGGGCAGTGCTGGCGCCGTTGTTCGTATTCGCGGTCGAGGCGTTGCGCGAGGCGGCCAAGAGGGGGTCCTTCCGAGGGCTCGGACTCACTACGCGCGTACCGGTCCCACGCTGAGCGCGCGGACAGAACTTTCCTTGATCCGGAGAAAGAGCCAGGTCAGGGCGGTTCGGTCAGCGATGCTCGTGCATGGGGATGCCCCTGGTGACGGGCAGGGGGCAGCTAACAGGCAGCGCAAAGGGTCAGTGTAGCCACTTGGCCCACTGATGTCCAGGGCGAGTTTTTCGCGACCCTCGTTGTTCTCATCTCCACGGCCCTCGCGCCCGTCGGCGCACACCGATACTGCCCGTTCCGTCGTCGATCCATGCCTCGGATCCGGATCGTTGTGACGACGCGTCCTGAGAATTGCGCGCTGCGTGCGGTTCGTCAAGGCCCCCCAAGTCTGCGGGGCGCACGGCGAAGATCACCATACTCCCAGTCGAGCCGGGTGCAAGGCAGCCGTCACGGGTACGCCGAAGGGCGACCACCCGCATGGGTGATCGCCCTTCAGTGCTCACGCGTTACACGCGTGCGCGGGAGTCTGTCGACTCGGAGAGGCCTTACTTGACCTCGACGGCCGCACCGGCAGCCTTGAGGGACTCGGCGGCCTTCTCAGCGGCCTCCTTGTTGACCTTCTCGAGGACCGGCTTCGGGGTGCCGTCGACGAGGTCCTTGGCCTCCTTCAGACCCAGGGAGGTCAGCTCGCGCACGACCTTGATGACCTGGATCTTCTTGTCGCCGGCACCGGTGAGGATGACGTCGAACTCGTCCTTCTCCTCGACCTCGGCGGCGGCACCGGCGCCCGGGGCACCCGGGGCGGCAACGGCGACGGCCGCGGCGGCGGTGACGTCGAACTTCTCCTCGAAGGCCTTCACGAACTCGGAGAGCTCGATGAGGGTCATCTCCTCGAACTGGGCGAGGAGGTCGTCCTGAGAGAGCTTCGCCATGATGGGCGATCCTTCCACTAATTCGGCAGGTGCCGGATATTCATGTGAGGCGGGCGTACGGTCGGCCCGCAGTCGACCCGTACCGCCAGGGCGGCGCGGGTCATTGTGCGAGCCGAGTTACTCGGCACCGCCCTGCTCGGCCTGCTTGGCGCGCAGCGCGTCCACGGTGCGGACGAGCTTCGACGGCAGCGCCTGGAAGAGCTGAGCAGCCTGGGACTGCTTGCCCTTGAAGGCACCGGCCAGCTTGCTGAGCAGAACCTCGCGGGACTCGAGGTCCGCAAGCTTCTTGATGTCGTCGGCGGAGAGCGCCTTGCCGTCAAGGACACCGGCCTTGATGACGAGGTTCGGGTTCTCCTTGGCGAAGTCACGCAGGGCCTTCGCCGACTCCACCGGGTCACCGGTGACGAAGGCGACCGCGGTCGGACCAGCGAAGTGCTCGTCCAGTGCGGTGATCCCGGCCTCGTTGGCCGCAATCTTGGTCAGCGTGTTCTTCACCACGGCGTACTGGGCGTTCTCACCGAGGGACCGACGCAGCGTCTTGAGCTGCGCGACGGTGAGACCCCGGTACTCGGTCAGCACGGCGGCGTTGGAGCTCTGGAACGCGTCCTTGAGCTCGGCCACCGATGCAGCCTTGTTGGGCGTCGGCATGGTGCGTCAGCCTCCTTCCGGGTGATGAGGACCGCTCCGAAGGGGCTGAACAAAACGAAACGCCCCGGCGCAGGCGCACGGGGCGTGGCTCGACCGGAACACGAAGATTCCAGGAGCTCATCCACAGTCACCTGCGCGGGTCGTCCGCGTCTCAGCGGATCCTTCGGCCACCGCACCCTCACGAGCACGGCAACGACCAGCGGTCTTTGGCTTCATCGGAAGCGTACGCGAAGGGGTCGCCGTCAAGCAAATCGGTCCGACGGAGTGATTCCGCCCGCCTCAGCGCTCCCCCGCGCCCCGCCCGCCCGCGGGCACCTCCAGGCGGCCGTGAGGCCCCCCACCAGCCCCGGAGCGGCCCCGAGCCCCCTCCCGGGCCCACCGGGCCGCGCAGTGTACGCAGAAGCCGGCCCCGGCGCCTCCGAGGAGGTGCCGGGGCCGGCTCTCAGTACGCGAAGCCCGCGACTGCCGTCAGGATCAGACGGCGGCCGGGTCCTCCTCGGTGAGGAGGTTGCGGGTGCGGTTGGAGTCCAGCGGGATGCCGGGGCCCATCGTGGTGGTGAGGGTCGCCTTCTTGATGTAGCGGCCCTTCGCGGCGGACGGCTTCAGACGGAGGATCTCCTCCAGGGCCGCGCCGTAGTTCTCCACCAGCTTGGTCTCGTCGAAGGAGACCTTGCCGATGATGAAGTGGAGGTTCGCGTGCTTGTCCACGCGAAACTCGATCTTGCCGCCCTTGATGTCGGTGACGGCCTTGGCGACGTCCATGGTCACGGTGCCGGTCTTCGGGTTCGGCATCAGACCACGCGGACCGAGCACGCGGCCCAGGCGGCCGACCTTGCCCATGAGGTCCGGGGTGGCGACGACGGCGTCGAAGTCCAGACGACCCTTGGCCACCTCGTCGATGAGCTCGTCCGAGCCGACGATGTCGGCGCCGGCGGCCTCCGCGGCCGCAGCACGGTCACCGGTCGCGAAGACCAGGACCCGGGCGGTCTTGCCGGTGCCGTGCGGGAGGTTCACGGTGCCACGGACCATCTGGTCGGCCTTGCGCGGGTCGACGCCCAGGCGGAAGGCGACCTCGACGGTGCCGTCGAACTTGGTGGCGGAGGTTTCCTTGGCGAGACGGACGGCCTCGAGGGGAGCGTAGTTCCGCTCGCGGTCGATCTTGGCGTCCGCGCCGCGGAGAGCCTTGCTGCGCTTCACTTCTTCTCCTGTTGGTTCAGGTGTGGAGTCGTGGTGCGGGCCGGCGCTGGCCCTACCACTGGGGTCACGGGACCACGAGGGTCACCGGGAGGGGACGATCAGCCCTCGACCGTGATGCCCATGGAACGGGCGGTGCCGGCGATGATCTTCGACGCGGCGTCCAGGTCGTTGGCGTTCAGGTCGGGGAGCTTGACCGTGGCGATCTCGCGGACCTGGGCGGCCGTCAGCTTGGCGACCTTGGTCTTGTGCGGCTCGCCGGAGCCCTTGTCCACACCCGCGGCCTTGAGGATCAGCTTGGCGGCCGGCGGAGTCTTGGTGATGAAGGTGAAGGAACGGTCCTCGTAGACCGTGATCTCCACCGGCACGACCATGCCACGCTGCGACTCGGTCGCGGCGTTGTAGGCCTTGCAGAACTCCATGATGTTGACGCCGTGCTGACCCAGCGCGGGGCCGACCGGCGGGGCCGGGTTGGCCGCACCAGCGTTGATCTGGAGCTTGATAAGCCCCGTGACCTTCTTCTTCTTGGGAGGCATTGCTCTCTCCGGGTCCTAGTGAGAGTGTTCAGCCCGCCATCCGGTTCATCCGGATGGAGGCATACCGCACAACGATAACGGGTATAGGTGTGCGGCTAAAAACCGAGCAGGTCAGAGCGCCCGTGAGGGCCCTCTGACCTGGATCGGAAACCTGTGAGGATCAGTTCTTCTGGATCTGGTCGAAGCTCAGCTCGACCGGGGTCTCGCGACCGAAGATCTCGACGAGGCCCTTGACCTTCTTGGAGTCGGCGTTGATCTCGTTGATCGTCGCCTGCAGGGTGGCGAACGGGCCGTCGGTGACGGTGACCGAGTCGCCCACCTCGAAGTCCAGGACCTCGACGGTGACCTTGCGGGCCGGAGCCGGCTTGCCCTCGGCCTCGGCGGCCTCGCGGGCGGCCTTCTCCTCGGCCTCCGGGGCGAGCATCTTGACGATCTCGTCCAGGGTCAGCGGGTACGGGTCGTAGGCGTTGCCCACGAAGCCGGTGACGCCCGGCGTGTTGCGCACGACGCCCCAGGACTCGTTCGTCAGGTCCATGCGGACGAGCACGTAGCCGGGCAGCTTGTTCTGCCGGACGTTCTTGCGCTCGCCGTTCTTGATCTGGACGATCTCTTCCTCGGGGACCTCGGCCTGGTAGATGAAGTCCTCGACGTTCAGCGAGACGGCGCGCTGCTCCAGGTTGGCCTTCACGCGCTTCTCGTAGCCCGCGTAGGTGTGGATCACGTACCACTCGCCGGGCAGGCCGCGCAGCTCGGTGCGCAGGGCCTCGACCGGGTCGACCGGAGCGGCCGGCGCCTCGTCCGCGACGGGCTCGGCGTCCTCGTCGGCCTCTGCGTCGTCGACGTCCTCGGTGTCGTCCTCGTCCTCGTCCTCGACGTCAGCCTCGACCTCGGCCTCAGCCTCGACGTCGTCCTCGTCCGCCTCGACCTCGACCTCGACGTCGTCCTCGACGTGCAGCGCGGCTTCCTCGGCGGCCTCACCGGCAGCCTCGTCGGCGAGCTCGGCCTCGTCAGGGTCCACAGCGTCCGCCGCCTCGACAATGTCGAGCTCGTCCTCCACGGACTCAACCGACTCGATGGCGTCGTTCAGGTTCGGGTCAGACACGGTGGCTGCTTCTTCCTGGATACAGATGGGGTGGAACGTGCGAAAGGGACGCCGCGTGGGCGCCCTCCGCGGGATCAGCCGAAGACGTACTTGACGGCGTTCTGGAAGCCGTAGTCAATCACGGTGACGAGACCGATCATGATGACGACGAACACGATCACCACGGTGGTGTACGTCGTCAGCTGGTTGCGCGTGGGCCAGACGACCTTGCGGAGCTCGGCGACGATCTGGCGGTAGAACACCGCGAGGCGGCCGAAGGGGCCCTTCTTGCCGCGCTTGCCGCCCTTGCGAGCCTTCTTGGACTCCGCGGTCTCGTCTTCCGCATCAGGCATGTCGATGGAGCCGACGGCGTCCGTCACGATCTCTCACCTGATTCCGGGTCGTGGCCGTGCCGCGCCCGGGTGGAGCCGCACGGCGGTGCAATGAAGTACGTACATGCGCACACAGCCTGGCGGTGTGTGTAGCAGGGCCGGAGGGACTTGAACCCCCAACCGCCGGTTTTGGAGACCGGTGCTCTACCAATTGAGCTACGACCCTTTGTGGTTTCCCCAACCTACCGCATCCGCGGACGTGGTCGGTGAGGGGCCAACGAGCAGTGAGTGTACGTGGTCACAGGCCCCTTCGTCGAACAGCTCACGCCCGGGACCGGTCCTGACCGTTCGTGTCCGCGGCCCCGTCCGGTCCTGGCCGCACCCTGTCCACCCTGCGAAACCGGTGCGCCCGGGCCTTCGCGGGTCTGGGACGATGGGCCGCATGAGCGCTGCTACTCCTCCGACCGAGCGCCGGGTGTCCGCCCGCATCGGCGCGATCTCCGAGTCCGCGACCCTCGCCGTCGACGCCAAGGCCAAGGCCCTCAAGGCCGCCGGGCGCCCGGTGATCGGCTTCGGCGCGGGCGAGCCCGACTTCCCGACGCCCGACTACATCGTCGAGGCCGCCGTCGAGGCGTGCAGGAACCCCAAGTTCCACCGCTACACGCCGGCCGGCGGCCTGCCCGAGCTGAAGGCCGCGATCGCCGCGAAGACGCTGCGCGACTCCGGCTACGAGGTCGACGCCTCGCAGGTCCTGGTGACCAACGGCGGCAAGCAGGCGATCTACGAGGCGTTCGCGGCGATCCTGGACCCGGGCGACGAGGTCATCGTCCCGGCCCCGTACTGGACGACGTACCCCGAGTCGATCCGGCTGGCCGGCGGCGTGCCGGTGGAGGTCGTGGCCGACGAGACCACCGACTACAAGGTCTCCGTGGAGCAGTTGGAGGCGGCGCGCACCGAGCGCACCAAGGTCGTCCTCTTCGTCTCCCCGTCGAACCCGACCGGCTCGGTCTACGGCGAGGCCGAGGCGGAGCAGATCGGCCGCTGGGCGGTCGAGCACGGCCTGTGGGTGCTGACCGACGAGATCTACGAGCACCTGGTGTACGGGGACGCGACGTTCACCTCGCTGCCCGCGGTCCTGCCCGAGCTGCGCGACAAGTGCGTCGTGGTCAACGGCGTCGCCAAGACGTACGCGATGACCGGGTGGCGGGTGGGGTGGATCATCGGCCCCAAGGACGTGGTGAAGGCGGCGACCAACCTGCAGTCGCACGCCACCTCCAACGTCTCCAACGTGGCGCAGGCCGCCGCGCTGGCCGCCGTCTCCGGCGACCTGGACGCCGTGGCGACGATGCGCGAGGCCTTCGACCGGCGCCGCAAGACGATGGTGCGGATGCTCAGCGAGATCGACGGGGTCGTCTGCCCGACGCCCGAGGGCGCGTTCTACGCCTACCCCTCGGTCAAGGGCGTGCTCGGCAAGGAGATCCGGGGCAAGCGCCCGCAGACCTCGGTGGAGCTGGCCGCGCTGATCCTGGACGAGGCCGAGGTCGCGGTGGTGCCGGGCGAGGCCTTCGGCACCCCGGGCTACCTGCGCCTTTCGTACGCGCTCGGGGACGAGGACCTCGTCGAGGGCGTCTCGCGCATCCAGAAGCTGCTGGCGGAAGCGCGCGACTGAGCACCGCGCGACGACCAGGGAACGGGCCCCCTCGGGGGCCCGTTCCTGCGTTCGGGCAAGGTCCCGATCGGGGAAAGGGGCTGCCGTACGGCGGCGCGGTGCGGCAAGATCTTGGAATGGAGCACGTTCGAGATCTGCGGTTGCTGCCCAAGGCCCACCTGCACCTGCACTTCACCGGGTCGATGCGGCCCGCCACCCTCCTGGAGCTCGCGGACAGGCACGGCCTGACGCTGCCGGACGCGCTGACCTCCGCCGAGCCCCCCAAGCTGCGCGCCACCGACGAGCGCGGCTGGTTCCGCTTCCAGCGGCTCTACGACGCCGCCCGCAACTGCCTGCAGGACGCCGACGACATCCACCGGCTGGTGCGCGAGGCCGCCGAGGAGGACGTCAGGGACGGCTCGGGGTGGCTGGAGATCCAGGTCGACCCGACCTCGTACGCGCCCCGGCTCGGCGGGCTGATCCCGGCGCTGGAGGTCATCCTGGACGCGGTGGACGCGGCCTCCCGGGAGACCGGGCTCGGGATGCGCGTGCTGGTCGCCGCGAACCGGATGAAGCACCCGCTGGACGCCCGCACCCTGGCCCGGCTCGCCGTGCGCTACGCGGACCGCGGCATCGTCGGCTTCGGGCTCTCCAACGACGAACGGCGCGGCATGGCCCGGGACTTCGACCGGGCCTTCGCCATCGCGCGCGAGGGCGGCCTGCTCGCGGCCCCGCACGGCGGGGAGCTGACCGGCCCCTCCTCCGTACGGGACTGCCTGGACGACCTGCACGCGTCGCGCATCGGCCACGGCGTGCGGGCCGCGGAGGACCCCCGGCTGCTCAAGCGGCTCGCCGACCGCGGCGTGACCTGTGAGGTGTGCCCGGCGTCCAACGTGGCGCTGGGGGTGTACGAGAAGCCGGAGGACGTGCCGCTGCGCACGCTCTTCGAGGCCGGGGTGCCGATGGCGCTGGGCGCGGACGACCCGCTGCTGTTCGGCTCGCGCCTGGCGGCCCAGTACGAGATCGCGCGCGCCCACCACGGCTTCACGGACGCCGAACTGGCCGAGCTGGCACGGCAGTCGGTGCGCGGCTCGGCCGCGCCGGACGAGGTGAAGGCGAAGCTCCTGGCGGGCATCGACGACTGGCTGGCGAGCTGACCGGCGCGGCCCGGCTCAGCCCAGTCCGCCGATGAGCGTGCGCGCGAGCGAGGCGGCGAAGTCGTCGAGCTCCTGCGGCGGCCGGCCGTCCTCGGTCATGTCGTACGCGAACGCGCGCTGCGCGCAGGCGCCGAGCAGCAGCGAGGCGGCCGCGTAGGTGTCGGCCCCGGCGCGCACCCGCCCGGCGGCCTGCTCGGCGCGCAGGTAGCGGTCCACGCCCCTGATGGGCAGGTGGGGGCCGCTGCCGAGGGCGCGCAGCGCCTCGTCGTGGCGGCGCTTGAGGCGCGGGTCGGCGTAGAGCGAGGCGGCGATCGGGAAGCTCTGGGCGTAGAACTCGGCGGCCCGGCGCGCGATGGCGGTCAGGTTCTCCTCCACGGACCGCTCCCCCGGGTCCTCGGTGAGGGCGTCCACCAGCGGGGCGAGCCGGGGCAGCCGCTCGGCGAGGACCGTGACGAACAGCTCCTCCTTGCTGGCGAAGCTCTTGTAGAGCGCGGCCTCCGAGCAGCCCGCGGCCTTGGCGATCTCCTTGGTGGTGGCGCGGGCGAGGCCGATGGTGAGCATCAGCTCGTAGGCGGCGTCGACGACGCGGACGCGGGCCGGGGGCTGGGTCGTGGACTGCTGCATGGGGTGACCAACCAGGCTTGACGGGACGGTGTGCGCCTCCCCACTCTAGGGATGTCAGGGGGTGAGTGAATACTCACCCACCCCATGCGGCGACCCCTGAGGAGGAGTGCGTCATGAAGCTCACGGTGTTCGGTGCCACCGGCGGCATCGGCCAGGAGGTGGTGCGCCAGGCCCTCGCGGCCGGGCACCGGGTGACGGCGGTGGTCCGCGACCCCGCCCGGTTCACGGTCACGGGCGACGGCCTGGAGGTGTTCCGCGCCGACCTGCGCGACCCGGAGGCGCTGCGGCCCGCCGTGGCCGGGCGCGACGCGGTGCTCTCCGGCCTGGGCGCCCGCAGGCGCGCCGACGCGGGGGTGGCGGCCACCCTCACCCGCGCGGTGCTCGCCGCGATGGAGGCCGAGGGCGTGCGCAGGCTGGTGGTGGTCAGCGCGGCCCCGCTGGGGCCCGTGCCGCAGGGCCAGCCGCTGCTCGACCGGATGATGCTGGCCGCGGTGGGCGCGGCCCTGAAGGACGTCTACGCCGACCTGCGGGCGATGGAGGCCGAGCTGGCCCGCGGCGCCACCGACTGGACCTCGGTGCGCCCGCCCCGGCTGCTGGACCGCCCGCTGACCGGCCGCTACCGCACGGTGGTCGGCGGCACCCCGCCGCGCGGGCGCGCCCTGGGCCGCGCGGACACGGCGCACGCCATGCTGGCGGCCCTGGACGATCCGGGGACGGTGAAGCAGGGCGTGGGGGTCGCGTACTGACCGGCCGCCGGGGAGACTCGGCCTACAGCCGGACGCCCACCATGACCGGCTCGTTCACCAGGGTCACGCCGAACGCCTCGCGCACCCCGGCCACCACCTCGCGCGCCAGGGCGAGCAGGTCCTCGGTGCTGGCCGCGCCCCGGTTGGTCAGGGCGAGCGCGTGCTTGGTGGAGATCCGGGCGGGCCCGGAGCCGTACCCCTTGGTGAAGCCGGCCCGGTCGATGAGCCAGGCCGCCGAGGTCTTGGTCAGCCCCTCCCCCGCCGGGTAGGCGGGCGGCGCGGCCTCCTCGCCGAGGCGCTCGCGGACCCGGCCGAGGAAGGCGGCGTACTCGGCCTCGGTCAGGATCGGGTTGGTGAAGAAGGACCCGGCCGACCAGGTGTCGTGGTCGTCCTCGTCCAGCACCATCCCCTTGCCCGCGCGCAGCTTGAGCACGGTCTCGCGCGCGTCGGCGGCCGGGACCCGGTCGCCGACCTCGACGCCGAGGGCCCGCGCGGTCTCCGCGTACCGCACCGGCGCCGAGAGCCCGCCCGCGTCCTCCAGGGCGAAGCGCACGCGCAGCACGACGTAGCGCTCCGGGTCCTGCTTGAAGCGGCTGTGGCGGTAGGAGAAGGCGCACTCGGCGTTGGACAGCGTGACCGTCTCCCCGGCGACGCGGTCGTAGGCGACGACCTCCGTGATGGTGGCGGAGACCTCCTGGCCGTACGCGCCGACGTTCTGGATCGGGGTGGCGCCCGCGGAGCCGGGGATCCCGGCCAGGCACTCGACGCCCGCCAGGCCCGCCTCGACGGTACGGGCGACCGCGTCGCTCCACACCTCGCCGGCGGCCAGCTCCAGGCGGGTCCCGTCGAGCGCGAAGCCGCGGGTGGCGATCCGCAGGGCGGTGCCGTCGAAGCCCCGGTCGCCGATGACGAGGTTGGAGCCGCCGCCGATCACCAGGAGCGGGGTCCCGGCGGCGTCGGCCTCGCGCACGGCCGCGACGACCTCGTCGTCGGTGGTGGCCGTCACGAGCCGGCCGGCGGGACCGCCGAGCCGGAAGGTGGTCAGGGGGGCGAGGGGGGCGTCGTGGAGTGCCTGCACGCGCCCTAGCGTACGAGACGGTACGAGAACGGCCCCGCCGGTCAGGGCGGGGCCGTTCTCGTGCGTTCTGTCGCTCGCGCCGGCCTCAGGCCAGCGCGACCACGGCGCGGGACATGCCCAGCACCTTCTGGCCCGCGGCCGTCGCGAGCAGGTCCACCCGGACCCGGTTGTCGTCGAGCTTGGCCGCGACCTTGGCGCTGACCTCGATGACCGCGCCCTCGTCGTCGTCCGGGACCACCACGGGCTTGGTGAAGCGCACGCCGTACTCCACGACGGCGCCCGGGTCGCCGGCCCAGTCGGTCACCACGCGGACCGCCTCGGCCATGGTGAACATGCCGTGCGCGATCACGTCCGGCAGCCCGACCTCCTTGGCGAACCGCTCGTTCCAGTGGATCGGGTTGAAGTCGCCCGAGGCGCCCGCGTACCGCACGAGTGTGGCGCGCGTCACGGGGAAGCTCTGCGCGGGCAGTTCCGTACCGACCTCGACCTCGTCGAAAGCGATCTTCGCCGTCATGGTCAGCCCTCCTCCGCCGCGCGCGCGACGAGCTTCGTCCAGGCGGTCACGACGTGCTCGCCGCTCTCGTCGTGGACCTCGCCGCGGATGTCCACGATGTCGTTGCCCGCCATGGACTTGACCGCCTCGATCGTCGAGGTGACCGAGAGCCGGTCCCCCGCCCGCACCGGGCGCGTGTAGGCGAACTTCTGGTCGCCGTGCACCACACGGCTGTAGTCCAGGCCCAGCTGCGGGTCCTCGACGACCTGTCCGGCCGCCTTGAACGTGATGGCGAACACGAAGGTCGGCGGGGCGATCACGTCGGCGTGCCCGAGCGCCTTGGCGGCTTCCGGGTCGGTGTACGCCGGGTTGGCGTCCCCGACGGCCTCGGCGAACTCGCGGATCTTCTCCCGGCCGACCTCGTAGGGCGCGGTGGGCGGATAGCTCCGCCCGACGAAGGACTGGTCGAGCGCCATGGCTCGCTCCCTCCTGTGACTCCTGGGACTGGTGCCCGGAACTGGGTGCCGGTGGCCGCGCGCGGCGGGCCGCGGCACGGGCCGGGAAATGCCACGAGGCCGCCCCCTGACGGGGACGGCCTCGCGAACGAGCCTGTTTATCGCGTCTCGCGGTGCGCGGTGTGCGCATTGCAACGCGGGCAGTGCTTCTTCATCTCAAGACGGTCCGGGTTGTTACGCCGGTTCTTCTTGGTGATGTAGTTCCGCTCCTTGCACTCCACGCAGGCCAGCGTGATCTTCGGGCGGACGTCGGTGGCAGCCACGTGAGTGCTCCTTGGACGAACGGATTATCTGATTGAACGCAAGCAAGAGTAGCCGATCGAAGGACCGACCCCGCAATCGGCTACTGTCAGTAGCGGTGACCGGACTTGAACCGGTGACACAGCGATTATGAGCCGCTTGCTCTACCGACTGAGCTACACCGCTTTGATGAGGCGATCACCCCGCCCGAAGGCGAGGATCACACTCCACCAGAGCCCCAATACGGAATCGAACCGTAGACCTTCTCCTTACCATGGAGACGCTCTACCGACTGAGCTATTGGGGCGAGCGAGGAAGACATTACACGGTCGGCGGCCGATCGCCCAAATCCGTTCCTGCCCCCTCCCCGCAAGGGCGCGCGGCCCCCGGCACGCACGCCCCGTACGCCACTCGTGGCCTCACCGGTACGACTATTGCGCTCCTCCTCGAAGCGGGCTCCGGGCACCCCTAGGCTCGGGTCACGCTGCGTGATCTTGTACGTACGCCCCTGACGCGGGCGGCAGCACGTGCACACGCCCCGAGTACCCCCCGCAGGAGCGCGATTGTCCGCCGACAGCCAGCAGCCGCAGCCGCCTGAAGGCGCCACCACCGACACCGCCGCCCTGCTCCTGAGCGGGGCGCGCCTCACCGACGGCCGCACCGTCGACGTCCGGCTCAGCGGCGGCCGCATCGAGGCCGTCGGCACCGCGGGCAGCCTCACCCCGGGCGCCGCCCGCGTCGACCTCAGCGGCTACCTGCTGCTCCCGGCCCCCGCCGAACCCCACGCGCACGCCGACACCGCGCTCTCCGGCGACCGGCCCGGCCCCGTCTCGTACGCCACCGAGGACGTCCAGCGCCGCGCCACCGAGGCCGCCCTGCTGCAACTCGGCCACGGCGCCACCGCGCTGCGGGCCCACGTCCGCGTCGACGAGGTGCAGGGCCTCGGCCCGCTGGAGGCCGTCCTGCAGGCCCGGCGCTCGCTGCGCGGCCTCGCCGACCTGGCCGCCGTCGCCGTGCCCCGGCTGCTCACCGGGGTCGCCGGTGCCGACGGGCTCGCCATGCTGCGGGACGCCGTGAAGATGGGCGCCTCCGTGGTCGGCGGCTGCCCCGACCTCGACCCCGACCCCTCCGGCTACACCGAGGCCGTCCTGGAGGTCGCCGCCGAACACGGCTGCCCCGTCGACCTGCACACCGAGGGCGCCGACCCGGCCCGGCTCGCCCGCCTCGCCGCGATGGTCTCCGGCCTGCGCCCCGGCGCCGTGCTCGGGCCCTGCGCGGGCCTGGCACGGCTGCCGGGGGACGTCGCGGCGCGCACCGCCGAGCAGTTGGCGGCGGCCGGGGTCACCGTGGCCTGCCTGCCCCAGGGCGGCTGCGGCCTGGTCGAGCAGCGCGGCGGCGCCCCGGTCCGGCTGCTGCGGGCCGCGGGCGTACGGGTGGTGGCCGGCAGCGGGGCGCTGCGGGACGCCTGCAACCCGGTCGGGCGCGGCGACCCGCTGGAGGCGGCCTACCTGCTGGCCTCCCAGGGCGGCCTGCGCGCCGCCGACGCCTACGCGGCGGTGAGCGGCGGGGCCCGCGAGGCGATGGGCCTGCCGGAGGTCCGCGTGGAGGCGGGCTTCCCGGCCGAACTCCTCGCGGTGCGCGGCGAACGGCTCTCCGCGGTGCTCTCGCTCGCGTACAGCCGGATCGTGGTGCACCGGGGCCGGGTGGTGGCGCGGACGAGCGCGGTGCGCGAGTACTGCGACTCGGCGGCGGCACTGGAACTGCCGCGACAGGGACGGGCGGACGGGGGCCTGGGGGGTGGCTCGGCGGGTGGGCCTGCGGGTGGTTCCGCGGGTGGGCCTGCGGCGGGGGGTGGGTTGGGGACGTAGGGGGGGAGGTTGGGGGCTCTGGCGGGGCTCGGGGTCTGAGGGATCGGCGCGGGACCGGCGCGGGATCGGCTCCCATTCGCTTCCTTGGCCTCCCTCCTCCCCCTAGCCCCCCCTTTAGCCCCCCCTTCTCCGCCCTGGCTCCCCTCCTCTTCCCTGAGCGCGTTCGGCCGCGGGGCCGTACGGTCGGATACATGCGCATTGTCATCGCTGGAGGACACGGTCAGATCGCCCTGCGCCTTGAGCGGCTGCTCTCGGCCGGCGGGCACGAGGTGGCGGGCGTCATCCGCAAGCCGGAGCAGGCCGACGCACTGCGGGAGGCGGGCGCCGAACCCGTCGTACTGGACCTGGAGTCGGCCTCCGTGGACGAGGTCGCGGCGGTCCTGCGGGGCGCGGACGCGGCGGTGTTCGCGGCGGGCGCGGGCCCGGGCAGCTCGGTGGAGCGCAAGGACACGGTGGACCGGGGCGCCGCGGTGCTGTTCGCGGACGCGGCGGAGCGGGCCGGGGTGCGGCGTTACGTGGTGGTCTCGTCGATGGGCGCCGACACCGCGCGCGAGGGCGACGAGGTCTTCGACGCCTACCTGCGGGCCAAGGGCGCGGCGGACGACTACGTGCGCGGCAAGGCCGGCCTGGACTGGACGGTGCTGCGCCCCGGCATGCTGACAGACGACGCCGGTACGGGCCTGGTGCGCCTGGAGGCGTCGACGGGGCGCGGACCGGTGGCCCGGGACGACGTGGCGGCGATGCTGGCCGAACTGGTGGAGACGCCGGGGACGGCGGGCCTGACGCTGGAACTGGTGGGCGGGGCTGTGCCGGTGGCGGTCGCGGTGCGGGACGTGGCGGGCAACTGAGGCCGCCGCACTCCGCGTTGGCCCCCCGACCCTCCACCCCCACTCCCCCTACCACCTCTTACCCCCCGCACCTCCCCCCTTCCCTTCCTTAGCGGTCTGTACGGCGCAACTCGGGCGCGGGTTAGGCTCTGTGACGACCCGTCGGGCGGGTGGGGCTGTGACGGACCCGTGTGCTCGGCGTGGTGTGACGGGGCACGGCGGCGCGAGGGGGCGGGATCGCGGGGATGGACGCGGAGGACTCCTGGTCGATCGACGGGATCGCGTACGCGCTGCCCACCCCCGAGCTGCGGCGGGAGTTCCTGCGGGAGGTCGGGGGTGCGCCCCGGGACCGCCTGGCGGCCGTGCTGGACCACTGGGAGCGGGTGGCCGTGCGCTGGACCCGGGAGTCGGTGCCGGAGATCGAGCGGGTACGGGAGCACTTCCTGGCGCACGGCGAACTGCCGCCCGAGTACGAGCAGGAGGCGGGCGAGGACCAGGCGGCGTACGACGCGTGGCGGGCCCGGATGAAGGCGGGCGGTCCGGGGTCCGGGCGGGACGGGAACGGCGCCGCGTGAACTGGACCTTCCGCATCGGCCCGCACGACTTCGACACGATCGCCGCGTTACCGGCGGAGGCGCAGTCGGCGCTGGACGGCGTCATCGACGTACTGGAGCTGGACCCGTACCTGGCGACCGGACCGTTCGGCGAGGACGACGGGGTCACGCGCATCACGTCGTTCGGCACGTGGGGAACGCTGATCCTGCTCGTCAACCCGCGGACGCAGCGGATCACGCCACTCAGCACGGTCTGGGCGGGCTGACCGGAACCCCGCGCACCGCCCCCGTACCCACCCCGTACTCGGCCCGTACTCGTTCCGTACTCACCTCTTGCGCACCGCCAGGAACCGGCCACCTCCCCAGGCCCTCTGGCCGACACGACCCTGTGGACGAGCAGCCGCCGTGCACCCCAGATGGGAGATAAGCGCATCTTGCGCCCACCTCCCGCTCAGGCGCACGCCGCAACCACCCCTCGCCACAGAGGAGTTCACCGTGTCCGATCTCCTGGCCATGGCCGCACTGCCCACCCTCGGCTGGATCCTCCACGCGGTCTGGCTGACCCGGCAGCTCAACACCGCCCGCCGCGACCCGCTGACCGGACTGGTCGGCAGGGACGCCTTCACGCGCCAGGCGCAGCGCGCGCTGCGCCGCACCGACGTCAGCGTCGTCCTGGTGGACGTCGACGACTTCAAGAGCGTCAACGACACCCACGGGCACGCCGCGGGCGACGCCGTCCTGTCCGCGATAGGCCGCCGCCTGGACACCTGGTGCCGGGCACACGGGGGCTTCGCGGCGCGACTGGGGGGCGACGAGTTCACCGCGGTGGTCCCGCTGGACGCCGAGTCGGCCACGGACCTGGCCCGCGCCCTGACCCAGCCGGTCACGGTCGGCGGCACGGCCCTGGACCCGAGCACGTCGATCGGCTTCTGCGGCCCGGACGACCGCCCGGGCGCCCCGCTCTCGGTCCGCCTGCGGGCCGCGGACGAGGCGATGTACGCGGCGAAGTCGCTGGGCGCGGAGTGGCGCAGGGCGGCCCCGCACAGCACCCACCCCACGATCGCCGGCCGCCGCGCCGGCCGCCGCGGCACCCACTCGGCCATGGCCCACTGACCACCGGCCGCGCCCGGGACCGGGCACACCACCCGGGCCGCACCCCTCACGAGGACCAGACCCCCTCGGGCCGGCCACAGCGCCCACCCTGGGTCAGGCACGCCGCCGGGACCAGGCACACCCTCCCGGGCCAGGCACGCTCGGGTGGCCCGGATCACACGGGCTCTGCCCGCGCTCGACCCGGACCGCCGACAGACAACGAAGAGACCCCCGCCCCCTGCGTTTCCGCAGGTGGACGGGGGTCCTCATCGCGTGGCGGCGCCAGGATTCGAACCTGGGTAGGCTAAGCCGACGGATTTACAGTCCGGGGTGCCTGAGCGGCTGATTCGGCACTGACCTGGCACTTCTTCTCAAGATCGCGCGCTTTTCCGGCTCTGGCCCGTAGGTGGCCCGGATCTTGTATCGGGCGACGTGAGCGGGTTGATGGCTAAGGCCGGGGCCGCCTCACTGGAGCGCAGACCTCTGCTGGGCGCGGACGGTGCGGTTCCGGCCGAGCACGTCCGGACCGCCTGGATCGGCCCAGGTCGTGCCCCAGCGCTGCAGGTCACTGACCGCAGCGCTGCTCAGAGGAACAGTGACGCAGCACTCCACTACACCGCTTCGCCACCTTGCTCCAGAGCCGGTTCCAAGTACCCGCTCAACCTGGGTGGACTGGGTTAATCCGGAAGGGATTCAAGCCAAGCGAGGATCCTTCGAGACTGCCGCAGAATCGCGTGGAAGTGTTCCGGGTCAGCCTGAGCGGGGGCGCGGCCGATTCGGACGACTTCCTCGATCACGACTAATCCCTCCGCCGTCCGCCCCACATCCCCCAGACTGATAGCTAGGTAATTCAGAGCCATGGCGAGGGCGGGCAAGTGTATTTCCGGATTGATTTCGGTAAGGGCACGTAAGTAGCGGACAGCTTCCTCAATCGCTGCAACCCCATCCGTCATCCGCCCCACATCTCCCAGACTGATGGCTAGGTTTTGCAGAGACGTGGCGAGGGCAGGCAAGTACGCGTCTGGAT
>NZ_JBEOYE010000042.1:0-46354 GCF_040296945.1 Streptomyces sp. NPDC001941 | reverse complement strand
TGGAATCAGCAAGGGCACGGCGAATTCGGACAGCTTCCTCAACCGCCGCAAGCCCCTCCGATGATCGCCCCACATCCCCCAGCCGATTAGAAAGGCTGTTCAGGGACATGGCCAGGGCAGGCAAGTACGCATCTGGATTGGAATCAGCAAGGGCACGGCGAATTCGGACAGCTTCCTCAACCGCCGCAAGCCCCTCCGATGATCGCCCCACATCCCCCAGCCGATTAGAAAGGTTGACCAGGGACATGGCCAGGGCAGGCAAGTACGCATCCGGATTGGAATCAGCAAGGGCACGGCGAATTCGGACAGCTTCCTGAATCGCGGCAAGGCCCTCCGATGATCGCCCCATGTCTCCAAGCTGATTAGACATGTTGTTCAGGCAGGTGGCGAGGGCGGGTAGGTGGACGTCTGGATTGGATTCGGAAAGGGTACGGCGAATTCTGACAGCTTCTTCAATCACCGCGAACCCCTCCACCTGCCGCCTCATATTCCACAGACTGGCGGCCAGGTTATTCAGAGAGTTAGCAAGGGCAGGCAGATAGGCATCCGAATTGGAATCGGCGAGGGCGCGGTAGTGGCGGACGGCTTCTTCAATCGCGGCATGCCCCTCCACCCGCCGACCCATTTCCCACAGACGGACAACCAGGTTATTCAGAGAGTTGGCAAGGGCGGGCAGATAGATGTCAGGGTCAACTTCGGCAAGGGCACGACGAATTTGGACGGCTTCCTCAATCGCGGCAAGCCCCTCCACCCGCCGACCCATCTCCCCCAGGCGGACAGACAGCGTGTTCAAGGACATGGCAAAGGCGGGGAGGTGGTCGCCCCCACTGGCTTCGGCGACAGCGCGGCGAATTCGGACGGCTTCCTCAATCGCGGCAAGCCCCTCCGCTCGCCGACCCATCTCCCCCAGGTGGTTGGCCAGGTTATTTAGGCAGGTGGCTAGGTCGGGCAAGTAGGCTTTCGCGTCAACTTCGACGAGTATGCGATAGTGGCGGACGGCTTCCTCAATCACAGAAAGACCCTCCCGTCGCCGACCCATCTCCATCAGGCGGGTGGCCAGGGTGTTCAAGGAGGAGGCTAGGGCGGGCAGGTAGGCGTCCGGATCGACTTCGGAAAGGGCGCGACGAATTCCGACCGCTTCCTCAATCACGGCAAGCCCCTCCGCCCGCCGACCCACCTCCCCCAGACGGACGGCGAGATTACTCAGAGCCATGGCAAGGGCGGGCAAGTAGGCGTCCGGATCGGCCTCGGCAAGCGTGCTGTAGCGGTTGGAGATGGTCTGCGCGAGGCAGACGGCTGTACTCGCGAGACGTTGGCTGATCTGCGGAAATTGGTCGAACAACGATGTGAGGTCGTCGAGTTCAGCGTTGGGGTCGGCCACGATGGTGTCGAGGGCAGCGATGAGAGGCTGGGGATAGTCGGTCTGGACGACAGTGGTGACGAGATAGGGGGCGAGCTGGTGTCGTAGGCGTATGCATAGGTTGGTGAGGTGGCCATCGAGACGGCCGCCGAAGATCGAATGGGCGGCAGCGCGGCTGTAAACGGTCAGGAGCTGGACTGTCTGGGTGCTGTCGGCGCTATGGATCAGGTGCTCGGCGAGGGCGGGGTCGCTGTCCAGTGCACGTCCGATATGACGTTCCGCGAGACGGTCAGGCTGGAGCGCGCCCCACGGCTTGTCCGAGACGGCGGGTGGGTAGAGGGCAGCGACCCAAGCGGTGACCCGGTCTCGCCGGTCGCGCGCCTGGTCGGCCAGGGCCGGGATGCTGACCCACGTGCGATCAGCCTGTTCACGGTCGGCCGCGCCCACGAGGTGGGCGGCAGCCAGGGCTTTTTCCAGCGTGCTGCGACTCAGCACATCAGCGAGGCCGAGTGCGTGGGCACCATGCTGCCAGTAGCGGCGTTCATGCCCAAGCAGCCGGTCTTCTACCTCCTGGGCACGGTCGGCCGCTGACGACGCCGAGTCCTCAGCGGCCGGGGCGGCGGAGTCAAGTAGATCAGCGAGGACGGTCATCTGCAGGGTCAGCGCGTTGGCGAACACGTCATCGCCGAGCCGCGGGGCAGGCAGGGCGACGGCGGCGCCGGTCCAGTCCTGGTCGGCCAAGCCGCGCACCCGAGGTAGGGCGTCGGCCAGGGCTCGTGCGGCAGCACGGTAGGCCTGCGCGCGCGAGCCCGGCGCCTGCTCCAGTGGTGCCAGCCCGACTGCGGGAGCGTCGTCCAGGTGGTCCTCGGCGAGGCGGGTGGCGCTCCTTGCTTGGGTCCACCAGTCGCCGTCCGTGCGAGCCAGCAGCAGTACCTTGAACGGCGCGCCGCCTGCATGGACGCCGGCGTCGACGAGCGCGGTCAGCTGCCCGGTGCGGGCCTCCGCGTAGTCGAGGACGACCAGCAGCGGTTTGGCCACGTCGCGAAGCTCTCGGAGCTCGGACGCGTCGGCGCCCGCGCGAGGCCAGAGCACGGCCCACCCGTCAGCTGCCAGCAGCCCGGCCAAATGGTGGGCGAGCCGGGTCTTGCCTTGCCCACCGGGCCCGTGCAACAGCCAGGCGCCGAACCCGTCCCGGCTGCACCATCCGCGCATCCGCTGCAGCAGTTCCTCGCGGCCGTGGAAGGGAACTGTCTGCCGACCGGGTTGCAGCAACGCAGCCGGCGAAGCCGGACCCGCCCCGCCCCCAACGGTGTCTGCGTCGTCTAGATGCTGAAGCTCAGCCGCCTCCAGCCCGGCCGGACGTGTGCCGTGTTCGGCCAAGGCCGCACGGAACCTCGGGTCATGGTGCAGGACGTAGGTGGGGACGACGTTCAGCTGGCCGTGCTCGGAATGCTCTCGGTCGGAGGCCACCACGCCTGCCAGCAACCGACCGCAGAACACTGCCGCTCCCGACAGACCACCCCATGGGGAACTGTTCTCCTTCCACCATCGTGGGGGGTGCTGGAGCAGATCCATCACGTATCGGTTGCCGACGAACCCCGTACCCGGATTGATTCGGCCCTGCAGTTGGACCGCTTCCACTGGTTGCCCTGGCCGCTGGGCCACGTCGGGCAGACCCCACGTCTGGCACGTGGCGCCGGGCCGGTCCGTCACCAGCCGCCCCCAGCGCGCCGCCCCCGGCCAGAGCCGCCACACAGGATCGGCCTCGAGCAGGACCAGCGCAGCGTCGTCGCGGCCGCCGGGCGTGCCGCACCACACCACCTGACCATCCAACGTGCCGTCATGGCCGGGGCGGAACACGTCAACCAGCTCACCGGTCCGCATCGCGACGTGTGCGGACGTCAGCACCAGCCGCCCACCCACCGCGTATCCCGACCCCGGACCACCCGGCCCGGAGACCCCCAGCACACAACCCCGCTCCACTCCAACCCCTCCCGCGCGCCATGTCTAAGCCGCCGACCTTCGGCCCCGACCGGATAGTCGAGGCCGTCGTGTCAGAGCAGTCAGTCCGGGATGCGGCCTGATACGTCCCCCGGGCCGGCAGGCCGCTCCTGCGATCCACTGACCAAGAGGTCGCCACCTCGTGCGTTCTTCGGCGTGAGCGTGAAGGACACCCGGTGCGTACGACCACGCGACACCCCGGCCTCCGTCTCCGCACCCACCGCCCACAGCTTGAACCCGGCCTTCGCCTTCGCGTCCGCCCGCAGCTCGACCTCGAACTCCATCTCCACCGGCCCCACCGCGAACACCACATCGGGATCATCCGCGCCCAGCGCCGCCGCAGCGACAAGCTCATCCCGTACTGCCGCGACCGCATCCACCAGAGGAATATCCACCGACCCCACCCCGATCAGACGACCCACCAACCCGCATACCGTAAAACCACTGGTACAACCCCGGCAGGCGAACACTCAGACCCGCCGCAGGCCGTCCGCGCCAATCCAGGGCGGCAGTGAAGGCGGCTCGCCGCTTTCGCCACCGCGGTGGGGACGCGTTGAACATCCCCGCACAACGACCGGCTGCCGGTGATCTTCCTTTCCCAGGCCAGCGCCTGCGAGGAGTTCGTGACCACGCGGGCCGTCGCCCGTCGCGCCCTGGTCGAGCTGACCGGCTCCGGGCTGCTCGAAGTGGTGCCCGGGAAGGGGCGCGTCGTGCGGGGCCTGCCCGGGGGCGACGCCCCGCACTGACTGCAGGCGCTCCTACGGGAGCGACAGGTGCTCGTTCGGCTTCATGGCAGACGCCGCCAGGTCCGGTACCTCGACCACCACCACGTCCTCCGCCTCCAGGAGCTCCGTCCCGTTGGCGCCCGGGACGAAGGTGTCCGGCTCCCGCCAGGCCGTCACGACCCGGGGGATGCCCGCGCGCATGATCAGCCGCGCGCACGGCAGCGGGCGGGACGCGCGCTTCGCGCACGGCTCCAGGCTGCTGTAGATCGTCGCCGTCCCCAGGTGCGCGTCGTCCTGGTCCAGCTTCGCGAGGGCCGCTTCCTCCGCGTGCACCGTCGGGTCGCCGCCCTCGCGGGAAAAGCCGCGGGCCAGTTCCCTACCGTCCGACGCGACGATGACCGCACCCACGCTGAACGCGGTCTCCGAGGGCGGGCATTGCGTCGCCAGGTCGCAGGCCAGCTGCAGCCAGTGGCGGTCGGCCTGCGTCGGCTCCTGAGCCGTTCCTGGCGTACGGGGGTGTGTCTGGTCGCTCACTGTTGCTCCGGTGCGCTGGTCTCCTTCGGGGCGTACCGAAGGAGTACCACGTCGCCGATCTGCCGCGTCTCCAGCAGCCGCATCCGTCGCAGCGCGCCCCCGGGGTACGTGCCTTCGCCCAGGAACTTCGGCGCCTCCGGCTCGCCCACGATCAGGGGCGCGATCGCCAGGTGCAGTTCGTCGGCCAGGCCCTGCTCCAGGAGCTGCGTGTGGATCTGTCCGCCGCCTTCGACCATCAGGCGCCGCACTCCCCTGCTGTACAGGTACTCCAGGCTCGTCTCCCAGAACTGCCCGACGGGGGTGGCAAAGACCGCCGCCAGGTCGCCGAGTGCAGCGCCCGCCTTCTGCGCGGCGTCGCCAGCCGCGAGGACCAGCTTCTCGCCGCCGTAGTGCCAGAACTTCCACTCCGGGTCGAGGTCACCGGAGTTCGTCACGGTGACCTTCAGCGGGTACTCGGACAGCCCGGCCGCCAGGCGGTCGGCCCGGCGCTGGTCGGACTTCACCAGGAGCCGCGGGTTGTCCGCGCGCAAGGTGCCGGCGCCGACCAGGATCGCGTCGCAGGACGCCCGTACCGCGTCCACCCGGTCGAAGTCGGCGTCGTTCGACAGCATCAGCCGGTCCGGGCTCGTGTCGTCGAGGTAGCCGTCGAGGGAGACAGCTGCGGAGAGCAGGACGTACGGGCGAGGCATCCGTGGACTCCTCAGGGGTGGGGTGCCGATCTAGCAAGCCCTAACGTTAGGTGCTGAACACCCAATGGTTGGGTGCTCCGAGAGGTACCTGGGTACCCCACAGCGTGTCTGATCAGAGATGCTCGCTCTCGACCGAACCGGGAGCAGGAAGGGAGCATGCGTGGCTCAGTCGAGTCCTCGCGGGACGTACTTGAAGATCGCTGACGATCTGCGCGCCCGTATCTCCGAGGACCCCACGCTCTCCAAGCTCCCCTCCCTCGCAGAGCTGATGCAGACGTACTCCGTCTCCCGCGGCGTCGCCCTCCGTGCCTACGGCCTGCTCCGCGAGGAGGGCGTCGTCGAGGCCACCGCCGGCGGGCGCTATCAGGTACGGCGAGGCGGGGCAGAGCGGCGGCGGCCGTTGGCCGATCGCGTCCTCGCTCTCTTCTTCCAGCGCGAGTTGAAGGTGGGTGACCCCTTCCTCAGTGCCTCCGAGCTCAGTCGCCTCCTCGATGCCGCACGGCCCACCGTGGCCAAGGCGCTCGACAAGTTGGAGGCCGCCGGGCTCTTGTCCGCCGGCGGACAGGGGAAGGTTAGGACCGTGCTGGCCCTGCCGGACCGAGAGGAGCATTCCAAGCCTTGACTGCCAAGGGACTGACCGCCTGGGCGTATCCGCTCGCCGAATCCCTGCTCGCCGAGCCACTCCCCCGGCGCTGGAAGCACGTCCTGGGGGTCGCCGAGCGTGCGCAGGTTCTCGCGCCGATCCTCGGCGACGACGCCGAGCTCCTGGAGGCCGCCGCCGTCCTCCACGACATCGGTTACTCGCCCGACCTCGCCAAGACCGGCTTCCACCCGCTCGACGGCGCTCGCTACCTGCGCGACGTGGCCGGCGCCGACGAGAGAGTCGTACGGCTGGTGGCGCACCACTCGTGCGCCTGGCTGGAGGCCGACGCGCGAGGGCTGCGCGAGGAGCTGGACGGCGAGTTCCCGCACGACGCCGCGCACCTCGACGACGCCCTGTGCTTCTGCGACATGAACACCACTCCGGACGGCACCCCCACCAACCCGGTGGACCGCATCAACGAGATCGCGGGCCGGTACGGGACGGACAGCCTGATCGGGAAGTTCATCCGTCGCGCCGAGCCGGAGATCCTCGGGTGCACCTCGCGGGTCCTGGAGCGGGTGGCCGCGGCGAAGCGCGAGGCCCTTCAGCCGATGTAGGGCCGCTCGCGCCCCTCGTCCAGGGCGTGCTCGATCCGAAGCCGCATCGTGGGGTGCACGTCGTAGTCCGCCAGGTCCGCTGGGGCGACCCAGCGGACCTGCGTCGTCTCGTCGCTCGTACGGACCTCGCCACCGACCGGGCGCGCGCGGAAGCAGATGCTGAACTGCTGCCGGGCCTCGCCGTCGTCGTACAGCATCACGTGACCGGGGTCGGTGTAGATCCCCGAGAGGTCGATGACCTCCGCCTTGATCCCGGTCTCCTCCCAGACCTCGCGGATCACGGTGTCGCTGATCGACTCGCCGACGTCGTGGCCGCCGCCCGGCAGGGCCCAGCGGCCGTTGTCGGAGCGCTGGATCAGCAGGACCTCGCCCGCGTCGTTGCGCACGAACGCGACGACGGACGGGACTACGGAGTTGGCCGGCGGAGCGTCGGGGTCGTGGAGGTAGTCGATGCGTCCCATGATCAAGCTCCCGTGATGTCGTGTTCCGTCACCTGGCGCGCGCCTCCCCAGGTGTGCTCGATGCTATTCGCGTACGTGTCGAAGAGGCCGCCGCCGGGGAGCCGCCGCAGGTGCAGGACCGGGGCCATGTAGGCGCCGATGCCGTACACGTGGGTGTTCACCAGCATGTCGTCGTCCGCTCTGAACAGCGAGTTGTAGAGGGTCGCTTCGTGGATGCGGAAGCCGATCTCCGGGTGCGTCGCGAAGAGCGGGCGGTAGTTCATCAAGGCGTTGCGGATCTTGCCGTCCATGATGCGGTGGCCTTCGTCGATCCCGCGCTGCCGGACCGCGTCGCACTCCGGGTCGCCGAGCAGGATGCGCACCTGGGCGTCCGCCCGCACCTTCGTTTTCAGGATCTCCAGGAACTGCGGGTCCTCCGACAGCCACAACCCGGAGTAGACGAGCACCTCCAGGCGGTGCTCGGCCTTGCTGAAGAGGTCCCGCCAGAGGCCCGCCGGCACCATGTGCCGGTGCGGGTAGATGGTGACGATCTCCGCCCTGCTCAGGTCTGTCGTGACCTCCGCGACCCGTGCGTCCTCCCAGAGGGTGGCGACATCGACCTGCAGGGCCTCCGCCGTCGCGTACTGGTGGCGCCGGTACGGCACGATCCCCCGCGTGATCCAGCGCTCGACGGTCTTCGGGTTGACTGCCAGAGCGTCGGCGAGCTCCTGAATGCTCATCTTCCGGGCCAACAGGGCTGAACGTAAGCGCTCGTTGGGCATCTCCGCTCCCCGTGGGACGTCTTGGGAGCTCTTGACGCTAGCCAGACGTCCCCGAGCTGTCCATGGGTGGGGTGACCAACGCCCCTCATCTGCAGGGATTCTGATGGTGCGCCAGGAAGTCCCGGCAGCAAGCCAAGAGATTCCGTCGAGCTACTTGACGCGCTCGCCATGTAGTACCTGTAATACAGGTACTACATGGCGGCTGAGGAAGCCGCCCTGTGCGGCTCTCTCAGCACACGACAAAGGCCCCAGCAGATATGGGTCTCGGGGTGTTGGCCCACCCCTTGAACCGTCTGCCAGGGCCGTCGCATCGAGTTCCGTCCAGAGGAGTTCAACGATGCTCGACGAGCGTACCGCCGCCCCCGCGGCCGCATTAGCCCCCGAGGGTCTCCCTCACCCGCCCGCCCTCCTGGCCCAGCTCGACCGGGTCCGCGCTCTGTTCACGGCCCTTCCCGGGCTGCCGGAGCCGAGCGTGACCATCGACGACTGGCACGTCCAGGTCCAGTTCTCGCACCAGCCCTCCCACGTCGTCTTCCCCGCCGTCGCCCGGGTCGCGGCCCTGCTCCGCGTCCCCACCGAGATGCGGCACATGGACGGCGGCCGCGCCCACTTCCGGTGCGCCGGGCAGTTCCGGGGGACGGCCGTGTGCGCCTTCGCCTCCAGCACGCTCGCGCTCGACGAGGACCGCGACGTCGAGCGCGCGGATGTGGTCGGAGGCGGGGCGTGATGGCCGCCGTTCCGTTCTACGACCGTCGCCCGGTCGCCCGTCGCGGTACGTGCCCGCGCTGCCGCCGTACCGTCTCCCTCTCCGGCTGCCACACCGCCCGCGAGATGTGCGGCACCTGCGGTCACGAGTGGTCCCCCGCGTGCCGCGTCGAGCGGGCGGAGGTGCGGTGATGGTGAGCCCCTCGTACGGCCTGGCCGTCGCCGGCCGTCGCAACCCGCACCTCGCCCTGGTCCCGTCCCTCAGCGAGCGCATCGGGGTCCAGACGAACCCTCTGCAGAGTGCCCTCTGCACCACGGTCAACCCCGAGGTCTTCTTCGCGACCGTCCCCTTCGTGGTCGAGATCGCCCGCCGTGTCTGCGAGCGCTGCCCCGTCCAGCGGGCTTGCCTGCAGGGCGCGTTGGAGCGTGGCGAGCAGTACGGGATGTGGGGCGGCCTGACCCCGGAGGAGCGCCGCGAGTTGCGGCGTCCTCGGCGGAAGGCGCGGAAGACAGCGGAGGCACCGGAGGTTCGGAAGGAGGTGCGAGCGGCATGACCTACTCGACACCCACCGGGCACCCCAGCCAGCACGGCTACCCCGGGAGCTCCCTCGCGCCGGAGGGCCAGCCGTACGTGCTGACCGACGCCTTCGGCCGTACGTGCGTCTCCTCCGCGCCCGTGCCCGCTCCCCCGCACGCGGTCCACGCCCAGACGCCCGCCCCGGCCTGCGGCTGCTCGCACGGTTCGGCGCACACCCCTGCGCCCCAGCACCGCCTCTCTCCCGCCGCCATGGTCGCGGTCGGTGCGGGTGGCGTCCTGGTGGTCGGTGCCGTCGTCGTGGCGCTGCTCCTGTCGGTCGCGGTCGTCGCCGCCTCCGTGGCGACCTGCGCGGTCGCGCTGGCCGTGTGCGCCGTGGTGATGCGCTCGCTGCTCACCGGTCCGGCCCCGCATCGCGGCCGCTACCGCCGCTGACGCGGCTCCCCCTTCTCCCTCTTCCACGGCTGCCGGGCCGCCCCGGCTCGCCCCCGGCCTGCCCGGCAGCCGCTTCCCGGAGGTCTCCCGTGTCCGACCGGACGCTCCCCGCACCCACCCTCGCCTCGCTGACCCGCGCGAACGGCCAGCTGCGGCGCCGGATCGCGGCCCTGCGCCACGACCACGCCGAGCTCCTGGCCGCCGCCCGCGCCGCCGTCGTCGCGCACTACGACGGCCAGGCCCTCCCGCTGGCCGTCCTCATCGACACCCTCGACCAGCTCGGCGCGCTGCCCGAGTACGGGCCGGAGCTCACCGACGACGGTCTGGCCGCCGTCGAGGCCCCGCTGACCGGGCGGCGGGTCGCGTGAGCTCCGCCCGCCCGCGCTGCCCGGCCTGCGGCTGGCACCCGCCCCACCGCCGCCGCCACGCGGCCCGCCGCGCCGCCCTCGACCACGCCTGCCACCCGGCCGCCACCACCCGCAAAGGAGCACTGCGATGACCAACACCCGCGTCCCGAACGGCTCCGTCGCCAGCATCCCGCTCGCCCCGACCGGCTCCGGCACCCGGGCCCCGGCCGGCTCTCTCGCCGAGTTGCTCGCGCTCGCCGCCGACTACCGCGCCGCCGTCGAGCTGCGGCAGCGCCGCGAGGAGGAAGAGCGGATGTCCCGCGAGCGTACGGACGCCGAGTCCTCCGCCCGCTTCCACATCCAGCGGTACTTCCCCGAGACCCTCGCCGTCGTCCTGCCCCAGTCCGCGTGGCGCGGCTACGCCAGGGGCAGCGAATCGCCGCTGGCGCCCTGCGCGGTCGCGCACCTGGGCGAGGGCCTGTGGCTGCACCACACCCGCAACAAGCCCTTCGGATCAGCGCAGTTGCTGACGCTGCTCGTGCCGTGCGCGTGCGGCAACTACCGGCACGTGGCGCTGCCCGACCAGTTCACGTTGTCGGAGGAGCTGGGGGCCGTCGCGGCGAACCGGGGCACCTGCCCGGGGACCTGCACCACGTCCGCTGCCATGGCCTTCGGCGGTGACTGGTGAGCACCCCGTCCCCGCTGCCGGCGTCCGTGGCGTTCCCGGACGTGCCGGTGGTCCGGCGCCGCGCCTACCTCGCCTTCTGCGTCCACGCCGAGGGCCACCTGACCCCGCGCTGGCACGTGTGGCACGCGAGCGGGGCGTACGTCGGCTACTGCACCGAGCCTGCGCTGATCGACCTCACCATCGCCCAGCACCAGCCGCCCGGCGGCACCGCGTAGCCAGGCGGCACCGCCCCTCCGCCCGTCTGCCCCTCCGCGTCCCGCCCCACGCGGTGAGCCGTGCGCCCGCAGTGCTGCCGGTGCCCCGAGCCCGCGCCGGGCGGGCCCCACTCCCCATCACCTCGCTCCCTCGAAGGAGAGCCGTCGTGTTCCTCGCATCGTCGTCCGTCCTGGCCGCCCCTGCGGCCGGAGCGTCCCCCGCCGTCACCATGTCGGTGCTGTTCCTGCTGATCGCGGCCGCCGTGGTGATGTGCCTGTGGGTCGGCCACCGCTGGTCGACGCTGGTCCTGGGCGTGCTGATCGGCGTCTACCTGACCGGTCCGGTCGCCGACACCACCAAGTCCGTCGTCGCGCAGGTCATCGGTATCGCCGTCTCCGGCATTTCCCAGGCGGTGGGCTGACCGTGACCAGCCGCCGCACCACCAAGCGCCGTTCCCCGGCGCCCACGCAGGCCCCGACGGCCGGTGACCCGCTCGCCGCCGCCCGTACGGAAGCCGAAGCGCTGCTCGCCGTGGCCCGCGCGGAGGCGGACGGCGTACGCGCCGACGCCCGGGCCGTCGCCGAGGACCTGGTGGCCGACGCCGACCGTCAAGCCGCCGAGCTCCGCAAGGACGCGGCCGCCGACCTCGACCTGGTCCAGGGCGAGTTGGCGGACGCCGTGGGGCGCCGCGCCCAGGCCGTACGCGACCTGGACCGGGCCCGGTCGGCCGCAGCCGCGATCCGCACGGAAGCCGAGGACTTCAGCGCCGCGCGCCGCGCCTTCGCCGACCGGGTCCACCACGACGCCATCGACGCGGCCACGACGATCCGCACGGCCGCCGACCGTGATGCCGAGCGCGTACGGGAAGCCGGCGCGGCGGTCGCCCGGCGGCTGCGCGAGCAGGCGGACGCCGATGCCGTACGCCTCCGCGATGACGCGGACCGCGTGACCGCGCAGGCGGACCAGGCCCGGCGGGACGCCGAGCAGGAGGCCGCCCGGACCGTCGCCGACGGGCAGCGGCGGGCCAAGCTCACCCGCTACGACGCCGACGTCCTCCGCCACCAGGCCGACGCCGAACTCGCCCGCGCCCGCCGCCTGCGCGAGGCCGCCGAGGACGGACGGCGCGGGCAACTGACCGCATGGCTGTGGGGCAAGGCGCCGTGGGCCGCGTTGTGCGCGGCGGTTGGGCTGACGGCGTCGGGGGAGTTCGAGCTGGCCCGGCTGGTCGGCTGGCCCAACCTGGTCGCGCCGCTGCTGCCGGTCACGATCGACGTGTGGGCGGTGACAGCGTTCCACCGGGGGCGGGACGTGAAGGCGGCCCTCGCGGTGATGATCGGGACGAACACGGTCTACCACCTCGCCGAACGCGGCATGTTCGGCGTCGACGGCGCCGGACGCCCGGCCTGGTGGCTGATCATCCTGACCGCGTCCATCGCCCCGATCGTGGTGTGGCGGGTCCACCAACTGATCGGCGCGGGACGAGAACGTACCCCTTCCGCGCCAGACGCGGATCGGACCCCTTCCGCCGCCGTCGCGGAAGCCCCTACCGCGCCCGCCCCGGTAGCCCCCGCCCACCGGAAGGCCAGTAGCCCTACCGCTACCCGACGCCGCACCCCCGCGCAGAAGCCTTCCGGCACACACCCGCAGAAGCCCTCCGCCTCGCAGACCACCGCGTCCGACGCCGACCTGATCGCCGTCGCCCGCGCCCGTCTCGCCGAGGGGCACGAACCCTCCGCGACCTGGCTCATGAACACCCACGGCGTCGGCGCCAAGCGCGCGGCCCGGATCAGGGACGCCGCGAAGACGCCCACCCTCGCCCCCACCCTCGAAGGGAAGTCCGCGCCATGACGACCGACCCGTACCTCGCCGCCGTCGCGCTCGCCCCCGCCCTCGGATGGGCCGCCCACAGTCTGTGGATGGTGCGCCGCCTGCACGCGGCCCGCCTCGACCCGCTGACCGGCCTGCCCACCCGGCACGCCTTCACCGTCCGCGCCCGCCGCGGCCTGCGCCGCCGGGAGCTCAGCGTGCTCCTCCTCGACCTGGACGACTTCAAGCTCGTCAACGACACCTTCGGGCACGCCTCCGGCGACCGCCTCCTGGCCGCCGTCGCCGAGCAGCTGCACCGCTGGTGCGCCGCGCACGGCGGGTTCGCCGCCCGCATCGGCGGCGACGAGTTCGCCGCCGTCGCCGAGATGGGCGCCCAGGACACCGCCGACCTGGCCCACGTCCTCCTGAACACCACCGTCGACGTCGGCCACGCCCACCTGACCCCGGTCTTCTCCCTCGGTGTGTGCCTGCCCGAGGACTACCCCGGCGCCTGCCTCGCCGAGCGCCTGCACGCCGCCGACCAGGCCATGTACGCCGCCAAGTCCCTCGGCTCCCGCTGGCACATCGCCGGAGAACACCCCACCCACCGCACCGCCGCCGGCCGCCGCGCCGGACGCCACGGCACCCACGCCGCCCTCTCCCGCTGACGGCCCAACGACCCGACGCCACGGCGACGACACCAGGAAGGACACCCGCCATGCGCCCTCGCCCCAGCCCCCGTACCGGCTCCCGCGCCACGAAGGTGCAGTACGGATACGGCGGCACCCGCACCGTCCACCGCATCCCGCGCACCCGCCGCCGCGACGCCCAGCCCATCGTGCTGATCGTCCCCGAGCGCCCCACCCTCCTGCGGCGCGCCGCCAGCGCCCTGGGCCTGTGGCTCTGGGAGCGCCGCAGGGCATGGGCACCGGCCGCGTTGGCGCTGCTCGCGCTCCCGGCCGCCGCCGTCGGTCACGTACTGGCGTCGTGGACCGGCCTGGCCCTGGCCCCCGCCGCCGTACTGCCCCTGGCCTGGCTGCTGCGCACGTCGCGCCGCGACGCCTACCCCGACCCGTCCGTACGGCGCTGGCGCCTCGCCCTCGCCCTGGCGGCCACGTCCGCCACCGCCTGGGCCGCGCTCGCCCTCGCCTTCGGCCCCACCGCAGGCCCGCTCGAACTGCTCTGGCTCGCCACCGCCGTCGCCGCCCAGGTCCTGTGGCTGCGCAGCCGCCGCACCCCTGCCCCCACCGCCCCCAACTCCCCCACTGAGGAGCTGCACTGATGTCGTCCTTCTTCCCGCCCCCGCGCAACGCCGGATACGCGAACGGCACCACCAACCGCTCCAACGGGTCCAACCGGCCCAACCCGTCCGCCGGGTCCAACGGCAAGTCCCGCACCAAGACCAGCAACCGCACGCGCACCCGCGAGTACCACTTCCACGTCAACGAGCGCGACGCCTCCCGCACCGCCGGACCGGGCGGCGGCCCGTTCTCGCGCGGCGCGGGCGGCGGCGGTCGCCCCGGCCACAGCCCCCTCGCCGACCCGGAGTTCTTCAACAGCACCGACGTGCGCAACTACTGCGACGCCGCCCGCGCCGTCTTCCTGCAGCTCTCCTTCGAGCTCGCCGGGGCGGCCGACGTCCTCAACGCGGTCCTCAAGGAGGTCCCGGACCCGGACGGCAGGCCGTTCGGGTCGCGGGCCCGCGCCCGGCGCGTGTCCCGACGGATGAAGAAGGTCGCCGACGACGCCCGCGACGCGGCCAAGAACGCGGCGGCCACCTACGCGGCCTTCCAGCGCGAGTTCGACCTGCAGCTCATGACGTACCGCGCCCGCCAGGCCCAACGCCCACGCCGCCGCTTCGACTTCAACCAGTAGCCGCCCCGGACCGGCTCCACACCCGGCCACCGCCCAACAGCCAAACGCCCCACGCCCGTAGCCCGTCCAGGAGGACCAGGCCGTGTCCCACCCCACCCCCGAGCAGCTCCACGAAGAGCAGCTGCGCGCCGCCCAGGGCGGCGGCGGCCCGGTCGAGTACCTCGGCCACCGGGCCAAGCCCCACCTCCCGCCGTGGCTGATCGGGGTCGCCAGCGGCCTGGTCTCCTGGCCTGCCCACTGGTACTGGGCCGACAACGCCGCCGCCACCGCCGGGCTCACCCTCGCCTCGGTCGCGCTGACCGGCGCGACCTGGTGGGCGGGCAAGAGCACCACCGCGCAGCGCCGCCTGCACTCCGCCATCACGGTCGCCGCGTCCACCGGCTGGTTCACGGCGGCCGCCATCGCGGGGCCGGACGCGGGCCCACTGCCCGGCCTGTACTTCATCGGCGCCCCGGCGCTCGCCCTGTCCTGGAACATCCGGCAGATCCTGCGCCGTACGCCCGAGGGCAACTCCTCCGGCGCCGACGGCGGCTTCCTGGAGAAGGTGGGCCTGGCCAAGACCCAGGTCGTACGGTCCGAAGTCGGCCCCAACCGCGCCTCCTTCGACCTGCAACTGCCGCGCGGCGAGCTCACCCCCGACGACGTCTCCAAGAACGCCACCCGCATCGCCGGCGCCCTCGACGTGCCCCGGACCGCCATCCGCGTCCAGGAGAACCCCGACTCCGCCTCCCGCGTCACCCTCACCGTCGTCCCCCTCGACCTGCTGAAGAACACCGTCCCGTGCCCCGGCCCGTCCCACCCCGGCGGCTCGATCGCCGACCCTGTCCACGTCGGGATCTACGAGGACGGCACCGCGGCCGTCGTCCACTTCCCCGGCGATCCGTCCGCCGCCCGCAACGCCATGCACCTGCTCGTGATGGGGATGACCGGCTCGGGCAAGTCCGAGGGCGGCCTGACCGCTCTCGCCGAGATCTGCACCCGCCGCGACGTCGTGGTGTGGGCATCCGACCCGGCCAAGGCCGAACAGACGCTGGGGCCGCTGCTGCCCGCGCTGGACTGGGCGGCCCTGGACATGAAGTCCACGAAGGCGATGATCGCGGCGCTCAAGGCGGCCATCCCGGCGCGTACGGCGTGGCTGGCCAAGTACGGCTACAAGCAGTGGGAACCCGCCTGCGCGCGGGTCCAGTCGGACGGCTCCCCCGGCATGCCGTACCTGATCGGCTGGTTCGAGGAGGCCGCCAAGACGATCCGCGAGACGGACGACGACGTCTTCACCGGCATCTCCCAGGAGGCCCGCTCGGCGGGCGTCTCCCTGGTCATCTCCATGCAGCGGGCCTCCGGCGCCCAGGTCTCCACCGAGACCCGCGCCTCCTTCGGCTCCTCCTGGTGCCACGGCGTGCGCACCGAGACCGACGCCCGCTTCGCCCTCGACGACGACGTCCTGGACGCGGGCGCCGCCCCGCACGTGTGGAAGGACAAGAAGCCCGGCTACAGCTACCTGGTCGCCAACGGCGTCCCCGAGACGTTCTGGCCCACGCCCCTGCGCGACTTCCTGACCAGCGTCGAGTACCTGCGCTGGACCGTCGTCACCTTCGACCAGGTCCGTGCGTCCCTCGACGCCGTCACCGCGGCGGCCGCCACCAAGGCGGCCCACCGCCAGTACACCCAGCGCACCCGCCACCCCGTGCCCGGAACGACACCGCCCGAGGAGCCCGAGAAGGGGAACGCCATGCCCGAGACGACGTACGCCGCCGAGAACGAGGACGACCAGGCCACCCACGAACAGCACCTCGAAGCCGACCTGTTGGACGAGGACGACGACGACCCGGACCTCGACGACATCGACCCCGAGCAGCCGCTGCCCGAGTCCTCGACGGTGGTCCACTTCGCCGAACGCCCGGCCCCTCAGGACAAGGTCCAGCTCTCCCCCGCCCATGCCCGCCGCGCGATGGAGGAGCTCTTGGCCGAGTTCGAGGCGGAGGGCCGCACCGTCGTCCGCCCCGCCGACTTCATGGCCCACTGCGACCGCCACGGCCGCTCGCGCTCGTGGGTCTCGGGCCAGGTCGCCGCGTTCGTGATGGCCGGACGCCTCGCGGAGACGGAGGAGACGGGCACGTACCTGATCGTCCGCGACGACGAGGAAGAGGCGGCCTGACGCGTCGGACGCCCCCGCGCCCGTACACCCCGAACGCACCGGTCATACGCCCGCGCGACCCCCGTCTGACGCGTCGGACACCCGCCCCTGACGCGTCAGACGCTCCCCCTATCGCGGCCCTCCTCCCTCCCGAAGGAAGCGCGCATGAACGCTCCCGCCACCCACAAGTCCCATGCCCGTGCTCTCACCCACGCCCTGAACGCCGCCCGCCACGGCCTGGCCGTCATCCCGCTCACCCGCACCAAGCTCCCCGGCATCCGCTCCCCGCACCGAGCCGAACGCCGCCGTTCCCGCTGCCGTGGCGAGTGCGGACGGACCGGCCACGGCATCCACGACGCGACCACGGACGAGGAGGCGGTACGCGACCTCTTCGCGTACGCCCCCTGGGCGACCGGCTACGGCATCGCCTGCGGTCGCGCACCCCACCACCTGGTCGGCATCGACCTCGATGTGAAGAACGACGTCGACGGCATCGCCCACTTCGACCGCCTGGCCGCCGAGCACGGCTTCAGCGTCCCGCCCACGGTCACCGTGGCCACGCCCAGCGGCGGCCGACACCTGTGGCTGACGGCCCCCGCGCACGCGCCCGTCCCGAACTCGGCGGGCCGCCTGGCCCCGGGCGTCGACGTCCGCGGCTCCGGCGGCTACCTGGTCGGCCCCGGCTCCCTCACCGTGCGCGGCCACTACACGCTCGCGCCCGGCACTGAGGGCCACGCCCTCGCGGCCGCGCCGCCCGTGCTCCTCCAGCTCCTCGCCCCACCACGCCCCGCACCCCGCGCGGCAGCCTCGCTCCCCCTCTCCGGCCACCAGTCGGTCGCCCTGGTCCGCTTCGTCCTGGACGCACCCGACGGGCAGCGCAACGACCGCCTGTACTGGGCGGCTTGCCGCGCCCACGGCAGCAGCGACCCGGCCCCGCTCGCCGCGGCGCTCATCGAGGCGGCCCTGCACATCGGCCTCCCGGAGCCGGAGGCCCGCGCCACCGTCGCGTCCGCCGCCCGCCGTACGCGAGGAGCACGGTGACCCCGCACGTCGACCGGACCACCACCCCACCCGACGGCACGACCTCAGCCGACCTGGCGCGCACGCTCCTCACGGCCAACGGCGGGGACCCGGAGAAGAAGGGTCCCTCGCAGGCGACCCAGCTGGTCGCCCTGGCCCGGGAGCGCTACGACCTGTTCATGTCCGACGACGGCCGCCCGTACGGCGTCCGCGTCGACGGCCCCAACCTCGCCCTGCCCCTGCGCGGCAAGGCGGGCCTGCGCTCCCAACTCGCCCGCATCTACACCGACGTCCAGGGCGGCACGGTCCCCTCCCAGTCCGCGCTCGCCGACGCCATGACCGTCCTGGAGGGCCTGGCCGCCAACGCCGACCCGCGCACCCCGCTCCTCCGCGTGGCCCGCCACGACGACCGCATCCTGATCGACCTGGGCACCAGCGACGGCCGGTGCGTGAGCGTGGGCCCGGACGGCTGGCAGCTGCTGCCCGACGCCCCGATCGTCTTCCGCCGCTCGGGCGCGATGAAGCCGCTGCCCGCCCCCGTACGGGACGGTGACGGCCTGGCCGCGCTCCGCGACCTGCTCAACACCACCGACGAGGGCTTCCACCTCCTGGTCGCCTGGCTGCTCGCCGCGTTCATCCCGGACCTGCCGCACCCGATCCTGGCGTTCCGCGGCGAGCAAGGCACGGGCAAGTCCAAGGGCGCGGCCATGGTCATCGGCATCATCGATCCGTCCGGCGCCCCGAAACGCACGGCGCCGCGGGACCTGAAGTCCTGGTCGGTGCAGGCGTTCAACTCCTGGGCGATCTGCCTCGACAACATCTCGATCATCCCGGACTGGCTCTCCGACGCCCTCTGCCGCGCGGTCACCGGGGACGGCGTGGTGGACCGCGCGCTGTTCACGGACGACGACGTGGTGGTCCTCGAATTCCGCCGCGTCCTGGCCATCACCACCATCGACGCGGGCGCCCTCGCCGGCGACCTCGCCGAACGCCTCCTGACCATCGAGCTCCAGCTGATCCCGGACAGCAAGCGCCGCGAGGAGGCCGACCTGGACCGCGCGTACGCCGACGCCCACCCGGCGATGCTGGCCTCGCTCTTCGACCTCCTGGCCCAGGTCCTCAAGGCCCTCCCGGACGTCCAGCTCACCGAACGCCCGCGCATGGCCGACTTCGCCCGCGTCCTGGCGGCGGTCGACCACGTCACGGGCTGGGCGACCCAGTCCGCGTACAAGGCGACGGCGGCGGACGCGGTGGCGGACGTTTTGGAGGGGGAGCCGTTCGCGCAGGCGGTGGTCGAGCTGGTCGACGCGGCCGGACCCGACGGGCTCACGCTCACCACGGCGCAGATCCTCGACCTGGTCACCACCCCGGAGAAGCTGCCGAAGAAGTGGCCCAAGGACGCCACCCGCGCGGGCGGTCAGCTGAAGCGCCTGGCGCCCGCGCTGCGCACCATCGGCATCGAGGTGGACGACAGCCACCGGACGCCCGACCGACGCCGACAGCGCCTCTACCGCATCACGGCATCAGAGAAGAGGCGCAACACAGCGTCCGCAGCGTCCATAGCGTCCGCAACCACCTCTGACCAGGCACGTTCAGCGGACGCTGTCGCAGACCCAGCGTCCGGTGCAGTGGGCGCCAGCGTCCGCACACCCACCCTTGCGGACGCTGCGGACGCTCGACCGGACGCTGGCACCGTCACAGCGTCCGCACCTCGCACCCCCTCCGACCAGGCCGAATACAGGTCACCGGACGCTGCGGACACTGCGGACGCTGAATTGCAGCTCTCCTCTACTGCCGCCACCTCCTGCGAGGTCTGCGGCACGCCGCTCGACCCGGTTCTGGCGGCCGCCGGCGACCGCTCGCACCCCGGCTGCGAGACCCCCAACACCCCACCGCCCCCACCGCTCAGGAGCTGAAGATGCGCATACGCCTGCACGGCCCGGCCCTCGACTGCCTCCGCACCGCCCGCCTCCTGGAGAACGTCTTCGAGGTCCTGGAGATGAGCCAGCCGTACCCGGACCGCCCACCGAGCCGCCTGGTCCGGATCTACCTCACGGTGACCCCGCCGGAGCAGCCGCTCCGACGGCCCCACTGACGACACCCACCCACCCCGCTCACGCACACCGGAGGACGAGACCCACCCATGCCCACCAGCTACAACGTCCGCTTCTGGGACATCCGCGAGCGCCCCAAGCGCCGCAAGCCGTTCGAGGTCCGCTGGTCGGTGGACGGCCGCGAGGGCTCGGAGTCGTTCCTGACCAAGGCCCTGGCGGAGAGCCGCAAGGCGGAGCTCATCACGGCGGCGAACAACGGCGAACCGTTCGACCTGCAGACCCGCCTCCCGGCCTCCGAGCTCCGCAAGCTCAGGCAGTCGGTCACCTGGTACGAGCACACCCTGACGTACGTCGACGAAAAGTGGGACGCCACCCCGGCCAAGTCCCGGCCGGGCATCGCCGACGCGCTGGCCACGGTCACCCCGGCCCTGGTGAAGTCGGAGGCGGGCCGCCCCGACCTCCAGGTCCTCCGCCGCGCGCTCTACAGCTGGGCGTACAACAAGAAGGCCCGCGAGACCGGCGAGCTCCCTCAGGACTGGCACCAGGCTCTGGCCTGGCTCAAGAAGCAGTCGATATCCGTCTCGGACCTGGAAGAGCCGCTCGTCCTCCGCAAGGCGCTCCAGGCCCTGAGCAAGAAGCTCGACGGCCAGCCGGCGGCCGCGCGCACGTTCCGCCGCAAGAAGGTCTGTTTCAACCAGGTGCTGACCTTCGCGGCGGAGTCCAAGTACTTCTCGACTGCGGCGAACCCCCTGGACGCCCTGAACTGGACGCCCCCGCGCATCTCGGAAGAGGTGGACCCGGAATCCGTGGCGAACCCCCGCCAGGTCCGCCAACTCCTCGACGCCGTCCGCGCCCAGGGCCCGCGCGGCGAACGACTGGAAGCGTTCTTCGGCTGCATGTACTACGCGGCGATGCGCCCCTCGGAGGTCATCAACCTCCGCGTGCAGCAGTGCCTGCTGCCGGCCACGGGCTGGGGAACCCTCACGCTCCGCCGCGGCCTGGTCCGCGTGGGCCGCCAGTGGACGGACACGGGCGAGGCCCACGACCAACGGAGCCTGAAGTGGCGGGCCCCGAACGAAAGCCGCCCGATCCCCATACCCCCGCTCTTCGTCGAGCTGCTCCGCCGCCACATCAAGGAGTACGGCACGGCGAAGGACGGCCGGGTCTTCCAGACGCTCCGCGGCGGCGTGGTCCAGGAGAGCGGCTACGGCGAGGTCTGGTCCCGCGCCCGCGAATCGGCCCTCTCCCCCGCCGACCAGGAATCCCTCCTGGCCAAGCGCCCTTACGACCTCCGCCACGCGGGCATCTCGTTCTGGCTCCACTCAGGCGTCGACCCGGCAGAGTGCGCCCGCCGGGCCGGCCACAGCCTGGCGGTCATGTTCCGCATCTACGCCAAGGTCCTGGCCCACTCCCAGGACCGCGCCAACAAGCGCATCGACGCGGCTCTGCACGAGTGGGGCACCAGTGAACTCCAGGCTCCCGACGTACGTGAAGGAACCACATGACCTGGCATGACCTCTCCAGCAGAGCCCGTCTCCCTAGTCACGCACTGAACTCACCCGACCAGTTAGCACCCAGATCACAACCAACATGGCCCCATTTCATCCCAACGGGTATAAACAACCACACAAAGCGGCAGCATTCGAGTCACATTGGCCACTGGAGCCCTACCTTCAGGCCATCCTCTTCCGGTGATCTACATCACACAGGTACCCTTCGAGAGGGGGTGGTTGCGACGTGACCAGTGCTTTGAAATTCCGACGTCCGCCGGTGTATGACGTCACACTCGCACTGATGTTCGGTAATCTTTCTAAACTGCAAACGCTCGACTTGGCGCCGCTCCGGGTTGGCTGGAGCACTGACTACCCCGTTCTCCAAGAATCCACTCCGCTACCCGCTTGGGAACCGTCGGAATTGGATGCTGTGGAGTTTGTGCGATCCGGGCTCGCATGGCCTATGGCACTCTGCACTCTCTCCGCAGAAGAGGGTGATCGCAAAGTAAAATTCCAGCAGGATCGCTTTATCCTTAACTGGAACTTCGGCGGCGAGGACCTCCCCTACCCAGGGTATGAGGCGCTCAAAGAGGAGCTTGTCACAAAATTTGACGAGTTCTCGAAGCTTGCACAATCCATCTCGGGCTCCCTGCCAGAGGTGAGGCGGGTCGACGTCACGTACAGCAACAGACTTCCAGGGGTTTCGGCACACGAGGCGATCACCGGAGTTCTAACCGGCTGGAACACGCCCTCGGACATTCCGTTCCGGGTGCCTGACTATTGCGGATTCCGAGTCCGTTATCAAGAGTCTGAGCTCGACGCGCGAGTAAGGGTTCTTGTCGGCATCGACTCTGCCGTAACAGAATCGGATGGAGAATTCTCCAGTGGCTCTTCACTCCTAATCGACGCCGAATCCCTCGTAGAGGGCCCCGATGACTTCGCCGAACGGCTGGACGTGGCTCACGAAGTCGTGACCAACGCATTCGTCGAGGCGACCAGCGAAGAAATGCGATTCAGCTGGGGGGAGAACGAGTGACCAAGCCGAACGCGCGGCAGAAAGACCAGTTCTCGGGAGGGACCGCGTCGCACCGAGGCCACGACCCGGGAACAGGCATCTGGCTGATCCGGCGCCACGCAGCAACACCATCCCTTGATCTGGATGGGAACAACAAACTTGAGTTGCAGACTTACGTCTGCAACAAGCTGTACGAACTGCGTACTCTGCCACAGGGCTGGGATGGGGCAGAGGGAGGGCCTACCCCGCAGCCAGCAACTCACCTCGCCTATCGAATTCTGGACCGCCTCTCTGACTACCGCACCATTTTCCCCTTCATCACACCCGGTGAAGATGGCGAGGTCGTACTAGAGTGGCGAGCTGGCGCCGAACTTCTTGAGCTCACATTCCCTCCGGAAGAGCGGCCCTACGTGTACTACAAAGATCCCTCAGGGTCCCTCCAGTTGAGCGGAGAGTTGGGAACTGAAGGCGTCGGATATGAAGTAGTTCGCAAACTGCTGGCCGCGTTATCGCGACGTGTTTGGTCCGAAAACCCCACCTGGAAAAGGCTCTTCTCCTAGGTGATCATCAGGTAGCGCGGGGGGTCTACTTGGAGCCAAACAGCGAGTTTCGCGACGATGAGGTAATCTACCGTCGAATTCCCAATAAGCCTGATTTTTTGGCGCCTAATCTCTTGACGGGAGAAAAGCTACCCACCCATACGGCGTTCCGGTGGGATCGGGATGGAATTTCCGTGCACAGAAGCTCAATTCTCTCTGCTCATAATCTCGGCCCAGAAGCAATGGTCAAGAAGGAAGAGCACACCGTCTACGGCTTCTCCGTACAAACCGTCCGCTCATGCAAAGCAAAGCTGATCAACGATCCTGATTTAGACGATCCACCGATCGGCATCGCACACGCCCTGATCCAGGGAGATGTTCCGAAGCCGGAGAAGCCGGTACGCCGAGAAATCTCCGAGTCGCTGGCTCAGGCGTCGCGTCGCTACTACCCACCCGAGGACACCCCCCTCGCCTGACGGAGGACAGCGGCGGCTGGCCAGACGCAGCGCCGGGCTCACAGATCGCCGGCTGGCGTCATGCGGCCCCTGTGATCACCCCTTGGCCCGCAGCTGGCCCGCAGACGCAGTTCAACAAGGCCCAAGCAGTGGCTGAGCACGTAACAAGCCGCACATTTTCGATTCCGGTCGAACAAGCGGCCCCCGGGCCCCCCGGGCAACGAAGAGACCCCCGCCCCCTGCGTTTCCGCAGGTGGACGGGGGTCCTCATCGCGTGGCGGCGCCAGGATTCGAACCTGGGTAGGCTAAGCCGACGGATTTACAGTCCGCTCCCATTGGCCACTCGGGCACACCGCCATGGGATGTCGCTCCGGAGTCCGCTCGGCGGGTGTTCCTTGGCAACGACGTAAACGATACCTGATGCCCAGGGGTGCTACGCCACCGGATTGATCAGGCGTGGGGGCGGGCCGGGGTGGCTAGGCTTTGCGGATGCGGTCCGGGACACCGGCCGTAGCCGTACGCACCCGATACAAGGAGCCACAGGACATGGCCGACTCCAGTTTCGACATCGTCTCGAAGGTCGAGCGGCAGGAGGTCGACAACGCCCTCAACCAGGCCGCGAAGGAGATCTCGCAGCGCTACGACTTCAAGAACGTCGGCGCCTCGATCGCCTGGTCCGGCGAGAAGATCCTGATGCAGGCCAACTCCGAGGAGCGGGTCACCGCCATCCTGGACGTCTTCCAGACGAAGCTGATCAAGCGCGGCATCTCGCTGAAGGCCCTGGACGCCGGGGAGCCGCAGCTCTCCGGCAAGGAGTACAAGATCTTCGCCTCCATCGAGGAGGGCATCTCCCAGGAGAACGCCAAGAAGGTCGCCAAGGTCATCCGCGACGAGGGTCCCAAGGGCGTCAAGGCGCAGGTCCAGGGCGATGAGCTGCGGGTCAGCTCCAAGAGCCGTGACGACCTGCAGGCCGTGCAGGCCCTGCTCAAGGGGCAGGACTTCGACTTCGCGCTGCAGTTCGTGAACTACCGGTAGGCAGGTAGGTAAGCGAGCAGGCGGGTTCCGGGGGCGGGGCGCCCCCGGTGCCGGCGTGGCCTCCGTCTGCGGTCGTCGTGTCCGAAAAGCGCCAGCTTCCGGCTTCCGGGCACGTCAGGATCGAGGCATCAGGCAGTACGAGGAGAGGACGCGGCCATGACGCTGTACGCGACGTTCGACAGCCCCCTGGGCGAGCTCCTGCTGGTCGGTGAGGCCTCCGGCGCGGCCCCCGGCGGCACCGCCCTCGTCTCGCTCTCCGTGCCCGGCCAGAAGGGCGGCGCCGTGGTGCGCGAGGACTGGCGGTACGCGCCCGAGGCCTTCACCGCCGTCACCGCGCAGCTGGGCGACTACTTCGCCGGGCGGCTGACCCGCTTCGACCTCGTGTACGCCGACCACGGCACCGACTTCCAGCGGCGCGTCTGGGCCGCCCTCGAGGACATCCCCTACGGCGCCACCGTCAGCTACGGCGACATCGCCCGCCAGGTCGGGTCCTCGGGTGCCGGGGTCCGCGCCGTCGGGACCGCCATCGGGCGCAACCCGCTGCTCGTCGTGCGCCCCTGCCACCGCGTCATCGGCGCCGACGGCGCCCTGCGCGGCTACGCGGGCGGCCTGGAGCGCAAGGAGCGGCTCCTCGGCCTTGAGGGCGCCCTGCCGGGTGCGGAGTCCCGAGCGGGGGGCGCGGGACGGCTGCCCGTCTCGTGAGTGGTGGCGGGCTCTTCCCCCTCGGGCCGCGCGAGATCGCTCCCGGCGCCTGGCACGTGCCCGAGTGGCTGTCCGCGGAGCGCCGGCGCGAACTGGTCGCCGCCTGCCGCGAGTGGGCGCGCGGGCCCGTGCCCATCCGGCACACCGTGCTCCCCGGTGGCGGCGTGATGTCCGTACAGACCGTGTGTCTGGGCTGGCACTGGCAGCCGTACCGCTACACGCGCACCGCCGGGGACGTGAACGGTGCGCGCGTCGCGGCGTTCCCGCACTGGCTCGCCGAGTTGGGGCGCGCCGCGGTGAGTGCGGCGTACGGGGACGAGGCCGGGCGGCGCTACTCCCCCGACGCCGCGCTCGTGAACTTCTACGACGGTGACGCCCGCATGGGCATGCACCAGGACAAGGACGAGCGGTCCTCCGCGCCCGTGGTGTCGCTGAGCGTCGGGGACTCGTGCGTCTTCCGGTTCGGCAACACCGAGGACCGCGGACGGCCCTACACCGACGTCGAGTTGGCCTCCGGCGACCTCTTCGTCTTCGGCGGCCCCTCGCGCTTCGCCTTCCACGGCGTGCCCAAGGTGTACGCGGGGACCGCCGACCCGGCCGTCGCGCTGACCGGCCGGCTCAACATCACGCTGCGCGAGACCGGGCTGGCCCGGGACTGACCCCGCGCGTCGGCGTCAGCGCGAGCGGGAGTGGCCGAACAGGACGCGGTAGATGATCAGCAGCACCAGCGAGCCGCCGATCGCCGCCAGCCACGTCTGGCCGTCGTAGAAGTCCTTGGTGATGGGGTGGTCCAGGAAGCGGGCCGATATCCAGCCTCCGAGAAAGGCTCCGACGATGCCTATGAGCGTGGTGCCGATCAGGCCGCCCGGGTCTCGGCCGGGGAGCAGGATCTTGGCGATGATCCCGGCCAGCAGCCCCAGGACGATCCAGCCGATGATGGTCATGCCGTGAACCTGCCTTTCATTTCGTTCGGTGTTGTCCAGGAGGACGCCTGCCCGCGGTGGCGTGGTTGCGACGCTCGTTAGGGTGCGGCGCATGACACAGCAGTTGAGGCGCACGCTCGGGGTGTTCGACGCGGTGGTCGTCGGGCTCGGGTCGATGGTCGGTGCGGGCGTCTTCGTGGCGATGGGGCCGGCCGCCGGGGCCGCCGGTTCCGGGCTGCTCCCGGCGCTGGCGGTGGCCGCCGTCGTCGCGTACTGCAACGCCATGTCATCTGCCCGCCTCGCCGCGCGTCATCCCCGGTCGGGCGGTACCTACGTGTACGGGAACGAGCGGCTGGGTCCTTTCTGGGGGTATCTGGCGGGCTGGGCGTTCGTCGTCGGCAAGACGGCCTCGTGCGCCGCGATGGCCCTCACCGTCGGCGCGTACGCCTGGCCGGAGCAGGCGCACGCGGTGGCCGTCGCGGCCGTGGTCGCGCTGACTGCCGTGAACTACGCGGGCGTTCAGAAGTCGGCGCTGCTCACGCGCGTGATCGTGGCGGTCGTGCTGGCCGTGCTCGCCGCGGTGGTCGTCTCCTGTCTGGGGTCCGGGGCCGCACGGCTCGGCCGGCTGGGCTTCGACGGGTGGGACGGCCTCGGGAGTACGGCCGGCCCCGGCGGGCTGTTGCAGGCCGCCGCGCTGCTGTTCTTCGCGTTCGCCGGGTACGCCCGCATCGCCACGCTCGGCGAGGAGGTGCGGGACCCGGCCCGGACGATTCCCCGGGCCGTCCCGCTCGCCCTGGGCATCGCGCTCCTGGTGTACGTGTGTGTCGCGGTCTCCGTCCTTTCGGTGCTCGGGGCGGGTGAGTTGGGGCGGTCGACGGCTCCGCTCGCCGACGCCGTGCGGGCCGCGGGGGCGGGGTGGCTCGTCCCCGTGGTCCGGGTGGGCGCGGCCGTCGCCGCGCTGGGCTCGCTGCTGGCGCTGGTCCTCGGGGTCTCGCGCACGACCCTGGCGATGGCCAGGGACGGCCATCTGCCGAGGCCGCTCGCGGCCGTGCACCCGCGCTTCCAGGTGCCGCACCGCGCGGAGCTCGCGGTGGGCGCGGTGGTGGCCGTCGTCGCCGCGACGGCGGACGTGCGGGGCGCGATCGGCTTCTCGTCGTTCGGCGTGCTGGTCTACTACGCGGTCGCCAACGCCTCGGCCTGGACGCTGGGTTCGCGCGAGCGGCTCCTGGCGGGGGTGGGGCTCGCCGGGTGCGCCGCGCTCGCCCTCGCGCTGCCGTGGCGGTCCGTCGCGGCCGGTGCGGGGGTGCTGCTCGTGGGCGTGGCCGTCCATGCCGTACGCGGGCGGGCGCGGGCTCGGGGGGCCGGGGCCTAGGGAGCTGCCCGGGCGGCTCCGTACCACGGGCGCAGCGGGTCGGACGCGGGCGGAACCGGGTGGGGTCGCCGCGCTCAGGCGCGGGGTATTCGGGAGCGCGCCGCGGTGGCGGCCCCGGTCGGCAACTGCTCGATCGCGGTCATGGATTCATGGTGGACCACGGCACTGACAATCGGGCCCGGAGCCCTGCGCCATGGGCCTGGGGCGCAGGAGTTCCGGGCTTGAGAAGGCGCAGGAGTTCCGGGCCCGTGGCGGGGTCGGCCGCCGGGCGGGGCGGGCCGCCGCGGCGGGCGGCTCCGCGTCAGCGAGCGGCGAACGGCTGGTCCGTCGGCACGATCTCCTTGCCCAGCGGGAGCAGGGAGACCGGGATCAGTTTGAAGTTGGCGATGCCCAGCGGGATCCCGATGATCGTGACGCACAGGGCGATGCCCGTGAAGATGTGGCCCAGGGCCAGCCACCAGCCGGCGAGGACCAGCCACAGCACGTTGCCGACGCAGGACGGGGCGCCCGCGTCCCGGCGGTCGACCGCCGTGTACCCGAAGGGCCAGAGGGCGTAGACGCCGATCCTGAAGGCCGCGAGGCCGAAGGGGATGCCGATGATCGTGATGCACAGCAGGAGGCCCGCCAGCATGTAGCCGAGGAACATCCAGAAGCCGCACAGGACGAGCCATATGACGTTCAGGATTGTCTTCACTGCTGGCGACCTGCCATCTGCTCGAGTCGGGCGATGCGCTCCGCCATCGGCGGGTGCGTGGAGAACATCTTGGAGAGTCCCTGGCCCGGCCGGAAGGGGTTCGCGATCATCATGTGGCTCGCGGTCTCGATCTTGGGCTCGGGGGGCAGCGGAAGCTGCTGGGTGCCCGCCTCCAGCTTGCGCAGGGCGCTGGCGAGGGCGAGCGGGTCGCCGGTCAGCTGGGCCCCGGAGGCGTCCGCCTCGTACTCGCGGGAGCGGCTGATGGCGAGCTGGATGACCGAGGCGGCGAGCGGCCCCAGGAGCATGATCAGCAGCATGCCGAAGATGCCCGGGCCCTCGTCGTCGTTGGAGCGGCCGACCGGGATCAGCCAGGCGAAGTTCACCAGGAACATGATCACTGAGGCCAGGGCGCCCGCGACCGACGAGATGAGGATGTCCCGGTTGTAGACGTGGCTGAGCTCGTGGCCGATGACGCCCCGCAGCTCGCGCTCGTCCAGGATCTGCAGGATGCCCTCGGTGCAGCAGACCGCGGCGTTGCGCGGGTTGCGCCCGGTCGCGAACGCGTTGGGCGCCTGCGTCGGGGAGATGTAGAGCCGGGGCATCGGCTGCCGCGCCTGGGTGGAGAGCTCCCGCACCATGCGGTACAGCGCGGGGGCCTCGAACTCGCTGACCGGGCGGGCGCGCATGGCCCGCAGCGCCAGCTTGTCGCTGTTCCAGTAGGCGTACGCGTTGGTGCCCAGCGCCACGAGGAGCGCCACGACCAGGCCCGTACGCCCGAAGAAGCTGCCGATGACGATGATGAGTGCGGACAGTCCCCCGAGGAGTACGGCGGTCCTCAGCCCGTTGTGCCGGCGGTGCACGGTACGCCCTCCAAGTGGTGCGGCAGGGGAACCCTTTGCTTGGTGCTGGTCCACGTCTCCAGTGGACCCTTCCGTACTGGTCAACGCCAGGCGGAGGGAGCTAGTTCCCTTGTGCGCGCGGGGAGGGGTGTAGGCCGTACGGGTGGCGGGGTGTCCGCGGGGGCGGCCCGGTGGGGTCAGCGCGGGGCGGGCAGGCCCGCCTTCTCCATCTTCTCGACCGCCTCGGGGAGCGGCTGGATCTCGCTGGTGCAGTGGGCGCAGCGGGTGGCGACGGCGGGGATCTCGGTGTAGCAGCGGGGGCAGTCCCGCAGGGCGGCCTTCACGCTGAAGGGCTCGTCGCGCTTGAAGCGGGCCTGGAGCTTGGCCATCGGGGCGACGACCAGGAAGTACAGGACGGCCGCGGTGATCAGGAAGGCGATGGCGGCGGCGATGAACAGGCCGTAGGGGAACTTGGTGCCCTGGACGCTGAAGGTGGCCTTGCTGAAGTCGCCCGTCCCGCGGGTGGCGACGCCGATGAGGGGCACTATGAACGCGTTGCTGAAGCCGGTGACGACGGCCGTGAACGCCGATCCGACGGCCAGACCGATGGCCATCGAGACGACGTTCCCGCGAAGTATGAAGTCCTTGAAACCGTTCAGCACTGCGCTTTCTCCTCGGTGGTTCTGGGTGGGGGGATGTGGGGGTCCTGGGCCTTTCGGCCCGTTTTGCCTAGAAGAGGGTAGTCGCTGCGAACCGGAGGGCGAGCTGCGGGTACCCGGAGAGCACCACGCCCGCGGTGGCGGTCAGGATCAGCGCGAGGGTCAGCGGGGCGGGCGCCCGGTGGCGTACGGCGGCCGTCTCGCCGGTGCCGGAACCGGTCCCGGTCAGGGATTCCTCACCGGAGCCCTCCGGGGCTCGCGCCGGGGTCCGGAAGAGGACGGCCGTCCAGCGCAGGTAGTAGAAGAGCGCGATGACGACGTTGGCGCCCATCAGGACGGCGAGCCAGCCGAGGCCCGCGTCGACGGCCGAGGAGAACACGGTGACCTTGGCGAAGAGGCCGATGATGCCGGGCGGCAATCCCGCCAGGCAGAGCAGGAAGAAGGCCATGGCGAGCGCGGTGACCGGGCGGGCGGCGTACAGGCCCGCGTAGTCGGCGATCCGGTTCTTCGGGTGCGTACGGGCCACCAGGGCGGCGACCGTGAAGGCGCCGAGGTTCACGACGGCGTACATCAGGGCGTACGCGACGGTGGAGCCGATCTGGTCGTCGCTGGAGTACGCGGCGGCGGCGATCGGCACCAGCAGGTACCCGGCCTGCCCGACGGAGGACCAGGCGAGCAGCCGGACCGCGCTCCACGCGCGCGTGGTCGACTGGCGCAGCGCCGCGACGTTGCCGACGGTCATCGTCAGGGCGGCCAGGACGGCGAGCGCCGGGCCCCACACGTCGGCGTAGGACGGGAAGGCGACGACGGTGACCAGGATCAGGCCGGTGAAGCCGACCGCCTTGCCGACGACGGAGAGGTACGCGGCGACCGGCAGCGGGGCGCCCGCGTAGGTGTCGGGCACCCAGAAGTGGAACGGCGCGGCGGCCGTCTTGAAGGCGAAGCCGACCAGGGTCAGGGCGACGCCCGCCTTGGCGAGGGTCTGCAGCTGTCCGGGCACGTCGTCCAGGTTCTGGGCGATCTCGGTCAGGTGCAGGGTGCCGGTCGTCGCGTACACGAAGCTGACGCCGAGCAGGGTGACGGCGGTGGCGGTGACGGAGGACAGGAAGAACTTGAGCGCGGCCTCGCTGGACATGCGGTCGCCGCGCTTGAGGCCGACGAGCGCGAAGGCGGGCAGCGAGGCGACCTCCAGGGCGACGACGAGCGTGGCCAGGTCGCGGGCGGCGGGCAGCAGGGCGGCCCCGGCGGCCGAGGAGAGCAGCAGGAACCAGAACTCGCCCGCGGGCAGCTTCTCGCGGGTCTCGGTGAGCGAGAGCAACCCCGTCACCAGCGCGCCGCCGAGCACCAGGAACTGGATGACCAGCGTGAAGTGGTCGGCGGTGTAGCTGCACACGCCGGGGTCGCCGGTGAGGCAGAAGGTGGAGCGGTCGCCGCGGCGCAGGGGCACGAGCAGGGCGGCGGCCGCGGCGAGGCCGCCGATCGCGGTCCAGCCGAGGAGCTGCTTGTTCCTCTCGGGCACGAACAGGTCGGCGACGAGCACGGCCAGGGCGACGAGCGCCGTCAGGGTCGGCGGCGCGATCGCCAGCCAGTCGACCGACTGGACGAGGCCCGCGGCAACGGTGGTCACGACTTTCCTCCCGCGAGGAGCTTCTGCACGGCCGGGTCGGTGAGGCCGAGGAGGACCGCGGGCCACAGTCCGGCGAGGACGGTGAGGGCCGCCAGCGGGGTCCAGGCGGCGAACTCGTACGCCTGGACGTCGGCGATCCGGGTCTCGCCCTCGGGGCGGGGGCCGCCCATGCAGACGCGGCGGACGACGAGGAGGAGGTAGGCGGCGGTGAGCAGGGTGCCGACGCCGCCGACGGCCATGAAGGTGAGGAAGGCGGGGCGGCTGAGGCCCTCGGCCGGGTCGAAGGCGCCGAACAGGGCCAGCATCTCGCCCCAGAACCCGGCGAGGCCGGGCAGGCCGAGCGAGGCGACGGCGGCGAAGGCCAGCAGGCCGCCGAGGCGGGGGGCGCGGCCGTAGAGGGCGGCGCCGGTGGCTCCGGCGAGGGTGTCGAGGTCGGCGGTGCCGTAGCGGTCCTTGACCGCGCCGACCAGAAAGAAGAGCAGGCCGGTGATCAGGCCGTGGGCGATGTTGGCGAAGAGCGCGCCGTTGACGCCGGTGGGCGTCATGGTCGCGATGCCGAGGAGCACGAAGCCCATGTGGCCCACGGAGGAGTAGGCGATGAGCCGCTTGAGGTCGCCCTTGGCGCCGGGGCGGGCCAGGGCGAGGCAGGCGAGCGAGCCGTAGATGATCCCGACCACGGCGAAGGCCGCGAGGTAGGGGGCGAAGACGCGCATGCCGTCGGGCGCGACCGGCAGGACGATCCGGACGAATCCGTACGTACCCATCTTCAGCAGGACGCCGGCGAGCAGCACCGAGCCGACCGTGGGCGCGGCGGTGTGGGCGTCCGGCAGCCAGCTGTGGAACGGCCACATCGGGGCCTTGACCGCGAGCCCGATCCCGATCGCCAGAACCGCCGTGACCTGCAACGACGTGCTCAGGCCCCGGCCGTTGTCAGTGGCCAGTGCCATCATGTCGAACGTGCCGGACTTCAGCCCGATGAGCAGGAGGCCGAGCAGCATCACGACCGAGCCGAGCAGCGTGTAGAGGACGAACTTCCAGGCGGCGGCCTGCCGCCGCTCACCGCCCCAGCGGGCGATGAGGAAGTACATGGGGATCAGGACCGTCTCGAAGGCCAGGAAGAAGAGCAGCAGGTCGAGGACGGCGAAGGAAGCGATCGTGCCCGATTCGAGCACGAGCAGCAGGGCGACGAACGCCTTCGGGGACGGGCCCGCGGGCGGCTTGAAGTAACTGTGGAGCGCGCAGAGGAAGGTCAGCAGCGCGGTCAGGACCAGGAGGGGGAGGGAAATGCCGTCGACACCCAGGTGGACGCGCACGTCCAGCGCGGGGATCCAGCTGACGTCGGTCACCGCCTGCATCCGCGACGGGTGGTCGTGGTCGAAGCCGAGCGCCAGGACCACGGCGGCCACCAGGAGCGCGCCGGTCACGGTCACGCCGTGGCGCAGCACGGCCTGGTCGGGCGACTTCCCCCTCAGTCCGGGCGGGGCGGGCAGCAGGGCGGCGACGGCGCCCAGGAGCGGCCCGGCGACGAGGAACGCCAGGAGGAACTGCATCACGGACTCGCTGATATCGATCACGGCTCACGCTCCGGCGGCGACGAGGACGGCGGCGATCGCCAGGACGACGGAGCCGGCGAGCAGGGCGCTGAGGTAGGTCTGCACGTTGCCGGTCTGGGCGCGGCGCACGGCCAGGCCCAGCCACTTGGCGCCGGTGCCCGAACCCCTGACGTACGTGTCGACGACCTCCCGGTCCAGGAAGCGGACCAGTGAGGCCGCGGCCCGGACGGGGCGTACGAACAGGGCGGTGTAGACGGCGTCCAGGTGGAAGCCGGCGGCCGCGGGGGCGTGCAGCGGGCCGAGCAGCAGGCGGCCGGGGTCCGCCGGGTCGGGGGCGCTCGCCACGTTCCCGTACGCGGGGGTGTGGCTGGCGATGGCCTCGGCCTCGACCAGGGACCCGTCGCCCCCGGGGTTCGCGGCGACGGCGCCGAGCGGGGTGCGGGCGGCGAGGGCGCTGGTCTGGCGCCAGGTGGCGTAGGTGACCAGGCCGCCGACCAGGGCGGCACCGGTGCCGAGGACGCCGGTCGTCACGGTGGGGGTCAGCGCGTGGCCGTCGAACCAGTCGTCGAGGTACCCGACGGCCAGGCCGAAGGCGAGCGAGGGCACCGCGAGGAGCCAGAGCACGGCGTTCATCGCGACGGGCTGGCGGCCGTGGTCGGGGGCCTCGGCGCCCCGGCCCCGGAAGGCGAGCAGCCACAGCCGGGTGGCGTACGCGGCGGTGAGCAGGGCCGCGAGCAGCGCCGCGACCAGGACGATCCAGCCGGCCGCCGCGGGGGCGGTGGCCCGGTCGCCGAGGGCGGTGTGTTCGGCGGCCACCAGGACGGCTTCCTTGGAGAAGAAGCCGGCGAAGGGGGGGATGGCGGCGAGCGCGAGCAGGGCGACGGTCATCGTCCAGTAGGCGTCCGGGATCCGCTTGGCCAGGCCGCTCATGCGGGACATGGCGGCCAGCGAGTTGGTGCCGGCGGCGTGGATGACCACGCCCGCCGCGAGGAAGAGCAGGGCCTTGAAGGCGCCGTGCGAGAGGAGGTGGAAGACGGCGGCACCCCGGTCGCCGACGGCCAGGGCCCCGGCCATGTAGCCGAGCTGGCCGATGGTCGAGTAGGCGAGGACGCGCTTGATGTCGTCCTGGGCGAGGGCGGACAGGCCCGAGCCGACCATCGTCACCGCGGCCATCACGGCCAGGACCGTGAGGGCGGCGCCGGAGGCGGCGAAGACCGGGAGCAGCCGGGCCACGAAGTAGATGCCCGCCGCGACCATCGTGGCGGCGTGGATCAGCGCGGAGACCGGGGTGGGGCCGGCCATCGCGTCGGGCAGCCAGGTGTGCAGCGGGAACTGCGCCGACTTGCCCGCCACGCCGGCCAGGAGCAGCAGGGCGACCAGCGTCGGGTGGTCCAGGCCGCCCGAGGCGACCGCGCCGAGGACGCCGGTGATGCGGAACGTGCCGGCGTCGGCGGCCAGCGCGAACAGACCGATCAGGAAGGGGACGTCACCGAGCTTGGTGACCAGGAAGGCCTTCAGGGAGGCGGCCCGCGCCTCGGGGGTCTCCCAGTAGTGGCCGACGAGGAAGTACGAGCAGATGCCCATGATCTCCCAGCCGACCAGCAGCACCATCAGGTCGCCGGAGTAGACGACGAGCAGCATCGCGGAGGTGAACAGCGAGACGAGGGCGGCGTACGAGGGGTAGCGCGGGTCGTCGCGCAGGTAGCCCGTCGAGTAGATCTGCACGCAGGACGCGACCAGGCCGACCAGGACGGCGACCAGCGCGGCGAAGCCGTCGATGTGCAGGGCCAGGTCGATGGGGACCGAGCCGGTCGGGGTCAGCTGGGTGGCGGCGTCGACCGCCGCGTTCCCGCCCTGGCGGACGGCGACCAGCACGGCCAGCGCGAACGCGGCGACCGTGGGCAGGACCGCGAGGGGGCGGACGAAACCGGGGGCGGTGCGGCCGAGCAGCAGGCCGGCGGCGGCGCCGAGGAAGGGAAGGAGGGGGACGAGTACGGCGAGGGTCGTGGTGGTCACGCGGTGGCCTCGGCCTTCTCGTCGGCGGCTGCGGCGGGGGGCCCGTCGGGGTCGTCGTCCGGGTCGGCGTCGCCGGGGGCCTCGGCGGTGTCGCGCAGCTTGTCGACGTCGGCGGTGCCGCGGTTGCGGTGGACCATCAGCACGATCGCCAGGCCGATGCCGATCTCGGCGGCGGCGATGGCGATGGTGAAGAGGGTCAGCGCCTGGCCGGCGTGCAGGGTGTCGCGGAGCCAGACGTCGAAGGCGACGAGGTTGAGGTTGACGGCGTTGAGCATCAGCTCGACGGACATCAGGACCAGGATCGCGTTGCGCCGGGCCAGCACGCCGTACAGACCGGTGCAGAACAGCAGGGCCGCGAGGACCGCGGGGTAGGCGAGGTGCATCAGCGCCGCTCCTTGTCGCCGGAGGCGGCGTCGGAGGCCGCGCCGGAGCCCTCGGCGGGGTTCTTGCGGGACAGGACGATCGCGCCGACCAGGGCGGCCAGCAGCAGGACGGAGAGCGCCTCGAAGGGCAGCACCCAGTGCCGGAAGAGGATCTCGCCGGACACCTTGGTGGAGCCCTGGGCGGGGCCGTCCAGGTCGATCCAGGTCGTGCGGAACGCGTCGACGACCACCCAGACCAGGGCGGCAGCGGCGGCGAGGGCGACCGCGAGGGCGACCGGGCGGTTGCCGGAGTCGGCGTCCGGGGACCGGCCGATGGGCGCGCGGGTCAGCATGAGGCCGAAGAGGAGGAGGACCACGACGGAACCGACGTAGATCAGCACCTGGACCCAGGCGATGAACTCGGCCGTGAGGAGCAGGTACTCGACGGCGAGGCCGCCGAGGGCCACGACCAGCCAGAGGGCGGCGTGCACCAGCTGCTTGGTCGTGACCGTGATGACGGCCGCGCCGAGGGTGACCAGGCCGACGAGGAGGAAGGCGATCTCGACGCCGCTCGGGGAGAGGAAGCCGTGCGCTCCGGCTGCCAGGCTCGCGCTCACGACTCGCCTCCCTGCTCCCCGTCGCGCGGGGCGGGGTTCGACGGGCCGGCCGGGGCGGCGGGGCCGGCCGGGGTGGCGGGGTCGGCCGGGGTGGCGGGCGTGGCCGTCGGGCCGGTGGGGGCGGCCGGGGCCGCGGTGGCGGTGGTGGCGGCCGGGGTGGCCTCCGCCTGGGCGGCGGCGAGCTTCTCGGCGGCCTTGCGGGCGGCCGCGACCTCCTTGGGCTCCTCGGCCGCGGGGTCGAGGGCGGGCGGTGCCGGGACCGTCCACATCCACTCGCGGAGCTTGTCCCGCTCGTGGGTGAGCTCGTGGATGTCGGTCTCCGCGTACTCGAACTCGGGCGACCAGAACAGCGCGTCGAAAGGACAGACCTCGATGCAGATACCGCAGTACATGCAGAGCGAGAAGTCGATGGCGAAGCGGTCGAGGACGTTGCGGCTGCGCTCGCGGCCACCGGGGACGGCCGCGGGGACCGTCTCCTTGTGCGAGTCGATGTAGATGCACCAGTCGGGGCACTCGCGGGCGCACAGCATGCAGACCGTGCAGTTCTCCTCGAACAGGCCGATCACGCCGCGCGTGCGGGGCGGGAGTTCGGGCTGGACCTCGGGGTACTGCTCGGTGACGGTCCTGCGCGTCATCGTGCGGAGGGTGACGGCGAGGCCCTTGGCCAGGCCGCTGCCGGGGATCGGGGCCACTAGTTGATCGCCACCTTCACGATTCCGGTGAGCGCGATCTGCGCGAGGGCGAGCGGGATGAGGGTCGTCCAGGCCAGCTTCTGGAGCTGGTCCTCGCGCAGCCGCGGATAGCTGACGCGCAGCCAGATGACCACGAAGGCGAGGACGGCGGTCTTCAGCAGGGTCCACACCCAGCCGAGGCCGTCGGCACCGAGGGGGCCGTGCCAGCCCCCCAGGAACAGGACGGTGGTGAGGCCGCAGAGGACGACGATGCCGGCGTACTCGGCCAGCAGGAAGAGGGCGAAGCGCAGGCCCGTGTACTCGGTGTACGCGCCGAAGATGATCTCGGAGTCGGCGACGGGCATGTCGAAGGGGGGACGCTGGAGCTCGGCCAGGCCGGCCACGAAGAAGACCAGGGCGCCGATGACCTGCCAGGGCAGCCACCACCACTCGAAGGCGTCGACGATGCCGGGCAGCGAGACCGTGCCGGCGGCCATCGCGACGGAGGCGGCGGCGAGCAGCATGGGCAGCTCGTACGCCAGGAGCTGGGCGGCGGTGCGCAGGCCGCCGAGGAGGGAGAACTTGTTCGCGGAGGCCCAGCCGGCCATCAGCGAGCCGAGCACGCCGACGCCCATGACGGCGAGCACGAAGAAGATGCCCGCGTCCACGACCTGGCCGACCGCGCCCTCGCCGGGGCCGACCGGGATGGCGACGAGCACGAGGAGGTACGGGAGCAGGGCGACGGCGGGGGCGAGCTGGAAGACGCGGCGGTCGGCGCCAGCCGGGACCACGTCCTCCTTCTGCGCGAACTTCACGCCGTCCGCGACGAGCTGGGCCCAGCCGTGGAAGCCGCCCGCGTACATGGGGCCGAGGCGGCCCTGCATGTGGGCCATCACCTTGTGCTCGGTCTGGCCGACCACGAGCGGCAGGACCAGGAAGACGGCGAAGACGATGACGAGCCGGAGGGCGACGTCGAGAGCGTCGTTCACGCGGGGTCGCCTCCGGGGGTGTCAGGGGTGTGGGGAGCGTCGGGGGTGGTGGGGCCGTCGTCGGGGGTGGTGGGCCTGGCGTCCGGGTCGGTGGTCCGGGGCTTGGCGTCCGGGTCGGTGGCCTGGGGCTTGGTCACCGGGTCGGTGGGCTGGGGCCTGGCCTCCGGGTCGGTGGTCCGGGGTTCGGTGGGCGCGCTGGGCTCGGCGTCCGGGGTGCCCGTCCGGGGCTCGGCGGGCTCGGGGGCCGGGGGCGGGGGTGGTTTCGGGGTGTCCTCGAAGGCCGGGCGGGCGTGGTGCCAGGGGGCGTCGCTGCTGCGGGTGCGCGGGGGCGGGGAGGTGGCGCCGGTGCCGGTGGGGGCGTCGGGGGCCGGGGGCGTCGGCTCCGTACCGCGCTGGCTCGCCGAGCCGCCGCCGGCGGTGCGGTTGCGGCGCGGGCCGCGCGGGGCGGCCGGGGGCGCCTGGCCTTCCGTCGCGCCCGGCGTGCCCGTAGTCCCCGGCGCGCCCGCTGTGTCCGGCGTGCTTGATCCGTCGGTCGTGCCCGCCGTGCTTGACCCGTCCGCCGGGGCCGCCGCCGTGTCCGCCGGGTCCGTCGGGTCCGGGGCGGGCCGGGCTTCGGGGGCGTCCGGGGCGGGGTGCTGGCTGGCGCTGCCCTGGGAGGCGGTGCGGGTGCGGCGAGGCGGACGGGCCGCGGGGGCCTCCGCCGGGGCGCCCGTGACCGGGGCCGGGGCGTCGGTGGCCGGGGACGTCGCCGGGGACGTCGCTGCCGGGGTGTCCGGGGTGGGGGGCTGGGTGGTGGAGCCGTCCGCTGCCGTGCGGGTGCGGCGGACCGGGCGGTCGCCCGCGGCGCGCGGGGTGCGGGCCGGGCGGGCCGGGGCGGCGGGGAGTTGGCCCTTGAGGGGGCCCCACTCGTTGGGGTCCGGGACGCCCGGGGGGAGCATCTGGCGGCGCTTGGGCCCGCCGTGCTCGGACTCCCCCGGCTCCTTGGCGCCGGGCCAGGCCTTGGCGACCCGGGCCGCGAGGACGAAGTCCTTGCGCAGCGGGTGGCCCTCGAATGCCTCGGGCAGGAGCAGCGGCACCAGGTTGGGGTGGTCCTCGAAGCGGACGCCGAACATCTCGTGGGTCTCGCGCTCGTGCCAGGCGGCACCGGCGTAGACGCCCACGGCGGTGGGCAGGACGGGGGCCTCGTGCGGGACGGTCGTACGGACGAGGAGGCGGCGGACGCGGCCGTCGCCGAGGGCGACGACGTGCGCGCACACGCGGAAGCCGGTGCCGGGCTCGTCGACGGCGCTGAGCCAGTCGAAGTAGGTGCAGCCCAGGGCAGAGCGCGCGGTCTCCAGGGCGGTGGTCCAGGAGGCGGCGGGCACGTCGACGGTGAGCAGGTCGTAGGCGTGCTCGGCCGTCGCGCCGTCGCCGAAGACCTCGGCGGCGGCCTCGGGGAGCCGGTCGTACGCGGTGTGCGCGGTCACGGGGCGTCGCCTCCGGGGGCCGGCGGCGGGGTGACCAGACCGCTGGTGAGCTGGGGGACGGAGGCCGCGCCGGACGGACCGCCGTTCCCGTAGCGCTCGCCGAGCGACTCGCGGGCGATCTTCTCCTGGAGCTTGAGGATGCCCTGGAGGAGGGCTTCGGGGCGGGGCGGGCAGCCGGGGACGTAGACGTCGACGGGGATGATCTGGTCGACGCCCTTGGTCACGGAGTACGAGTCCCAGTAGGGCCCGCCGCAGTTGGAGCAGGCGCCGAAGGAGATGACGTACTTCGGCTCGGGCATCTGCTCGTACAGCCGCTTGACGGCGGGGGCCATCTTGTCGGTCACCGTGCCGGAGACGATCATCAGGTCCGCCTGGCGCGGGCCGGGCGCGAAGGGGATGACGCCGAGGCGGATGAAGTCGTGGCGGGCCATGGAGGCGGCGATGAACTCGATGGCGCAGCAGGCGAGGCCGAAGTTGAAGACCCAGAGGCTGTAGCGGCGGCCCCAGTTCAGGACCACCTTCATCGGCTCGGGGGCGAGCCGGGCGAGCGCGCCCAGCTTGGGGGCGGGCAGGTCCACCGGGGCGGGGGCGGCGACCACCGGGGTGGTGGGGAGCTGTGCGTCGGGGGAGGCCGGTGTTACGTCCATGCCAGGACGCCCTTCTTGTACGCGTAGAGCAGGCCGACGGCGAGGAAGCCGAGGAAGACGAACATCTCCACGAGGGTCGCGGCGCCGTAGCCGGGGGCGGCGAAGACGGTCGCCCAGGGGAAGAGGAAGATCGAGTCGACGGCGAAGATCACGTACAGGAACGCGTAGACGTAGTAGCGGACCTGGGTGTGGGCCCAGCCCTCGCCGACCGGGTCGACTCCGCACTCGTACGTCAGGAGCTTCTCGGGGGTGGGGACCACCGGCCGCAGCAGGCGTCCGGCGCCGAAGGCGACCGCGACGAAGAGCACGCCGACGACGGCGAGCAGGCCGACGACCGAGTACGTGTGGAAGTAGTCGGCCGCGAGGGTGAGGGGCCCTGAGGGGGACCCGTGGGTGGGCCCTGGGGTGGGTACGGCTCGTACGGTGAGTTCCGGCACGTCCGTTCCTCGCTCCCTCGGCACCGTTCGTCGATATGTACGGACGGGAGTCTAGGGCCTGCTCAGGGGACCGTAGGAAGTCGTGACGGCCGACAGGTGGGGTTATCCCTACTTCACCCCACCCATCCACCCCATGGCGCGGCGATCTCCGGTCGGGGCACGCTGGACGGTATGAGCCCGAGCATGTCCTCGACACCCGCGTCCCCGACGCCCCCGATGCCCCCGACACCCCCTGCGCCCTCCGTGCCCTCCATGCCGTCGGCACCGTCGACGCCGTCCGCGTCTGCCGTGCCGTCCGGCGGGGGTGGCGGTGCCGAGGGTGGGGCCGGCGGGGGGCCGGAGCCCGCGCGGATGGCCTTCGGCCGGTGCACCTGGAAGGAGATCGCGCACCTCCTGGCGAACCTGCCGTTCGGGATCCTGGGCTTTGTTTACGTGGTGTTCATGGTGTCCGTGGGCGTGGGCCTCTCGGTCACCGTGATCGGTCTGCCCATGCTGGCCGGCGGGCTGGTCGGGGCGCGCCTGCTCGGCCGGCTCGAACGGGGGCGGGCGCGGTCCCTGCTGGGGCTGCGGATCGACGAGCCGAGCCCGTTGCCGCACAGCGGCGGGTTCTTCGGGTGGCTGTGGTCGCGGGTGAAGGACCCGGTGGCGTGGCGGGCGGTGCTGTACGCGTTCGTACGGCTGCCGTGGTGCGTGGTGACGTTCGCGGTGACGCTGACGGGGCTGTTCGTGCTGTGGCCGGTGCTCGGGTACGTGGTGCGGGGCCTGTCCAACGTGGACCGGGCCATGGCGCGCGGGCTGCTGTCGCCGTCCGACGAGCTGGAGCGGCGGATCGCCGAACTGGAGTCGGACCGGGGCGTCGTCGTCGACACCGCCGCCGCCGACCTGCGCCGCATCGAGCGCGACCTGCACGACGGGGCGCAGGCCCGCCTGGTCGCCCTCGCCATGGGGCTCGGCCTGGCCAAGGAGAAGGTCCTCGAGGACCCGGACGCGGCGGCGGAGATGGTGGCCGAGGCGCACGGCGAGGTGAAGCTGGCGCTGCAGGAGCTGCGGGACCTGGCCCGGGGCATCCACCCGGCGGTCCTGACGGACCGGGGGCTGGACGCGGCGCTGTCGGCGGTGGCGGCGCGGTGCACCGTACCCGTACGGGTCGAGGTGGACCTGTCGTCGCGGCCGGCGGCGGCGATCGAGGGGATCGCGTACTTCACCGTCTCCGAGCTGCTCCAGAACATCAGCAAGCACTCCGGCGCGCGGCAGGCCGCCGTCGAGGTGTGGCGGTCCGGGGACCGGGTGGTGCTGCGGGTCGAGGACGACGGGCGGGGCGGGGCGCGGCCGGAGGCCGGGAGCGGGATGCGGGGGCTGGCGGAGCGGTTGGGGGCGGTGGACGGGGTGTTCGTGGTGGAGTCGCCGGTGGGGGGCGGGACGGTGGTGACGGCGGAGTTGCCGTGGAGGGGGAGGGAGTAGGGGGTGGGGCCCGTGGGGGGCGGGGTGAGGTGGTGGGGCGTGGCCCCGGGGTTGCCGTACGGGGTACGGGGGCGTCCGGGGCCTTGTGGTGTGCGGGGCGCCCGGGGGTTGCCGTACGGGGGGCGGGGCCGTTGCGGTGCGGGTGGGGGTGGTGCGGGGCTTCGGTGCCCCTCCCCGCCCCTTCCCGAAAGCCTCCGGCGGTAGGAGGGGCGGGTAGTGGTCGCGGGGGCTGCGCCCCCGCACCCTCAGCGGGGCTCCGCCCCTGCACCCCGGTAGGGGACCCCGACACGGAGCGGCGGCACCTGCGGGGCTCCGCCCCTGCACCCCGTAGGGCACCCGGCACCTCGTCCCCCGGCTCCGTCCCCGTCCGCTCACCCCCCGCACCCAGTAGGGATAACCCCCCACCCACTACGGGCCCCTCCCTCATGGTCAGCGGGCTTGCTTCTCCGCGACGCTGTACGTGTCGGCCCACGGAGTGACAGCGGAGAGAGAAGAGACATGACCATCGCCACCGCAACGGCACGCCCCCGCATTCCCGCCGCGCTGCGTGCGCCGTTCGAGGGGCGGACCTGGCGGGCCTTCGGGTACCTGCTGCTCAGCCTTCCGCTCAGCATCGTCTACTTCGCCTTCGCCATCACCATGTTCAGCCTCGGCGCCGGGCTCCTCATCACCTTCCTGGGCATCCCCGTCCTGGCCGGCGGGCTCGTCATGTGCCGGGGCTTCGGGGCCGTGGAGCGGGCCCGGGCGCGGGCGCTGCTGGGGGCCGACGTCGCCGATCCCGCGCCGGTGCGCGGGCGGACCGGCGGGCTGATGTCCTGGGTCGGCGCCGTCCTGAAGAGCGGCGAGTCCTGGCGGAGCCTGCTCTACGCGGTGCTGCACATGCCGTGGGCGATCTTCGCCTTCAACGTCTCCGTGGTCTTCTGGACGGTCGGCTGGTCCCTCTTCACGTACCCGCTGTGGCAGTGGATCTTCCCCGCCTACGCCGGCCAGGACGGCATCCAGCTGTACGGCGACGGGACCCACGACCTCTACCTCGACTCGCCCTTCGAGCTCGGTGTGACCAGCGCGGTCGGCCTGCTGTTCGTCCTGGTCACGCCCTGGATCATCCGCGGCCTCGCCGCCGTCGACCGGTTCGCGGTCGTCGGTCTGCTCTCCCCCTCACGGCTCGCCACCCGCGTCGTCGAGCTGGAGTCGGACCGGGGCGTCGTCGTCGACACCGCCGCCGCCGACCTGCGCCGCATCGAGCGCGACCTGCACGACGGGGCGCAGGCCCGGCTGGTCGCCCTCGCCATGGACCTGGGCCTGGCCAAGGAGAAGCTCACCGAGGACCCGCAGGCCGCGGCCCGCATGGTCTCCGAGGCACACGGCGAGGTGAAGACCGCCCTGCAGGAGCTGCGGGACCTGGCCCGGGGCATCCACCCGGCGGTCCTGACGGACCGGGGCCTCGACGCGGCGCTGTCCTCGGTCGCCTCCCGCTGCACCGTGCCCGTACGGGTCGAGGTCGACCTGCCCGCGCGGCCCGTCCCGGCGATCGAGGGGATCGCGTACTTCACCGTCTCCGAGCTGCTCCAGAACATCAGCAAGCACTCCAGCGCGAGCCGCGCCACCGTCGACGTCTGGCGCGCCGGGGACCGGCTGCTGCTCCAGGTCTCGGACAACGGCCGCGGCGGCGCCGACACCTCGGCCGGGTCCGGGCTCGCCGGGCTGACCGAGCGGCTGGACGCCGTCGACGGGATCCTGGTCGTGGACTCCCCCGCGGGCGGCCCGACCACCGTCACCGCCGAGCTCCCCTGGCGTACCGCCTGAGCCGCCGCCCGGCCCGCCGGGCGGCCCGTTCTTCGTCGTCGCGGCCGGAAGCCCGCCGGAAGCCCTCCTCCCTCTTCTCCCTCTTCGCCTTCCGTGAGCCCATCCGGGTCAGGATGCTGCGATGCTGGGGACACCGCGCCGGGAACGCCCCGGACGTGCGTGGACATGGGGGACGACAGGGCCGTGGAGGACAGGGTGCGGGTGGTCATCGCCGAGGATTCAGTGCTGCTTCGGGAGGGCCTGACCCGGCTGCTGACCGACCGCGGGCACGAGGTCGTGGCCGGGGTCGGCGACGGCGAGGCGCTGGTGAAGACGGTCGCCGAGCTCGCCGACCAGGGACAGCTGCCGGACGTGGTGGTCGCGGACGTGCGGATGCCGCCGACGCACACCGACGAGGGCGTACGGGCCGCGGTGCGGCTGCGCAAGGAGCACCCCGGCATCGGGGTGCTGGTCCTGTCGCAGTACGTGGAGGAGCAGTACGCCACCGAGCTGCTCGCCGGGAACAGCCGTGGCGTCGGCTACCTGCTCAAGGACCGGGTCGCCGAGGTGCGCGAGTTCGTGGACGCGGTGGTGCGGGTCGCGAGCGGCGGCACCGCGCTCGACCCCGAGGTGGTGGCCCAGCTGCTCGGCCGCAGCCGCAAGCAGGACGTGCTGGCGGGGCTGACGCCGCGCGAGCGCGAGGTCCTCGGTCTGATGGCCGAGGGGCGGACCAACTCGGCGGTCGCCCGGCAGCTCGTGGTGAGCGACGGCGCGGTCGAGAAGCACGTGAGCAACATCTTCCTGAAGCTCGGGCTCTCGCCCAGTGACGGGGACCACCGCCGGGTGCTCGCCGTCCTCACGTACATCAATTCCTGAGACGCGGCCGGGACGCGCCTGGACGGCACCTGAGAACCGCCCGGACTCGGCCCGGGGCGAGCCCGGGACGTGCGTTCCCGAGACGCGACGCACCGGTTCTGACACTCTGTCAGATGATTGACCGGCTGATTGACCGGCGCCTGATGGGCACCCGTCAGGCGCCGGGCCGGAACACGGCGGGAGCGGGTCCTAGAACCAAAGGACGAGTCGGAAACGTCTTCGTCGGGGGGACAGGGGGGCGGTTCAATCGTGACGAAGAGCGACAAAAGCGCGTCTCAAAATACGTTCCATCATATGAGCAGCCCAGGGAAGGGGACCCTTACCGACGTAGGGTGGGCCCTGGGCGACCGGTCGGCCGGTCGCACCGAACAGCCGCCTCAAGGGAGGTCCAGTTCAGTGACCAGCCAGGTCAGTAGCCCGGCCGAGCAGGCCGACGAGTCGCACGAGGCAGTGGTCGGGCAACGCAGGCCCGAGGGCGACAAAGAGGTCCGTCGTCTTGATCGGGTGGTCATCCGGTTCGCGGGTGACTCGGGTGACGGGATGCAGCTGACGGGGGACCGTTTCACGTCGGAGACGGCGTCGTTCGGCAATGACCTGTCGACGCTGCCGAACTTCCCGGCGGAGATCCGGGCGCCTGCCGGGACGCTGCCGGGTGTGTCGAGTTTCCAGTTGCACTTCGCCGATCACGACATCCTGACGCCGGGTGACGCGCCGAACGTGCTGGTGGCGATGAACCCGGCGGCGTTGAAGGCGAACATCGGGGACCTGCCGCGCGGTGCGGAGGTGATCGTCAACACCGATGAGTTCGCCAAGCGGGCGATGGCGAAGGTGGGGTACGCGACCAGTCCGCTGGAGGACGGCTCGCTGGAGGCGTACCACGTGCACGCGGTGCCGCTGACGACGCTGACGATCGAGGCGTTGAAGGAGTTCGGCCTGTCGCGCAAGGAGGCCGAGCGGAGCAAGAACATGTTCGCGCTGGGTCTGCTGTCGTGGATGTACCACCGGCCGACGGAGGGTACGGAGCGGTTCCTGCGGACGAAGTTCGCGAAGAAGCCGGAGATCGCCGAGGCGAATGTGGCGGCGTTCCGGGCGGGCTGGAACTTCGGGGAGACCACCGAGGACTTCGCGGTGTCCTACGAGGTGGCGCCGGCCACGACGGCGTTCCCGGCGGGTACGTACCGCAACATCTCGGGGAACCTGGCCCTGTCCTATGGGCTGGTGGCGGCGGGGCAGCTGGCGGACCTGCCGCTGTACCTGGGCTCGTACCCGATCACTCCGGCATCCGACATCCTGCACGAGTTGTCGAAGCACAAGAACTTCGGGGTGCGCACGTTCCAGGCGGAGGATGAGATCGCCGGGATCGGGGCGGCGCTGGGGGCGGCGTTCGGCGGGTCGCTGGCGGTGACGACGACGTCGGGGCCGGGGGTGGCGCTGAAGTCGGAGACGATCGGCCTTGCGGTGTCGCTGGAGCTGCCGTTGCTGGTGGTGGACATCCAGCGGGGCGGGCCCTCGACGGGGCTGCCGACCAAGACCGAGCAGGCGGATCTGCTGCAGGCGATGTACGGGCGCAACGGCGAGGCGCCGGTGCCGGTGATCGCGCCGCGTACGCCGGCGGACTGTTTCGACGCGGCGGTGGAGGCGGCCCGGATCGCGCTGGAGTACCGCACGCCGGTGTTCCTGCTCTCCGACGGCTACCTGGCCAACGGCTCCGAGCCGTGGCGGGTGCCGGAGACCGACGAGCTGCCTGATCTGCGGGTGCGGTTCGCCACCGGCCCCAACCACACCCTGGCCGATGGCACCGAGGTGTTCTGGCCCTACAAGCGTGATCCGCACACGCTGGCGCGGCCGTGGGCGATCCCGGGCACGCCGGGTCTTGAGCACCGGATCGGGGGGATCGAGAAGCAGGACGGGACGGGCAACATCTCCTACGACCCGGCCAACCACGACTTCATGGTCCGCACCCGCCAGGCCAAGATCGACAACATCACCGTGCCCGACCTCGACGTCGACGACCCGGACGGGGCCCGCACCCTGGTGCTCGGGTGGGGTTCCACCTACGGGCCCATCACCGCCGCCGTGCGCCGCCTGCGCACCGCCGGCGAGGCCATCGCCCAGGCCCACCTGCGCCACCTCAACCCCTTCCCCGCCAACCTCGGCGAGGTCCTGCGCGGTTACGACAAGGTCGTCATCCCGGAGATGAACCTCGGCCAGCTCGCCACCCTCATCCGCGCCAAGTACCTCATCGACGCGCACAGCTACAACCAGGTCAACGGCATGCCGTTCAAGGCCGAGCAGCTCGCCACGGCTCTCAAGGAGGCCATCAATGACTGAGGTGACCGAGGCGACCGAGGCCCCCGGGGCGACCGGGCCGGCCGGCATCGCGCGCACCCTGCTCTCGCTGGTGCCCAAGGCCGACGCCAAGCAGACCATGAAGGACTTCAAGTCCGACCAGGAAGTGCGCTGGTGCCCCGGCTGCGGCGACTACGCCATCCTGGCCGCCGTGCAGGGCTTCATGCCCGAACTCGGCCTGGCCAAGGAGAACATCGTCTTCGTCTCCGGCATCGGCTGCTCCTCCCGCTTCCCGTACTACATGAAC
>NZ_JBEOYE010000041.1:0-84091 GCF_040296945.1 Streptomyces sp. NPDC001941 | reverse complement strand
TCATCGGCATCACCAGCCGCTCCTGGCAAGGCGGCTGCCTCGCAGAAACCGAAACCCGCAACAACGCCGTCATCACCCGCACCGACAACACACCGGACCTCCCTCAGGGGCGTCTGCTGAACGCGGCGACCGGCTGGTGCGCGGACCTCCCGAACGCCGAGGCGACGTACGGCGCGTACACGTACCAGTACCCCTGCGTCGAGCCGGCGTCCTCCGACAACCAGCAGTTCGAGTTCGTGCACACGCGCGGCCTCAACGTCGGGGGTACGGCACGGCAGTTGTTCATGCTCAAGAACACCAAGAGCGGTCAGTGCGTCGACGTGCCGAACGCCGAGGACAACCCGCCGACGACCAAGGTCGGGATGTACACGTGCGTCGCGGCGGCCAACGCCGCGACCGACAACCAGGAGTGGTACTGGGTGCCCGGACCCGGTCTCGCCCGGTACCTGGTGAACGCCAAGTCAGGACTGTGCCTGGACGTTCCCGGCTGGGCGTCGGACAACACGGACAAGGGCAACGCGAATCCGCTGACGCTCTACCCGTGCCAGAAGGACGACCCGCTGTGGGGGGAGAACGGCGCCGACGACCACCTGTGGTTCTGGCTCTGAGGCCGCAGGACAGCTCTCGGCGCGCGGCGTGGTCCGCGGCTGACCGCCTCCTCGGTGTCGTCGACCGTCCGAGCCCTCTCGCAACCGATCCGCGACAACAGTCCGACAGAGAGAAGACATGTCAGCACGACGTATCCGAGTGGTGTTGTTCCCTCTGGCGCTCTCCCTCACCCTGGCCCTCACGGCCGCGGGCACTTCGAGCGCTGATGAGGCCCACGGCCGCGACGCCTCCGGCTCCACCAGCCCGGCGCCGGTCGACCCCGCCGCCCCGGCCGCCATCTTGCGAACGGCTCCCTTCACCGCGGGAGACACCTGCACCGACGTCCCCGCCGGCGCGCGCACCGCGACGCACGACGCCGTCAGGGCGTGCATACGGGTGAGGAGCAGACCGTCCGCCAAGGCGGGCACCGCACTTCCGTCCCAGGCCGCACGAACTCCCGCTGCGGCGGCCACCCATGGCCCCACAGACTCGGGAGCCAAGCGGAACGGCGAAGCGAGCAAGGGCCCCCGCGGCCTGCCAGGCGACGAAGCAGAGCCCGACGATCCGGCCGGCGACGGCATCAGCACCGAGTTCGAGCCCGACACCGACGACCCCGAGCCGCCGGCACCCTCCTGCCGGATCACCGAACCCGGCACCTGGAGCTGGAGTCGTACCGGCGGCATGTGCTTGAACGGCGCCGAGGTCACGTACACGCTCTACGACGCGAACTCCGTGGTGATAGGCAGGGGCCTGATCGCCGTCAACTCGTCCCTCGCCACCTCCTACAGGTCTTTGGAACTGAAGGAGACGATCACCGCCAAGGTGATCCGTGTCGAAGGAGACGTACAGAGCCTCACCGTGCGCATGAAGGTCGGCTGCGGTACGGGATGCAAGACGGTGACCAAGCAGCCCTGGTACGCCAGGACTCTTGCGCTCAACGGGGAGGCCACGGGGACGACCAAGTACAACGGCGGTGAGTTCGCGGCGGGCAGCACCCGCTCGTCCTTCCAGACCGACTACACGATGTACGTCTCGATGCCAGGGGGCGAGCCGATCGACGCGGAGGCGTCCTGGCCCAGCCCGGCGGGCGCGAAGATCCGCTGCGACGCCGAGCAGCCCCGGCTGCGGGGCTGCGTCATCCCCACCGACGACCCCCCTGTCCTGAGCTATTCGCGATCGCACGCGAAGTACGGGCTCGTCGTACCGATCTACGAAGCGGTCATGACCCGCCGCGGGACCAACCTCCTGCACGCGGTGGACCAGGCGCAGGCGGGGGCCAACCGCGCCGCGACCTGCTCTTCGTTCACCAACCTCTACCCGGCCGTTCGCGGCAAGGACAGCTGCGACGAGTTCCCGATGGCCAGTACCAGGGAGGGGGGCCAGGCCGGCGCTCTCTGCGCCGAACTGACGCCTCAGTTCGACGCGAACGGCGTGTGGTCGGCGCCGGCGACGTGGCCCAACCGGCCCACCACCAACACGGAGACCTGTCTGCGCCTGCACATCTCCCAGAGCGCCAACAGCTCCGCCGGTGGTGTCCTCGGAGCCCTCCGCAAGTACCAGCGCCTGATCACTGACGACCCGTTCCGCATCGAGTTCACAGCCTGAACCGGGCGCCATGAACCAGGCGTCGCCGGGCACGACGAACCGGGCGCCACGGACCGGGCCCCAGGACCGGGCACCAGGAACCCGCGGATCAGCCGATCCCGGTGCCGTCGGTCGCAGTGCCCGGGGTCACCAGGCCCGACTCATAGGCGGTGACGACGAGTTGGGCGCGGTCGCGAGCGCCCAGTTTGCCCATGATGCGGCTCACGTGCTTCTTCGCGGTCAGCGGGCTCAGCTCCAAGTGGTCGGCGATCTCCTGGTTGTTCAACCCGCGGGCCACCAGGATGAGGATCTGTCGTTCCCGCGCGGAGAGCTGGGCCAGCTCCGCCGGGACGGGGCTGGGCTTCTGGACGTTGAGGACCTGGGCGATGAGCCGGCCGGTGGCGCCGGGCGAGAGGAGTGCCTCACCGGCGGCGACGGTGCGCATCGCGGCGAGCAGGTCGACGGGGAGCATGTCCTTGACGACGAATCCGGACGCTCCGGCCCGCAGGGCCTCGACGATGTTCTCGTCGGTGTCGTAGGTGGTGAGCACGAGGATCCTCAGCCCGTTCAGTTCTTCGTCCCCGGCGATGAGACGGGTGGCCTCGATGCCGTCGAGGTCGGGCATGCGGATGTCCATCAGGATGAGGTCGGCGGGCGTGGCGCGGGCCAGCTCCACGGCCTCCCGCCCGGTGGAGGCCTGGCCGACGACCTCCATGTCGGGAGCCGCCTTGACGAGCATGGCGAAGGCGCTTCGTACGAGGTGCTGGTCGTCCGCCAGCAGTACGCGGATCATGATGGGTCCCTAAGAATGGTTGGCGGTCCGGGAGGACCGGGTGTGGCTTGACACGGTCATTGAGATTCCTCTCGGGGACGTGACGGGTCCTCTCGCGGGGCGGACGGTGCGAGCGGAAGCAGGGCGGTGACGGCGAACCCGCCGCCCGGGCGCGGGCCCGCGGTGAGGGTCCCGCCGACGCTGCGGGCGCGTTCCTCCATCCCGATGAGCCCGAACCGGGACCCGCTGGTGCCGTGGCCGGGTGTGCCGTCGTCCGTGACGGTGAGGTGCAGCGTGTCGTCGCGGCCCTCCACGCTGACCACCGCACGGGCCTGCGGACCGCCGTGGCGGGCCGTGTTGGTGAGGGCCTCCTGGACGATGCGGTAGACGGCGGCCTCCACCGAGGGCCGCAGCCGGTCGCCCTCGACGGCCAGTGTGAGCCGCGCGTCCGCGCGCCGGGCGAGGGCGGGCAGTGCGGCGAGGCCGGGGAGCGGGCCCTCGTCCTCCGGGTTCTGCTCGTTGCGCAGGACCTCCAGGGTGGCGCGGACCTCGGAGCGGGCGGTACGGCAGGTCTCCGCGATGTCGTCCAGCGCCTCGGAGACGGCTTGCCGGTCGAGCTGGTCCGGATCCAGCTGGAGGACGTGCGAGGCCACCGACGTCTGTACGCCGATCAAGGTGATGGAGTGGGCCAGCAGGTCGTGCAGGTCCCGGGCGATGCGCAGCCGCTCCTCGGCCACGCGGCGGGCAGCCATCTCCTCGCGGGTCTGTTCGGCGTGCACGGCCCGCTGCCGGTACCCCCGCATCCAGATCCCGGCGATGACCACCGCGGCGATCCAGCCGGAGACGCGCAGGGTGCCCAGCGCTCCGCCGGCGTCCGAGATCCAGTTCGCCGCCACCGTCCCGGCGATGACGACCGCGCCGGTGATCACCGCCCGGCGGGGCGTCCCGGTGACCGCGACCGTGTAGAGGAGGGTCATGGTGCCGACGACCGGCGCCGTGTGGTTGTAGCCCAGCGCGTGGTACGGGCCGATGAACGCGATCATGACGATCAGGGCGGGCAGCGTGTGGGAGCGGCGCCAGACCAGCGGTGCCTGTCCGCACAGCAGCAGGATCCACCCCAGTGCGTCCAGGTGCTTCCCGTCGTGGCCGATGCCGGCCAGTGCGACGGACAGTCCCATCAGGAACAGTGCGAGGAGCACGTCATTGCGCAGGGGGTGCCGTGAGTCCGCCGGATCGCGGTGGACCGCGGCGGTGACGCGTTCGCTCAGGCCGGTGCGCAGCAAGTTGTCCACACGTACATCCTCACAGTGGCGCGGCCCGGCACCCGGGAGGTGCTTCCGCCCGGCGGTCGGCGTCGGCCGCCCGGCACGGTGCGGTACGGCGCCCGCCAGGGTCGGGTCAGGCCTCCATCGTCCCGTCCGTCCGGCCGGTGCGGGTCAGGCTCCGGGCGGACTCGCGCGTACTCCCGCGGGGGCCATCGCGCGCCGCGTACTCCCCAGGTAGCAGAGATCGCCGTGACGGGCGCGTCCGTGGGTCCCCCGGGGAGTACCGGACCGCCCGCTTACCTCCACGGGGGCAACGCCGGTTCGCACCCCGGTACGACGTCCGGCGTCGTTCCGGCGACCAGGGTTGAACCATGGACGCAGTCACCCTCGACCTGGCCCGTCTGCAGTTCGCCCTGACGGCGGGTACGCACTTCCTCTTCGTGGCGCTCACCCTCGGCCTGGCCACCCTGGTGGCCGTCATCCAGACCCGGGCCACCCTCGCGGGCAGCCACCCGCACTGGCGCATGACCCGCTTCTGGGGCCAGCTCTACGTCATCAACTACGCGCTGGGCATCGTCACCGGACTGGTGATGGAACTCCAGCTGGGCCTCAACTGGGGCGGGCTCGCGCACTTCGCCGGGAACGTCTTCGGCTCCTCCCTCGCGCTGGAGACGATCACGGCCTTCTTCCTCGAATCCACCTTCCTCGGACTGTGGATCTTCGGCTGGGGACGGCTGAACCGCTGGGTGCACCTGGCCCTGATCTGGGGCATCGTCCTGACCGCCTACGCCTCCGCGTACTGGATCATGGTCTCCAACGGATTCCTGCAGCACCCGGTCGGCGCGGAGGTCGTGGACGGCGTCCTGCGGCTCACCGACGCCCGCGCCGTCTTCACCAACCAGAACGCCCTGGTCGCCCTCGGCCACCTGCTGGGCGGCGCCCTGGCCACCGGCGGCCTGGTCATGGCCGGCATCAGCGCGTACCACCTGCGTCGGCGCACCCCGGACGAGGAGTTCTTCCGCCGCTCCCTGCGCATCGGCCTGGGCACCGCGCTGCCCGCGCTGCTGCTGACCGTGGGGATGGGCAGCATGTTCTTCGGCATCCTGGACGAGACCCAGCCCATGAAGATGGCCGTCTTCGGCGGGGACGCGGCGGAGACGGCGAGGCTGCAGGGCGCGATGGTCGAGGCGTACGGTCCCGGCGACTACGTCCCCTCCGGCATCGGCGCGACCGCCGCCTACCTGATGATGTTCTGCTGGGTCCTCATGACGGTGATCACCGTCGCCGGGATCCTGATGGCGCGCTCCCGCGAGCGCATCGGGCGCTCACGGCGCCGCGTGCGCCTGCTCGTGTACGCGATCCCGCTGCCGTTCCTCGCGATGCTCGCCGGATGGGTGTTCCGGGAGACCGGCCGACAGCCCTGGGTCGTCTACGGACTGCTCAGGACCGAGGACGCGATCTCCGACGTCTCACCGGGCCTGTTCCGCGTGTCACTGGTGCTGTTCACGGTCCTGTTCGCCGTGCTCGCGGCCGTCAACTACTGGCTGCTGGCCCGCTTCGCGCGCCGCGGCCCCGACGCCGCCGCGCTGGGCCGGCCGTCGTCCGAGTCGCGGCCCGCGGCCCCCTTCCCCACCGCGACGTACTGAACGAGGCACACATGGACATCATCGCCGTCGCCCTCCTGGCGTTCTTCACCCTCGGCTACCTCGTCCTGGGAGGCGCCGACATCGGAACCGGCATGGTCATGCCCTACCTGGGCCGCGACGACGGCGAACGCCGCCTGGTCGTCACCTCCATCGCCCCCTTCTTCCTGGCCAACGAGGTGTGGCTGGTCGCCGCGATCGGCCTGCTGGCCGGCGCCTTCCCCGACCTGGAGGGTGTGCTCCTCCACGACCTGTACGCGGCCTTCACCCTGGTCCTCGCCGGATGGGTGCTGCGCGACGGGGGCCTGTGGCTGCGCGGACGCGTGGACGGCCTGCGCTGGCGCCGTACCTGGGACACCGCCACCGTCACCGGCAGCTGGGCGGTCGCGCTGGGCTGGGGAGCCGTCCTGGGCCCGGTCCTGGCCGGCCGGACCGACGGCTCCCTGGCCGACCCCGCCGCGGTCACGGGCATGGCCGTCGCGGCCGTCGCCTTCTGCCTCCACGGACTGGCGTTCGCCTCGCTGCGCCTGACCGGGACGCTCCGGCGGCGCGCCCGGCTGCTGCCCGGCCGGGCCGAAGCCCTCCCGCTGCTACTGACGTCCGCGGCCGTCGCCGTCACCGTGGGCCTGGCCGGGCTCCGGCTGTCGCCGATCGACAGCGTCGCCCACCCGGCGTCGCTGGACTTCCTGCTGCCGCCGCTGCTGATCGCGCTGCCCCTGCTGGTCGCGGCCCAGGCCTGGGTGTGGCGGGTCTTCCGCCACCGCGTCACGGAACCGATGTACCTGTGAGCGCCCGCATCGCCCGTCTGCTGCCCCGCAAGGCCCTGCTCGCACTGGGCCTGCTGGCGGCCGGTCACGGCACGGTCGTCCTCGTGCAGGCCCGTCTGACGGCCCGCGCCGTCGCCGACCTGGACGCCACCGCGCTGCCCTGGCTGGCCGTCGCCTTCGCCGCCCGCGCGGTGCTGTCCTGGACCACCGAGACGGTCGCCCGCCGCAGCGCCGCCACCGTCAAGGAGCACCTGCGCGGCCGGCTGGTGGCCGCCGCCGGTACGCAGGAGAGCGGCGGGCGGTTCGCCACGCTGCTCGGCTCCGGCCTCGACGCCCTGGACGCTTCCCTGACCGGTTACGTCCCGCAGATGGCGCGGGCCGCCCTCGTACCGCTCCTGGTCCTCATCCAGCTCGCCTTCGCCGACCCCGCCTCCGCGCTGGTCGTCCTGGTCACGCTGCCCCTGATCCCGGTGTTCGGGATCCTGATCGGCCTGCGCACCAAGGACGCCACCGCACACCAGTGGGCGCACCTGAACCGGCTGGGCGGCCACTTCGGGGACGTACTGACCGGCCTGCCGACCCTGCGCGCCTTCCGGCGCACCGGGCACCAGTCCGGCGTCATCCGCGCGATGGCGCACGCACACCGCACGGCCACGATGCGCGCCCTGCGCACCGCGTTCCTGTCCGGCCTGGTCCTCGACCTGGTCGCCTCCCTGTCCGTGGCCGTCGTCGCCGTCCCCGTCGGGCTGAGGCTCCTGGCCGGGCACCTCGACCTGGAGACCGGCCTGTTGGTGCTCATCCTGACCCCCGAGGCGTACGGACCGCTGCGCGCCCTGGGCACGCGGTTCCACGCCGGGGCCGAAGGCATGGCGGTCGCCCGGCAGATCGAGGAGACCCTCGACCCCGCGCACCTGCCCGCATCTGCCTCGGGCCGAACCTCCGGGCTCGCGCCCGCGCCCGGTGTCACGCCTGCCTCGGGCCGAACTCCCGGGCCCGTGCCCACCCACGGGAGCACGCCGGTCACCCTCACCGGCGACATCCGGCTGTGCGACGTCACCGTCACCTACCCCGGACGGCGACACCCCGCTCTGGACCGGGTCTCCCTGACCATCAGACCGGGGGAGCGGGTCGCCGTGGTGGGCCCCAGTGGCGCGGGGAAGTCGACGCTGCTGCACCTCCTGATGGGCTTCGTCACGCCCGACGGCGGACGCGTCCTCGTCGACGGCGCCGACCTGAGCACCCTCGACCCGACGGCCTGGCGCGCCCGCACGGCGTGGCTGGGCCAGCACCCCCACCTGTTCGCCACCACCATCGCCGACAACATCCGCCTGGGAGCCCCGGACGCCACCGACGACGAGGTCACCGCGGCGGCCCGGGCGGCGCACGCCGACACCTTCGTCAGCGCTTTGCCCGAGGGGTACGCGACCGAGCTGGGGGAGCGCGGGGCGGGCCTCTCCGCCGGACAGCGCCAGCGCATCGCCCTGGCCCGCGCCCATCTGCGCGACGCGCCCCTGGTCCTGCTGGACGAGCCGACCGCCCGCCTCGACGTCAGCAGCGAACAGGCCGTCGTCGAGGCCGCCACCACCCTCCTGCACGGCCGGACCGCCGTCATGGTCGCCCACCGACCGGCCCTCCTGGCGAGCGCGACCCGCGTCCTCCGCATCGTCGACGGCCAGGTGTCCGAACTGCCCCTTCCCCCAGCACCTTCCGACCACCCCCTCCACCCGCCACGGTCGGAACAACCGTCCGGTCTCCGCCTCCACCCCGCACGAACGGAAGGCACCCCGGCATGAACACCCCGGCCGTCAGCCTGCTCCGGGGCACCGTGCGCCTGCGACGGATGCTGCCCGCGGCGCTGGCCGCCGTCACCGCCGAACTCTGTGGCACCGGCCTGATCGCCGCCTCCGCCTGGCTGATCGCCCGCGCCGCCCAGCAACCCGACATCGCCGCCCTGGGACTGGCGATCGTCGCCGTCAGGGCCTTCGCCACCCTGCGCGGAGCGTTCCGCTACGCCGAACGCCTGGCCGGGCACGACGTCGCCCTGCGCGCGGTCGCGGAACTGCGCGGCCGCGTGTACGACGCCCTCGCCCGGCGCCCCCGCAACGGCCCCGGAAACACCGAGGGCGACGCGCTGACCCGCCTGATCGCGGACACCGACAGCATCCAGGACCTGCTCCTGCGCTGCCTGCTCCCCCTCACCACTGCCTCCTTCGCCGCCGTCGGCTCAGTGGTCCTGTTCGCGGTGCTCCTGCCCGTGGGCGCCCTCGCCCTCGGCGCCGGACTCCTCGTCGCGGGCGTACTCGTCCCCGCCGCCAGCGCCCGGGCCACCCGGCACCTGGGCCGGCGGACCGTCGCCGCCCGTGCCCGGCTGGCCGCCCGCGGCCTCGACCTGGTCGACGGCGCACGGGACCTGGCCGCCTACGGCGCCACCGACCGGGCCCGCGCACGTGCCCACGTCCAGGCCGCCGCCCTGGCCCGCGCCGAGAGGCGGGCCGCGCTGGTGGGCGGCCTCACCACCGGGGCCGGAATCCTGGTCCAAGGGCTCACGGTGACGGCCGTGACGTACCTCGCCCTGCACGCGCAGGGGGGAGAGGTCCTCACCGCGGTACTGTCCCTGACCAGCCTGGCCGCAGTCGAAAGCGTCCTGCCGCTGTCGGAGGCCGCCCAGCACTGGACCCGGGTGCGCCCCGCCCTGCACCGCGTCGCCACGCTGATGGCGCGGTCCGACACCCCCGTACGCTCAAGGGTCCAGCGGAGCCCGGAAGGCGCCGTCGAACTGCGGGGCGTCCGCGTCGACTACGACGGCCACCCGGCCCTGCTCCATCTCGACCTGCACATCGACGAGGGCCGTTCCGTGGCCGTCGTCGGCGCGAGCGGCGCGGGCAAGAGCACCCTGCTCGCGGTCCTCGGCTCCCTGGTCGAACCCGACGCCGGCACCGCCTGCCTGCCCCCGTCCCGCGCCCTGACGCACGACGCCCACCTCTTCCCGACCTCCCTGCGCGCCAACCTCACCCTGGCGCGCCCCCACGCCACCGACCGGGACATCACCGCCGCCCTGCGCACCGCCGGGCTCGACACCTGGGCGGCCGCTCTCCCGCGAGGATGGGACACACCTGTCGGCCAGGGCGGCACCCGGCTCTCCGGCGGACAGCGCCAGCGCCTCGCCCTGGCCCGGGCCCTGCTCGCCGACCCTCCGCTGCTCCTCCTCGACGAACCCGCCGAAGCACTCGACACCGACGCCGCCGACGCCGTCGTCCACCGCGTCCTCGCCGCACGGCGCCACCGCACCACCGTCGTCGTCACGCACCGCCTCGCCCCCCTCGCCGCCTTCGACGAGGTCCTCGTCATGGACGAGGGACGGATCGCCGACCGGGGCCGCCACCACGACCTCACCCGACGGGAAGGCCCCTACCGGGACCTGTGGCAGGCGGAACAGCTCACCACCGTACCCCGAACCCTGGACCTCGCATCCCGGACCCCGGACCCCGGACCCCGGACCCCGGACCCCGCGCCCGGCCCGCCCCGGTGACGGCGCGTCCGCCGCGCTGACATGACACCCCGTCAGCTCGCACCCGCCGCACCGGGCGTGTCACGTACACCGGACGCCCGCACCTCATCTGAGATGGACCAGTGATGACACAAGCCTCGCTCCTCGGCGTCCACCCCGCGCTCGCGGTACCCGCACTGATCGGCGTGTTCGTGGTCACCGTGGGACCGGCACTGATCGGGCGGAGACTGCTGAAGCTGCGCAGCAGCCTCCTGCGGGTGGTGCTCTGCGCGTTCTTCGGCCTCGCCGTCGCCGGAGCGAGCATGGGGCCGCTCTTCACCGCCCCGGGCTGGCAGTGGGACCTCCTCCCGCTGTTCTGGGGCGTCAACCTGGCCGCGACGATGCTCGCCCTGCTCCTGCTGGAGACCGTGCTGCCCAGCAGCGGCCCCGGCCTGTTCCGGCACCTGTACGGACGCCTCCTGCGCGCCCGCCGCTACCTCCAGGTCTCACGGGCCTCCGCCCGCAACGGCCTGCCGCGCCACCTGACCGACCGCCCCAGCCGCAACACCCCCGAACGCAACGCCCAGTTCGCGCTGGCCCTGCGCCGCACCCTGGAGGAGTGCGGTGTCACCTTCGTCAAGCTCGGCCAGGTCCTGTCCACCCGCAGGGACCTGCTGCCCGACGAGTTCATCGACGAGCTGAGCAAACTGCAGAACGACGTGCCTCCCGCTCCCTGGGAAGAAGTACGGCTGCGGCTGACCGAAGAGCTCGGCGCACCCCCCGAGCAACTGTTCACCGAGTTCGAACAGGCCCCGCTGGCCGCGGCGTCCATCGCGCAGGTCCACCGCGCCACGCTCCCCGACGGCCGCCGCGTCGTCGTCAAGGTCCAGCGCCCCGGCATCGTACGCAGGGTCGAACGGGACCTCGACATCTGCCGGCGCGTCGCGCACACCCTCGAACAGCGCTACGCCTGGGCAAAGAACTTGGGAGCCGTCGCCCTCGCCGACGGTTTCGCCGACGCGCTGCGCGAGGAGCTCGACTTCAGGGTCGAGGCCCGCAACCTCACCACCGTCAAGGCGGCGGCCGCCCAGCGCGGCGGACGGGCCACCGTGAAGATCCCCGACGTCCACGCGGACCTGACCACCGCCCGGGTGCTGGTGATGGAACTCCTCGACGGCATCCCCCTGGGCCGGTCCCGCAGCGCCCTGGACGACCGCGACGCGGACCGCGAGGCCCTCGCCCGCACGCTGCTGTCCGCGCTCCTGCGGCAGGTCATGGTCGACGGCGTCTTCCACGCCGACCCCCACCCCGGCAACATCCTGCTGCTGCCCGACAACACGCTCGCCCTGCTCGACTTCGGTTCGGTCGGCCGCCTCGACACCCAGCTCCAGGGCTCCCTGCAACGCCTGTTGCTGGCCATCGACCAACGCGACCCCGCCGCCCTGCGCGATGCGTTCATCGAGGTCATGGACCGCTCCGACGGCGTCGACGGCGAGTCCCTCGAACGTGACCTGGGCCGGTTCATGGCCCGCCACCTCGGCCCGGGCCTGGCCCCCGACGTCGAGATGTTCACCGACATGTTCCGCATCGTCTCCGCGCACGGCGTCGCCGTCCCCGCCGAAGTCGCCGCCGTCTTCCGCGCCCTGGCCACCTTGGAAGGCACCCTCGCGCAGCTCGCGCCCGGCTTCAACATCGTCAACGAGTCCCGGGCCTTCGCCGCCGAAGAGGTCAACGAACACCTGCGCCCCGCGACGCTCCGCCAGACCGTCACCGACGAACTGATGGCGATGCTGCCCGTCCTGCGGCGCATCCCCCGCCGCGCCGACCGCATCACCGCCGACCTCGAACGGGGCCGACTCACCCTCAACGTCCGCCTCTTCTCCCACAAGGACGACGAACGCGTCGCGGCACGACTCCTGCACCAGGCCATGACGACGGTCCTCGCCGCCACGTCCGGGATCATGGCCGTCCTGCTGCTCGGCAGCGACGGCGGCCCCGAAGTCTCCAACTCGCTGAGCCTGTACGCCGTGTTCGGCTACAACCTGCTCGTCTTCAGCATCATCCTGATGCTCCGCGTGATGTTCAACGGAGCCCGGGCGGCGACCGGCCGCGACGGATGAACCCGCACCGCACAGCGCCCGGCGCCGACCACCGCGTCCGCGCATGAGCGGCCGGACAGGCCCTAGCTGTAGGCCCCCCACCGTCGGCCCGAGGTGTCGTACGCGTACCGGGGCAGGCCCTTGATGGCGCTGGTGCGGAACGGGCGGCCGTCGTCGTCGATGCGCACGGTGCCGCTGCGGCCCTGCGAGGACCAGTCCAGCTCCAGGTACCAGCGGCAGTCGCACGCACTGGTCCCGGCCGTGATCAGCAGCACCTCGGGGTCCTTCGCCGAGACGCGGTAGGGCATGCGAACCGCCGGGATCGGGTTGCCCGAGTCGTTCCCCGCGACCGCGCGGACGACGGGGCGGTCCTTGTCCAGGTCCACGGCGAAGGACCGGGGAGTGAGCGCGCCGCCGCAGCCCATGTCCATGGCGTAGGCGTTCCCCTCTGCCGGGGACGTACGACCGGCCACGCGCACGCGCAGCGCCTCCAGGACGACGGCCGTGTCGCTGAGGCCCTGCACCGACAGCCGGAGCAGCGTCTCGCCGCCGTGCACCGCGCCCTGCGTGGCCGCCCAGGGCGCCGCGTCCTGCGGGGCCGGGGGCGGGGGGACCTGGCCCGGCGGCTTGGCGATGACGTAGTCGTGACCACAGCCGAGCTTCCAGGCCTGGGAGTTGACGGACCAGGCGAGCGGCAGTGCGCCGGGCTGTTCGGCGGAGGGCCGGGCGGATGGCGCGCTGGGCGGGGGAGAGGAGCCCGGGCCCTTGCCCGGGGCGGCGGGGCTGGACGTCGTCCTGGGCGTGGGGGTGCCGCTCGGGCTGGACGAGGCGTCCCGTACCTCCGGCCCCTTGGTCCCGGCCTCGGCTGTCGTGCCGGCGACCCGGTCGGGACCGTCGGCGGACGCCCGCCGCCCGTCCGGCTGCGCGGAGAAGGCCCCGAGCGCCGTGAGTACGGCACAGACGGAGGCCAGCCCGACCACGAGACGCCCGCGGCGGTACCAGGGGCGACGCGGGGTCGGGAGCGGGGGCGACGGAAGGCGGGTCGGTCCGGTGACGGGGGTCGTTTCGACGACCGCACTGCCGTCGCGGTTTAGCGGAGCACAGGATTCCGCGGTGCCCTCCACCTCCGTGCGCGGCCCGTCCGCCGTGTCGGGCGCGCTCTCGGCCGCTTCCGCCGTACGGGGCCGACGCCGGGCCGCCACCGCCGGCAGCCAACGGCGGTGGAGCTCCAGGCGTTGCTCCGCGGTCGCCCCGCACAGGGCCGCGAAGCGTTCCACCGGGGCGAAGTCGAGCGGGACCGCGTCGCCCGCGCAGTAGCGGTGCAGCGTCGAGGTGTTCATGCCGAGGCGGCGGGCCAGCGAGCCGTAGCTCCGGTCCGTGCGCTCCTTCAGCGTCCGCAGCAGCGCCGCGAACTCCGCCACCTCGTCGATGCCTCCTGCGTCGATCGCACCGTCGCCGTTCCCGCCGCCGTCGTTGCCCTGTGCCGACACGCGTCCCCGCCCTCGTACGACCTCGTCCGGCCCGGGACGGCATCCCAGGCACCTCATGTACCTGCACGTCAGAGGAGCTGGGATGGTTCCACCCCGCTCGACGGCACGTCGGCTGTTGCGCCGGCCCGCCGTGACCGTTGATGCTCTTGGTGCCGCACCGAACAGGACCGGGCCGACCAGCCGGACTCGCCGCGGCACCCACGTCCACGTACCCATTCACGTGCTCATCCACGTACTCATCCACCGGGGGAAGACCCATGTCCCTGCGCATCCGTACGAGCGCTTGCACCGCACTCACCGTCGCCGCCCTCGCGGCGGGCACGGTCCTCATCGCACCGGCCGCCGGTGCCGCGCCGAAGGCCGCCGCGCCCAAGTTCCTCTCGGCGTCCCAGCTGCCGCCGCACCCGACGTCGTCCTGGACCGCCGGGCCGGTCACCGAGGGGTTCCCCGAGGAGCTCGGCTTCTGCGTGAGCACCGAGGGAGTGCCCTCGTACGACTACCGGCACCGCACCTTCCGTACCGATCTGGACACCAACGCCGTGCAGTTGACCGTCGTGGCGGACACGGCCGCCCATGCCAAGGCCCTGGCCAAGCACTACGACGACCTGATCCGCACCTGTGCCGACCGCATCGAGCAGTCCTCACCCGACGTCGAGGCCGAGGGCAGGGACTACGGCACGCTGCCGGTCGAGGAGGGCGCCCGCGTCCGCGGCCTGCACACCGAGACGTCGTGGGGCGCGACCGACATCGCGCTGCTGTCGGTCGGGCGGGACGACAAGACCGTGACCGTCGTGAAGTGGGGACAGCTGGGCGACTTCACGAACGCGCCCGTGGCCGCCTTCAAGAAGACCACGACCACGGCCGTCAACAAGCTGTACTGACGGCCGGCGCCCCACGACGGGGTCAGGGGCTGGGGCCGTCCTTCCGCCACGGGGGTGGGAAGGACGGCCCCGTACGCGTACGCGCGTACGTACGCGTACGCGATCAGGCCCGCCGGGGAGGGGCGTTCGTACAGGGGACTGCTACTGCGGCCCGGGAATCTCGCACACCTTGCCGGAGTCCTCCGGGCACTGCCGGTAGTACTTGTGGTCATCCAGGAACGCGGTGGTGGGGAGGCCGTCGCGCCCCGGCACGATGTAGTACATCTGGGCGCCCGCCACCAGGACGTTGCTGGCGAACTCCCCCAGGACGTTGAAGGGGCCGGGCGCCACCAGGCTCGCGGTGCGCGTGGTTCCGTCGCACCGGGGCACCCAGGGCAGCGTCGGGCCCATGTTGATCTCGTTGACCGTGTAGAGCCCCGGATCGAGCTCGACCCGCCCGGTGCACTTGTAGGTGATCGACAGCGTCGCGGTGAGCTGGTCGGCCGCGACCTTCACGCCGTTGACCTTGATCATGTCCCCCTCGGCCGCGGAGGCGGGGACGGTCGCCGTCGCGAGGGCGACGAGGCTGCCCGCGGCGGTGAGGGCGGCGCAGAGTGAACGGACGGGATTGCGCATGCTGGCTCCAGGTTGGGCGCGCACATCACGCGGGGCCGGATGCCCCGGCCGTGGCGCACCGCTTCCACCGTCAGCCGCTCGGACCCCGACGGCCACTCGCGCGCGGCCGAGTACGGCCGTAGGAGTGAGTCACCGGCCGAGTCCTCGCGCCGCGTACGTGCGTCGTACGTCCGTCCCCTCGTCCCGTACGGTGGCGGGCAGGAGCCGCGACCGCCCCACTGGAGCCCCCATGAACGCACTGGAGAGGTTCCTCGACCGGGAGTTCGCCGAGGACGTCCGGTACGGCGGCCGGATCGACCTCGACGCCCAGCCCCCGCTCCCTCCGGTCAGCCGCGCAGGGTGGTGATGGCCTTCTCGATGCGCCGTTGGCGCGTCTCCGGCTTCTTCGCGCTCTCGACGGCGCGCACGTGCTCGCGCTTGTGGCTGTACGCGAGCTTGTCGTAGGCGGCCCGGGCGACCGGATCGTCGTCCAGGGCCCGGGCGAAGTCCGGCGGCTCGACGACGACGCGCGGCTCGGTGTCGAGCTCCAGATCGACCTCGACCTCGTCGCCGACGTCGACTCCGGCCGCCCGCCGGTTGGCGAGGCTGAGGCCGAGCAGGTGGCGGCCGCGCAGCAGGGCGACCCGGCTCTTCCAGGAGTGCCCGTTGAGCGTGATCGTCACCGGCGGTCGCGCATCTCCGCCGAGCGCCGCGACCACCTCGGGCGGAACTTCCAGGCCCCGCATGGGCTCAGGCGGCTCGACGAAGGTGCGGAACTTCATGGTCTTCTCCTGTTCGTGCTGCTCGTTCGTCGCGGACTCCGCCTGCGTGCCCGGTTCCGATCGCTGCGATGGGGGAGTGGGATCACTCGGCGTAGGGCTGATCGGTTCCCTGGGCGCTGTAGCCGAGGCTCCAGATGTAGCCCTCCGGGTCGGCGAAGGTGCCGCCGTAGCCGCCCCAGGGCAGTGCGCCGGCGGGCTTGAGGACCTTGGCGCCGGCGTCCTCGGCCTCCGCCATGATCTCGTCGACCCGGGCCTCGCTGCGGACGACGTACGTCAGCACCAGGCCACTGAAGCCGCTGCCCTCCTGGTCCGTACCCACCAGGTCGGCAAGGCCCTCACGGCTGTAGAAGCCGACCGGCGAGGCGCCGTCCGAGGCGAAGAACACCGAGACGCCGAAGTCGTTCTCGATCTTCCAGCCGAGGCCCTCGGTATAGAACTGCTTGGCCCGGTCCATGTCCCGGACGCCGAGGAGGATCGAGCTGACGTGTGCCTTCATTTCTTGCTCCTTGCGTTGTAGCTGTAGCTGTCGTCGTGGAGATGCCGGAGGTCCACGGGCCGGGACCCGGATGTCACGTCGGTACGCGCCCGTCGGTCAGCTGCGCGCTGCGCGCCGGTCGCCATGTCCCTCACGCTAGGGGTTGCACGTGGTCCGTGGCTTCTCGATTCCTGACCGGTCGTCCCGCGACCCGCCCCGCCCCGCCCCGCAGCAGCAGTGCGGCCGACCGCTCGGCGCGGCGCGCCATCAGGTACGCGTGCGGAGACTCGCCGTACGCGGCCCGGAACTGCCGGCTCAGGTGCCAGGCGGGCATCCCCACGTCCTGAGCGAGCGCCTCCACGTTCAGCGGCAGCGCGTACTCCCTGTCGATCCGGTCGCGGACGCGCCGCAGCCGCGCGAGATCGGCCAGGCGCTGCGCCTCGACGCGCGCACGTCGCCATGCGGGATTGCACATGAGAACCGCCCCTCCCCTCAGCGCAGCTCCTGGATCCGGACCAGGTTGCCCGCCGGGTCGCGGAACGCGCAGTCGCGGACGCCGTACGGCTGCTCGGTCGGCTCCTGGACGACCTCGGCGCCACCGGCCCGCACCTTCTCGAACGTGGCGTCGAGGTGCGGGGTGGCCAGCTGGATCCAGCCGTAGGTGCCCTTGGCCATCATCTCGGTGATGGTGCGGCGCTCGTCCTCGGTGATGCCGGGATCGACGGCGGGCGGTGCCAGCAGGATCGAGGTGCTCGGCTGACCGGGCGGACCGACGGTGATCCAGCGCGTCCTGCCCTGCCCGACGTCGCTGCGGACCTCGAAGCCCAGGAGGTCGCGGAAGAAGGCGAGCGAAGCGTCCGGGTCGTCGTGCGGGAGGGACGTCGTGTGAATGGTGATGTCCATGGCGAGCAGGTTAGGGGCGGCCCGGTGCGGCGCGCTTCTCGATTCCTGACCGGCTGCTCCACCGGGCGCGCCCGCCGCGCGCAGCAGCCCCCGCTCCTAACCTCCCGCAACCGCCGGACGCCCCCGGGCCGCCACCCCCGCGCACACCACCGCCAGCGGTAGCTCCGCGCCCAGTGCCAGCAGGATCGCGGCGCCCTGGCCGGGGGTCCCGGCCGAGGTCGTGACGTCGAACCAGGCGTCCACGGCCAGCAGCGCCGCCGTCGCTGCGGCCACTGGGACCACGCGGTGGTCCCCCCTGCGCAGCAGCGCCCCCGTCCCCGTCAGACCCGCGGCCAGCAGCACGTCCAGGCCGATCCAGGCCGTGGCCCAGTTCGACACCTCGGCGGACTGCGGCAGGGTCTTCGCCAGCACCAGCACCCACGGCACCAGGGCCAGTCCGGCCCCCGTGCACAACAGGGCGAGGCGCGGGGTGCGCCGGGTGCGGGTCAGGTGGGTGGCAACGGCCATGGCGGCAGGGCTCCTTCCGGCCCGGTGGTCCGTCCCCCGGGCACCACACCAGCCTGGTTCGCCGGGCCGTGCGGATCACTCCCCCCACGGTCCGGAACGGGGGTGGTACCAGGTACACCCCCGGGCGGGCAGCAACGTGATGGCACGCCCCCGACCAGTGCGATTACCGTACGGGCATGGCAACTCCCGGCGGCGCGGCACGACATCCCCGCACCTGGCCCGCCGCACTCGCACCCTGGCCCGCCCGGATCCGGCGCGACACGACCCTCGTCGCGTCCGCCCTCCCGCCCGCGCTGCCCGCCCTCCTCGGCCTCGGCGCCATCTGGCGCAACCCGACGGGCTCCGCCGTGCCCCTGCTCCTGCTGCTGTTGCTGACTCCGGCGCTCACCTCGCTCCAGCGCGGGCGGTTCCGGGCCATGCTCGGCCTCGACGTCCCCGTGGTCGTACGCGAGCACCGCTGGTGGACCCCGCGCGGGCAGTTCGAACGGCTGCGTTCCGAGGCCACTTGGCGGCAGTACGGCTACCACCTCCTGGCCGGTCCGCTCACCGCCCTCGGAGGCGTACTCGCCGTCCTGGCCTGGGCCGCGGGCGCGGCGGGGGCCAGCGTGTACGGCTGGGAGCTGCTGGTGCAACCGCCCTTCCCCGCCCAGGACTACGACCTCGTCACCACGGCGGGCGGTCTGCTCCTCCTCGCCGCCCCCTTGCTGGCCGTCCTGGTCGCCCGGCTCGACGCCTTCGCCGCCGGGGCCCTCCTCGGCCCCAACCGGGCCCGCGAGCTGGAGCGGCGCGCCCGCGACCTGGCCGAGAGCCGCGCCGGGGTGCTGGACGCCGCCGACCTCGAACGCCGGCGCATCGAACGGGACCTGCACGACGGCGCCCAGCAGCGGCTCGTCGCGCTCGCCATGAACCTCGGCATCGCCCGCGCCACCCTGCCGGGCCTGGCGCCCGAGGCCAAGGCCGTCATCGACGAGGCCCACCGCGAGGCGAAGGAGGCGATCGAGGAGCTGAACAGCCTGGTACGGGGCCTGCATCCGGCCGTCCTCGAGGACCGGGGGCTCGACGCGGCGCTCTCCGGGGTCGCCGCCCGCGCCCCGCTCCCCGTCGAACTGACCGTGGACCTGGCCGCCCGGCCCGGCGCCACCGTGGAGGCCGTCGCCTACTTCGTCGTCTCCGAGGCGCTGGCCAACGTCGCCAAGCACGCCCGGGCGCGGCACTGTTCGGTGCGGGTGGTGCGTACACCGCACCCGGCCGGGAGGACGGACCTGCTGCGGGTCACCGTCACCGACGACGGGGTGGGCGGGGCGGACCCGGCGCGCGGCAGCGGTCTGGTCGGCCTCGCCAAGCGCGTAGGGTCTGTCGACGGAACGATCAAGATCGACAGCCCTCTCGGGGGCCCGACCACCATCACCGTGGAGCTGCCGTGCGGGCCGTCATAGCCGAAGACTCCGTCCTGTTGCGCATAGGACTGGTCAAGGTCCTCGACATGGCCGGCTTCGAGGTGGCCGCCGAGGCCGGTGACGCAGAGAGGCTGCTCGCCGCCGTCGCCGAACACCGCCCCGAACTGGCCCTCGTGGACGTACGGATGCCGCCGGGGTTCACCGACGAAGGGGTGCGGGCCGCTCTGATGATTCGTCAGCAGCACCCTGATACAGCCGTGTTGTTGCTCTCGCAGTACGTCGAGGAGCGGTACGCCGCCGACCTCCTCGCCACCCACAGCGGCTCCGGCATCGGCTACCTGCTCAAGCAACGGGTCGCCGACGTCGAGGAGTTCATCGACGCCCTGCGCCGCGTCGCCGCGGGCGGCACCGCCCTCGACCCCCAGGTCGTCGCCCAGCTCCTGCTGCGGCGCGGCGGCACGCGGGGCCCGCTCGACCGCCTCACCCCGCGCGAGCGCGACGTGCTGGGCCTGATGGCCGAAGGCCGCTCCAACGCGGGGGTCGCCGCCGAACTCGTCGTGAGCGAGAGCGCGGTCGCCAAGCACATCAACAGCATCTTCGCCAAGCTCGACCTGCCGCAGGCCGACGGGGACCACCGCCGGGTCCTGGCCGTCCTGCGCTTCCTGGAGGGCGCCGCGTGACACCGGCTCCCGCCCCGCCGGTCGACCGGGTCCCGCGCCTCGTCTGGACGGCCGTGGCGTTCCTCAGCGCGCTCCTCGTGGTGACCGTCGCGGGCTGGCAGGCGTGGGGGACCGCCACCGTCCGCGGCGGAGTCCTGGACGGCGGCAGCGGAGGGCGCCCGGTCACCGCACTGGAGATCGTGGCAGGCGACGCGGACGTGACCGTCACCCCGCGCGCGGACCGCGAGGTCGGCTACCGCGCCGAGACCAGCTGGTCCCAGGAGGAACCATCCGTCGAGGAGACCTGGCTCGGCGACACCCTGCGCCTCACCCCGCACTGCCCCGACGAGGACGGCTGGGCCTCGGTCGCACCCGGCGCGGGCTGCGCCGTCCGGCTGGCCGTGACCGTCCCCGTCGACCTCCCGGTGAAACTGACCGCCGCCTCGGGCCGTACGGCGATCAGCGGCCTCGGCGGGAACGTCCAGGTCGAGATCGACTCCGGGCAGCTCGCCCTCACCGCGCTGCGCGGCACCCTGCGCGCCACGGTCGGCTCGGGCCGCCTGGCGGCCACCGGCCTCACCTCCGCGCAGGCCGACCTCACCGTCGGGTCAGGCCGTGCCGTCGCCGATTTCGTCGTCCCTCCGGACCGGCTGACCGCGCGCATCGGCTCCGGCCGCGCCGCGCTCACCGTCCCCGCGGCCACCCGGCTCCGCCTCGACTGCACGGCAGGCAAGGGCAGGTGCGAGGTCCCGGAGGGGCTCGACGATCCCGGGTCCCGCCGCACCCTTGACCTCACCGTGGACTCGGGCCGCGCCGACGTCGGCTACCCGGCCGCGTGGTGACGGCTCGGTCCGTGGCGCCAGGCATGCCCTCAGGAGCTCTTACAGGCGGACTGGGTCTGGATCATGATGTGCGAGGGGTCCTTGATCGACCACGTCTCCGTACTGTTCGGACGCACGCAGAACGGTGCGTTGGTCTCCTCTTCGAGCACGAGCTGCACGCGGTCGTCGTTGCGGGAGTTGTAGAGCCAGTCCGAGCCGCTCGCGGCCGGCGTGACCTTCTGGTAGTAGTTCGTGACGTCCTGGTACTTCGCGACCACCTTGGCCGAGGACGACTTGTACGGTCCCTTCATGAAGCAGACCCACGGGTAGGGGCACCCGTACTTTGCCGTGGCCTGGGCCGGTGTCGGCTGCAGGGTGACCGCCGCCGCCAGGGTGGCGATCGCTATCGCGCAGCGTGCGGCGACCGTTCGCTTGGGCATCGTGGCCCCTCTCCGTGAGCACGGCGGTCGTGAGTCGATCCGCTGGGGGGAGAGTGCCGTCGGGTCGGGGGCGATGTCTTGAAGAAAATCGAAGGACCCGGGGCGCGTGGGCATGTGTGACGTGAGTCACTGGGGCCTGGCGGCGGTGATGGGCTACTCTCGCGCCGCGGCCACGGGCGGTGGCCGACGGCGTCTCGAAGGCAACCACGGGTGTTCGGGAAGGGTCGCCGATGGTGGGCGAGGGCGGGGAACTCTCGGTTCCGTACGGCGCGCGCACTCCGCGTCCCCAGGCCGCACGGGCCGCCGCGCACATCCCGGCCCTGCCGGCGGGGCCGACTCACCTGGAGAACGCGCGTGCAGCCGACGGTAGTTGGCGTACCGTACGCACCCCGCGCGGCGGCGCACACCTTCCGGCCGGGGTCATCGGCTACAACGAGTTCGACTACCGCACCGGCCCCCGCCGCAGGCTCGAACTCCCCACGGCGACGGTCACGATGGTGATCCTCTTCGACGGAGCCCTCCACGTCGGCCGCCTCGGCACACCCGGCCACGGCCCCACGCCGCCCGCGCACGGGACACCCGTACACGGATCACCCGCACACGGCTCACTCGTACGCGGCTCTCTCGTACACGGTCCGAGCCTCACCGCTGCTCTCGGCTGCCACTCCGGTGTACTGCGCGGGGTGGAGCTGGTGGTGGAACCGTGGCTGGCCCGCCGGGTGTTCGGGGTACCGGTGCGTGAGCTGACGCAGGGCGGGTTGCCCCTGGACGACCTGCTGGGGCGGGACGGGGCGCGGCTCGCCGAGCAGCTCGCCGACGGACGCGGTCCGCACCACCGGATCCAGGTCGTCGCGGACGCTCTCGTACGCCGGCTGCGCGACGCGCCGCAGGTCGACCCCCGGGTGCTCGGTGTGTGGCACCACCTGGTCGCGACGGAAGGCCAGGCCCGGATCGCCGAACTCGCCCGCACCACCGGATGGAGCGCCCGCACCCTCGAGATCCGCTTCGAGGAACAGATCGGGCACACGCCCAAGAAGACGGCCCGCATCCTGCGCCTGCGCCGCGCGGCCGCCCTGCTCGCCGACGGGTCGTCGTCGAGCGGGGCGGCCTCGGCCTGCGGCTACTCCGACCAGGCCCATCTGAGCCGCGAGTTCAAGGCGATGACCGGCCTGTCCCCGACCCGCTTCGCCGCCGCACGCACCGGACGCACCGACGGTGAGAGGCCACCCGACCGGATCGCGGGAAGCGCCACCAGCGTCCTGATGCCGTCCGCGTGAGAACGGTGCCGCGGGGCCGGTGTGTCAGCCGCCGTTCCAGGAGTGCTTGATCTGGTCGGGGTTGCAGGCCCACTGCACGATCTCGGCGCCGTTGTCCGGGCTGCCGGCGTCGGAGGTGAGGCAGAGGTTGCTGCCGACGCTGACGATCTGGGCCCCGCCACCGGCGGAGTTCCTGCGCAGGGTCCAGTCCTGGTAGGGGCTGCCGTTGCAGGTCCACTGGGTGATCCGGGCCCCGTTGGAGTCACTGCCGCCGTTGACGGTCAGGCAGAGCCTGCTGGAGAAGTTGCGGATCGTCTTGCCGTCCCAGTACCAGTTCTGCGGGCTCTTGCCGTTGCACTCCCACTGGGTCTGGGTGATTCCGGACTTGATGAGGGCGCCGTAGGGGGTCAGGCACTTGTTGCTGCCGATGTTCTTGAAGCGGACGGCGGTGATCGGCGTCGGGGTCGTGTTGACGCTGAAGACAAGGCGGTTGCGGGTCTCCAACCAGCGCTCGCTGATGCCCCAGATGCGCTTGCTGACGGGGTCGTAGCCGAGGTTCTGCGACATGTCGGGTACGGCGGTGAGGACGCTGGGCTTCCCACCGGGCACGGCCTTGTGGATGCAGGCGTTCTCCCGGGGGATCTTCTTCCCGTCGACGATCCGGTATTCGCCGCCGTTGTCGAAGCTGTCCGGACACTTGCCGGAGATGAAGAGGTGTCCTTCGGCGAGGAGCGCGCCCTGCATGCTGTACACGGGGGAGCGCCACACGCGGGTGGCGGTGGCCGTGCCGCCCGTCGCGAACTCCGGCCACTGGATGATGCGCCCGCCCGACTTGTTCTGCATGTACTCGCTGGAGACGAGGGTCTTGCCGTCGTCGGAGTAGCTCAGCGACGTGAGGCACGATCCGGAGGCCTTGTTGCCGGGGACGTCCAGGGTGCCTTCCCCCGCCGTGCAGTCCTCGGAGGTGCTGTCAGGCGTCCAGTAGCTCTCCCGGACCGGGAGGATGTAGTTGTGGTAGAGCGCGGAGGCGTTGCCGGCCGCGTCGACGCCGATGCGCTTGTCGAGGGTGTTGACGCGCATGAGATCGGTGAGGAGGAACTCGTGGAGGGATCTGCCGGTGCCCATGAGCAGCCGGTCGCCCTTCCAGACGATGCTGTCCGCGTGAGTGTCCTCCAGGGCGCTGAACTTGGCCGCGCCTCCGGGAACGACCAGGAGCACGTGGTTGTACCGCGGGGCCGCCCCGGAGCGGTCGACGAATGTCAGGCGGCTGTGCTTGTTGCCGCTGGAGTGCCAGGAAGCCACCTGCCAGTTCGGCTGGTCCACCTTGGGGGAGAGGCCTTGCGGAGTCCATCCGTTGGGGCCGCCCGTGGCGTCGTCCTCGTTGTCCCAGCAGTAGCCGGACGCGGCGATCCCGGGATGGAAGGCCGCCGGGTAGCACAGGCCCGTCTTTCCCTGGTGACCCGTGCCCTTGAGCTGGTCGAGCGGGGCGGACAGCGGTGTGATGCCGGGCGAGGACCGCATGGCGGAGATCGCCTTGGTGTACTGGTCCAGCCGGTTCAGCGGATGGATCTTGAAGCGGTCGGGAGAGTCCGTGGAGGTGCGGACCAGCTCGTCACCGGGGGCGGCCACAGCGGTTCCCGCGTTGACGCCCACGAGCAGGGTGGCCGGCAGGAGCAGGCTCGTGGCGGCCGTACCGAAGGCGCGTGCGAGGCGGACCGTGGGTGATCGTCTTGTGGTGAACATGGGAGTCGACCCTAGTCGGGGGGTGACGCGTCGGCGAACCGGTTGTTCCTGTCGATCTCCGGCATGTGCGTCTCGGCCCAGACGCGCAGTGCGGAGAGCGGCCCTTCGAGGGACAGGCCGAGCCCGGTGAGCCGGTAGTGGACGGCGGGCGGCACGGTGGGTTCCACCCGGCGCGCGACCAGGCCGTCGCGGACCAGGCTCTGCAGGGTGACGGACAGCATCTTCTGCGAGATGCCGGGGATACGGCGCCGCAGCTCCGCGAAACGCAGCTCGTCCGGAGCCTCCTCGGCCAGCACCTTGACCGCCATCGACGTCCACTTGGTGCCGATGCGGTCGAGCAACTGGCGGGTCGGGCAGAGCGGGTCCAGCAGATCACCCCGCTCACCGCGCCGCCGACCGGGTTCGTCGGACTGTGATGCGGTCACTCGGAGCTCACCACCTGAAGGGAAAGTGCCGTCTTGGGCGCACCACGATAGTTCCCTAGCGTGAGTTGGTCACCATTCCTCACCGCCCGCCCCCGTCATTCACCTGGAGCCTCCCCATGCCCGAACTGCGGCGCATCCCCGTCAACGGTGTCGAACTGAACGTCGCCCTCGCCGGATCGGGCCCGGCCGTACTGCTGCTGCACGGATTCCCGCACACCTGGGAGCTGTGGACGGACGTGATGGCCGGCCTGTCCGACCGCTACCGCGTCATCGCGCCGGACCTGCGCGGGTTCGGCGCGAGCAGCCCGGCCGCCTCCGGGTACGACGCGGGCACCCTGGCCGACGACGCCGCCGCGCTCCTCACCACGCTCGACGTGTCCCCGGCCGCAGTGGTGGGCATCGACGCGGGCACCGCGCCGGCCTTCCTCCTCGCCCTGCGCCGCCCCGGACTCGTACGGCGCCTGGTCGTCATGGAGTCCCTCCTGGGCAGGCTGCCCGGCGCCGAGGACTTCCTCGCCGACGGTCCACCGTGGTGGTTCGGCTTCCATGCCGCCGCGCCCGGACTCGCCGAGACCGTGGTGGAGGGCCACGAGGCCGAATACGTCGACTGGTTCCTGCGCGCGGGCACGCTCGGCGAGGGGGTGCGCCCGGCCCTCCGGAACGCTTTCGTCCGCGCGTTCACCGGCCGTCAGGCGTTGAGCCGTGCGTTCTCGTACTACCGGGCGCTGCCCGAGAGCGCGGCGCAGATCGAGCAGGCGCTCGCCACGGCCCGCCTGACGGTGCCGACGATGGCGGTGGGCGCCCGGCCCGTCGGCGCCGCGCTGGAACGCCAGCTCCGCCCGTTCACCGACGACCTCACCGCGCACGTCATCGAGGACTGCGGCCACATCATCCCGCTGCACCGCCCCCGCGCCCTGCTCGGTCTGCTGCGGCCGTTCCTGGCCGGTGAGGACGTGGCAGCGGCCTGAACGGCCAGTCGGTGACGGGGTGTACCGCGCGGGATTGATCCGGTCGACCAGCTACCACCGGGGTTGGACCCTCCGGTCAATCCGCTGGGTGACGTGTGGGCCGCGCGCCGTGGCTAGATTCGCCGTCAGTCGCGAGGGCCGTGGCACTGACGGTGCCCGCGCCGACGCACCGCATCCACGCACCGCGCATCCCCACACCGATGGAACGAGGAGACGCATCCCCATGTCCTTCACGAGACCGTCCCGCGCCCGCTTCCGCCGTACGTCACGCACCTTGCCGGCCGCTGTAGTCGTCGCTTCCTCGCTGCTGCTCGCGGCGGGTACCGCCGCCGCCGCGACAGTCCCGGAACCGGTCTCCAGCGCGGCCGACCACCACGCGGGTTCCGGTCTCGGGGCCCGTACCGCCTCTCCCGTCGCCCCGGCCCTGGCCGCGAGCGCGGTACGAGGGCTGGACGTGAGCAGCCACCAGGGCAACGTCAACTGGTCCCAAGTCGCCTCGGCGGGAGCCAAGTTCGCCTACGTCAAGGCGACCGAGGGAACCAGCTACAAGAGCCCGAACTACGCCCAGCAGTACAACGGTTCGGCGGGCGCGGGGCTGATACGCGGCGCCTACCACTTCGCACTCCCCGACAAGTCAGGCGGCGCCGCCCAGGCCGACTACTTCCTCGCCAACGGCGGCGGCTGGGCCAAGAACGGCAAGACGCTGCCGGGCGCGCTGGACATCGAGTACAACCCCTACAGCGGCGGCACCTGCTACGGGCTCAGCCAGAGCGCGATGACCAGCTGGATCAGCTCCTTCGTCGAACGGTACAAGGCCAAGGCCGGGCGCTACCCGGTGATCTACTCGACGACCAGCTGGTGGTCGCAGTGCACGGGCAACACCGGCTCCTTCGCCTCCAAGTCGCCCCTGTGGATCGCCAACTACAACGGCACCCCGCTGCCGCTGCCCAAGGGCTGGTCGTCGTACACGATCTGGCAGACCGCCGACCACGGCACGTTCCCCGGCGACCAGAACGTCTTCAACGGCACGCTCGCCGACCTGAAGAAGCTCGCCGACGGCTCCTTCACGCCGCCCCCGCCGGGCAGCGACTGGGCCACGGTGAAGGAGGGCAGCAGCGGCTACCGGGTCACCGGCCTGCAGCACCTGCTCAACGCGCACGGCGCGAAGCTCGACGTGGACGGGCAGTTCGGGGCCGGTACGCGTACGGCGGTCGTCAACTTCCAGAAGTCCAAGGGCCTCGACGCCGACGGCATCGTCGGACCCAACACCTGGCAGGCCCTCATCACCACCGTCCAGTCCGGCTCCACCGGCAACGCGGTCAAGGCCGCCCAGTCCCTCCTCAACGCCCACGGCGCCAAGCTCACCGTCGACGGTGACTTCGGCGCGGGCACCCGCGACGCGACCGTCGCCTTCCAGAAGGCCCAGGACCTGGACGCGGACGGCATCGTCGGCCCCAACACCTGGAAGGCCCTCGTCGACTGAACACCGCCCCGCCCGCCCCCACCGCGAAGGGAACACATCCATGCGTACGTCATTCCGGCTCAGGCCCCTGGCCGGCGCTCTGACGGCCAGTGCGCTCGCCCTCGGCGCGCTCACCCTGACGGCGGCACCCGCCGACGCCGCGACGGTCTACAAGTGCAACCGCATCTACTACACGGGGGAGGCCCTGACCGCGTACGGCGATTCCGGGAACCGGGTCATCCAGGCCCAGTGCGGCCTGGTCAGCTACGGACGTCTCAAGGCTGCTGACGTGGACGGTCAGTTCGGATCCAAGACCCGCGCCGCCGTGATCGCCTTCCAGAACAGCCTCAAGTACAACAGCGCCTGCGGTGAGAACGTGAGCGTCGACGGCATCGTGGGGCCGGTCACCTGGTACTTCCTGCGTTACGGCTGCGGCTGACGGCCGTACGCGGCGAGTGCCGCGCGGCACGGATCCGCCGGTCGTGCGCCGGTTGTGCGCCCGCCGGGCGGCGGCACCCGATGGGGTCACGGTCGGTGTTCGGTGAGGGCGTCGGTCGTGGCGGCGGGAAGTCACCACGGCAGACGGATCCTCTACCGCGGGATCCACCAAGTGAAGGGACGTACGGATGAAGAGGACGACTGCGAGCCTCGCCCTGATCGCCGCCGTGGGTGGCGTGCTCGGGATGGCGGTACCGGCGACCGCCGATGACGCGAACGGCCAGTACACGGTGACCGGGCCCGAGGCGTCCTCGCGCGGGAAGGCCGTGACCGAAGCCCACTGCAAGCCGGGGGACCTGGTGGTGGGCGGCAGTTACGAGGTCACCGACGGCGTCGGCAGCAGTTCGCTGTTCGTCTCCACCGGCCCCACGGCGGACGCGACCGGCTGGTACGCGCACGCTCAGGGGAACCGTACGAAGGCCAAGCCCATCGTGTTGTGCCAGAAGGCGGCCGGCTGAGCCGTGGCTTCGCCCTGTCGCCCCCGTCCCACGAGGACGGGGGCGACAGGGTGCGTGGCACTGCGGGCTGCGTCGCGGACTACTCCTGCGCATCCTCGGGTGCGGGGATGGTGAGTTCGACGGTCTTGGGGGTGGTGAGCATGCTCGTACCGGGGGTGCCGTTGGACTGGTAGGTCTTGATCTCGCCGGCCTCGGTGTCGACGGCGAGGACGTCGGCCTTGCCGTCGCCGTCGTGGTCGCCGAGGGTCAGGTGCTGGTGCTGGCCGAACGGCATGACGGTGACGGGGGCCTTGAAGGGGTTGTTGGTCACGTCGCCGTTGGAGATCCAGACCTTGAGTACGCCCTTGGGGTCGAGGGCCATGATGTCGCTGGTGCCGTCGCCGTCGGCGTCGCCTGCGGTGGCCTGGGTGAAGTTGCCCCAGTTGGTGAGGTACTGCGGCGGGGCGAAGGGGTTCCCGGAGTCGCCCTTGATGCCGCGCCAGAGGTAGGCCTTGTTCTCGTTGGTGTTGACGGCGGCGATGTCGGCGATGCCGTCGTTGTCGAAGTCGCCGCCGCTGACCTGCTGCAGGTGCGCGGGCCAGTTGGTGAGGGCTTTGGTGTCCTTGGTGAAGGTGCCGTCGCCGTTGCCGCGCCAGAGCCAGGCCTTGGTGCCGTCGGTGGCGACGATGTCGGCTTTGCCGTCGCCGTTGAAGTCGCCGGCGGCGGTGTGGTCGTACTCCCAGGTGTCGTACAGGACGCTGCCCTGCTCGAAGGTGCCGTCGCCCTTGCCCTTGAACTGGTACAGCTTGCCGTCGGCGTCGTTGCGGGCGACCAGGTCGGCCTTGTCGTCCCCGTCGAAGTCGGAGGTGACCGACTCGGCCAGGTCCTCGGCCTTGAGCGTGCCGGTCGGCTCCTCGGCGCCCTCGACCGTGACCCGTCGCTCTACGCTCTCGGCGCGCAGGGTCTGGCCGTTGAGTTCGAGGGTGTTGGTGGCCTTGATGACGAGCGGTCCTGGCTCCTGTCCTTCGCGGGTCGTCGACCATGAGCCGCTGCGTCCGACCGGGAGGCTGCGCGGATCCTCGCCGTTGAACGTCACCTCGACGATGGTGCTCTCGCCAGAGGTGCCCTGAAACCTGTGATCGGTGGGTACGGTGGCGCCTTCCTTGAGGTTGTAGAAAGAGGGCGCCCGCAGCTTGATGTTCTGCGTGGGCACCGGCTTCAGCTCGGTCTTGGTGGTTCCGATGTTCTGGGCGAAGAGCAGTTCCTCGTCCTCGCTGAGGTCGACCCAGGTCCCGATGTTCGTGAAGGTGCCGTTGCTCGGGACGGGGAGCAAGGTCTTGCGCTCTGGCCCGGAGACGATAGTCGCACCGGGCTGGCCGGTCCCGGCTATCAGCACGTTCACGCTGCCGTCCCGCTTGTGATTGACGATGACCTCGGTGATCTCCAGCGGAGTGACTTCGTCACTGTCCGGCCGGACGCCCGGAGCAGAGTTGCTGGGTGGCGTGGGTGTCTCACCACCGGCCGCGGGCGGCGGGTCGGCAGGGGCCGGCTCCGAAGGCGCGGCGGCAGGGCTGTCCGGTCGCGGCTCGTCTCCGGCGGCGAGCGCGGGGCTGACGGCCACGGCGGTGAGCGAGAGGGCGGCGAGCGGGGCGACGAGCGCGCCGCGCAGGGCACGGGTCCTCAGGAACGGATGGGAATGGGGCACAGCTTCTCTCCGGCTTTCGTACGACGGCCCCGTACCGGCAGGCATGGCCGGTACGGGAGGGGTGTCCCCTCACCCTCGACCCCCACCGCTGGCCCGGGGCAGCGCCAGAAGAGAGCAGCGCGGAGCCGAAGGAGGACACCGCCGCATCACCCTGTGACGCGTCCACCTACCCCGGCCCGCGCCGAGCCTCGTCAGGAGCGATCAATCCATCACACTCCGTAGCGACTGGCACGCCACCCGCCAATAGACGCCCCTACCGCCCGTCCCGCGGCCCGAACGTCCGCACCGCCTCCGCGTCCGTCGTCACCGCCCTGATGTAGTGCTCCGCCCAGTCGCGGCAGCCGTCGAAGCCCGAGTCCTTCACTACCCGCTCCACCGCGTCGTCCAGGTCGAACGGGGTGTGGCGCAGTTGGACCTGCCCCTCGCGCAGCACCGCCCAGGACGCGCCGGCGCGGCCGTACGGCATGCCGAGGCTGCCCGAGTTGATCACCAGGCGCTCGTCGACCAGGCGTACGAAGGGCATGTGGGTGTGCCCGCACACCACCGTGCGCACCTCGTCGGGGAGGTCGGCGAACACTTCCTCCCAGCGCTCCAGACGGGTGTCGACCAGGACCACCTCGTCGTCGTCGCGCGGGGTGCCGTGGCAGAAGACGACCGTGCCGAAGCCGTCCACGTCCAGGGTCACCGGGTGGGGGAGCGAGGCCAGCAGGTCGACGTCCTGCGGGCGCAGCCGCGCCGCCGCCCACAGGTCGATCGCCCAGGCCTCGTCCTCGGGCGGGCCCTCGCCGCGGGCGATCGCGGCGAGCTCGCGGTCCGCGTTGCCGCGTACCAGTACCGCCCGGTCGCCGAGCGCGCGCAGCCGGTCCAGGACCTCCACCGGCTGGGGCCCGGCCGCGTGGTCGCCGGTCACCACGATCAGCTCGGCGTCGCGCACTTCGGGCTCCGCCAGCACCGCCTCCAGTGCCGGGAGCACACCGTGGATGTCGGAGAGGACGACGACGCTGGCGACCATGACGGGCCCTTCGTGGTTCGGTTGTTCGGTCGGTCTGGGTTGTCGGAAGTATCTGGAACTTGATGAACGGGACACGGGCAGTGGTACGTGCGGGACGCGGGCAGTGATCGGAGCACGAATCCGCGATCCTAGGCGGCCTCCGCCGTCACCTCCAGGCGGAATCGCGACAGGACCTCCTCCATGCGCTCCCGTACGACGGACGAGTCCGGGCCCTCGACGTGCACCACTCCGGTGGAGGCGCTGGAGGTGAGCGGGCGGGCGAGGACGTCGCCGGGGCGGGCGGTGACCTCGGCGGACACCACCCCCGGTAGGCGCGTCAGTTCGTCCGGTGCCGACACCGCGCGGACCCGGCCGGGGCGGACCGGCAGCAGCAGGTGACCGGCCGAACCGTCGCGGGTGTACGTCAGTTCGGGGCGTCGTCCCGTGTAGACGTCCGCCGTCGCCGCCAGCATGTCGAACCCGCGCGACAGCCCGTGGCTCGTGGGTAGTTCGGCGCCGCCGATGCGCGCGGCCACCTCGCCCATGACGAACGACCCGTCGGGTCTGACGAAGAACTCCGCGTGCAGATAGCCGTGTTCGAGGCCGAGGGCCTTCACCAGGCCCTGCGCCACCGCGCGCGCCTCCACCGGTGCCCGCTCCGAGGGCGCCAGCGTGATGTCGGCGTTCATGGCACCCCGCTGCGCGTCGAGGACGGGGGCCGGGTTCACCGCGACGTACGCGTCAAGGACCTCGTGCTCGTGCACCAGCGCGCACAGCTGGTGCTCGGTGCCGGGGACGTACTCCTCCGCGAGCCACGCGCGGTCCGCCCCGTCGCGCAGCGCGTGGTCCAGTGCGGACAAGTCGCCGCCGTCCACCTTCCAGACGTCCCTCGACGACCCCGACACGGCCGGTTTCACCACCACCGGCCCGCCGGTCTCCCGCGCGAAGTCCCCGGCCTGCGCCGCCGTCGTGATCCGGCGGTGACGCGCGGCGGGAAGCCCTGCCGCCGCGAACAGTTCCTTCATCGCCAGCTTGTCCGTCGCCGCGCGCACCTGACCGGGGCTGAGGTGCGGCAGCCCCGCCGCCGCGGCGAAGGCGTGCGCCGGGGCCTGTGCCGACTCGTCCGGGTTGCAGAACCGGTTCGGGCGGGGCAGGGCCCGTTCGTCCAGCCAGGACCGCAGGCGCGCCGCCTGCGCCCGAGGGGGCTGCCCGGCGGGCAGGGTGAAGACGTGCCCGCCGGGCGGCGCCTCGACGGTCGACCCCTCGGGCCGCAGCAGTACGGTCTCGATGTCCGGACGCTCCTGGACGTGCCGGGTGAAGCGGTGCCGCCGGCTCAGCACCAGGAGCAGGACGGGACGCTCACCCACGGGCGCTCACGCCCCCACGGGCGCTCACGCCGCCTCCCTCACCCGGGCGCCGTGCGCGAGCAGCGCCGCCAACTCCCGTACGGCGCCGGGGCGTCCGGAGACGTCGACCCGGGTGCCGCGCGGTGACCGCAGCCGCGCCACCGTACCGCCGCCCGCCCGGACCAGTGCGTGGCCCGCCGCCGTGTCCCACCACGGCAGCGCCACCGCCACGTGCGCGTCCAGCGTGCCCGAGGCCACCCGCAGCAGGTCGCAGGCTGCCGACCCGGTGCGCTGGATCGCGTACCGCTCCCCGGCCAGGCCCAGCATCGTCCGCGCCTCCTCCAGCTCCTCCTCCCCGTACGGCAGCGCCACCGCGACGCGGGGCGGCCCGGCGGCGGGCGGTGGTGGCGCGCAGTGGTCCTCCACCGCGCCCTCCCGCAGCGCCATCCACTGGTCGTCCGCCGGGCGCACGATCGCCGCCGCCAGGCAGCGCTCCCCGCTCTGCGCGGCGACGCTCACCGCGTAGTGCGGCGAGTCCCGCACGAAGTTCGCCGTGCCGTCCAGCGGGTCCACGATCCAGGTGACCCCGGTGCTCCCCGGACGGAACCCGGACTCCTCGGCCAGCACCGCGTCCCCCGGCCTCGCCTCGCGCAGCAGGTCCCTGATGGCCATCTCCGCCCTGAGGTCCGCCTCGGTCAGCAGGTCCCCGGGGCCGCTCTTCTCGCTGACCCGGTAGGCGCCGCGGGCGGTGTCGCGGATCTCGGCCGCCGCCCGCCGCGCCAGGTCGAGCGCCAGCCGCTCGGTGTCCGTCACTGCTCCCCCGTCCCTTCGTCCGTGGGCGTTCCGAGGCGCTCCAGCGCCTGTCCGATGACCTCGTCGAGCCGGGCCGTCACTTCCTCCTCCGTCGTACCGCGCACGGTCACCGTCACGGCGGCCTGGTTCCAGCCGGCCGGCTCGGGCATCAGGTCGCCGACCCGGAACCGCGTCTGGACGTCGAGGATCCAGTCCGCAGCCGGGGGCGTCGGGTCGGCCGCGAGGCGGCCCGGAGCCGCGTACACCAGGGCGTAGCCGGTCAGGTGCTCCGCGGGCGCGCCGGGGGCGGGGATGTCGTCGCCCAGGTGGGCCAGGACGGCCACCTCGTCCAGGTTGACGCCGGTGCGCGAGCGGAAGCCGGGGATGATGCCGCCGCCGCCCGGCCGGCCACCCAGCTCGCAGAAGCACACCTCGTCGTCGTTGAGGAACACCTCGTGGTGCGTCACGCCGCTGAAGTCCGGGTAGCAGGAAAGGACTTCGCGGTTGAAGGCCAGCAGTCGGTCCAGCGTGCCGCCGGGTCCCACCCCGACGTCGCGGAACGGGCCCAGGTGGCGGTAGGAGGTCGTCTCCTCCACGCTGCGGCCGGCCGTCGCCGCGAGCGGCACGCCGTCGCGCACTACGCTGTCGATGTGGAAGAGGGTGCCCTCGATCCGCTCCTCGACCTCGTACGCCTCCGGTCCCGCCCCGCTGTGGGCGGCGAACCGGCGGACGTCCTCGGCGCTGTCGAGGAAGGCGATGCCCGCCGAGCTCTCGCCGCGCCGCGGTTTGGCCACCACCCGGCCGTGCCGGGCGAGCAGCCGCTCGGCCGCTTCCACGGTGAACGGCGCGAACTCCGGTACGCGTACGCCGAACTCCCGCAGCCGCTCCTTCATCGTGACCTTGTCGCGGTAGCCGAGGACCTGCGCCTCGGTGGGCCCGGGCACGCCCAGCTTGTCGCGCAGCCTGGCGGCGCTGAGCAGCAGCCCCTCGCTGATCGCGACCACGCGGTCCACCGGGTGGCCGGACGCCGTGTGGTGGAACAGCGCCGCCGACTCCAGCAGGTCCTCGTCGCCCCGCGGGATGCCGACCACCGCCGCCAGTTCGTCGCCCCGGGCCTGATCCAGCTTGCGCAGGTCGGTCACCAGGCGGACGCGGTTGTCCGGGGCGGGCAGGAAGGCGCGGCCGTCGGTGTCCCGGTAGTAGCCGTAGCCGATGTGGTCGAGGACCAGGACCTCGCGCGGGCGGCCGGTCACCGGCTCACGCACGCGGCGTACCGCGCGGTCAGCTCGGTGGCCGCCTCCTCCACGTCGGCGAGCGCCAACTCCTTGCAGGTGTAGCCCAGTTCGTCGCGCATGATCTGCACGGACTCGTCGGTGAACTCCACCAGGCCGTCGTCCGCGATCGCGGCGATGCCGTCGTGGCGCTGGCCGTCCCGGTTGATCTCCACCGCCGCACGCTCGCTCAGCCCCGGCGGCAGGTCGAGGCGGCTGCCCCCGGCGGTCATGCGCACCGGGTAGCCGCCGGGCAGCCCGTGCCAGCCCGGCACGTGCGCGGTCACGTCCGCGCCGGTCGCCAGGGACTCCAGCACGCCGAGCGCCGACGCCGCCGTCATCAGCTGGCCCTCGCGACCGCCGATGCGCCGGTAGTCGGTGCGCATGGCCCGGAACACCTCGTCGGTGTCCAGCCGCCCGGTGACGTCCTCCTCGTCCCGCCAGAAGGACAGGTCGTACGCGGCTCCGCCGCTGTCCCCGGCGCGCGAGAGCCGGTGGCCCACGAAGTGGTGGGCCACGAAGCGGGGCTGGACCTCCTGCGGAGCGCAGCCCAGTTCCCGGGCCGCGATGGTGCGCAGCGCGGGCACCGAGTTGGCGACGTTCCCGATGCCCAGGTCCGGGCTCAGGCCCGCCCCGGCGAGCGCCGGGTGCACCGCGTCCGGGTAGGCCGCGTTGACCACGACCGCGTCGGTGCCCGACGCCCGTACCGCCCGCATCAGCTTCAGCACCGGGTCCAGGTGCATGGGCAGCCACGGGCCGAAGTGGGCGGCGCTGACCCGGGCGTAGTGCTCGGTGGGCAGCTCCGAGATGACGTACCAGGACTGGCGGCTGGCCGCCGTGAAGATGACGTCGGGCGCGAAGGCGCTGATGGCCTCGGCCGTCCCGGCGATGTCGTCGAGGTCCCGCACGAACGGGTCGACGGGGCAGGAGCGGCCCAGTTGGGTGGCGGCGAGCGAGACCATGTTCGCCGTGCGCACGACCGCCTCCGCGTCGCGCCCGAGGAGCCCCAGGTGCCGGGCCTGGCCGGTGGCCGTCAGGCCGTGCAGGACGCGGGTGGACAGGTCGCCGCAGCCCACGACGAGGATGCGCACGGGCCGCCCGGTCGCGTGCGCGGCGGTCTCGGCGGGGTGCCGGTCGCGGGGCGCGCTCATGCCGTCGCCCCCCTCAGCGCGGGGACGAACCGGTCGGTGTTGGCGGCGAGTTGGTCCGGCGGGCACAAGGGGGAGAAGCGTTCGAGCCAGCCGCCCGCCTCGACGGTGTCCCAGTGCGGGTAGTCCGAGCCGAACAGCACCGAGTGCGCGCCCAGTTGCTCCACGGCCCACTCCACGTGTTCCTCGTCGGGGTCGGGCACGACGGCGAAGTGCCGGTGGAAGACCTCCAGGGGGCTCTCGGCGCCGTCGCCGAGCCGGCGCGTATGGGAGGCGAGCCGCCCCAGCACGCTGGGGATCCAGGTGATTCCGGACTCCAGCATGACCACGCCGAGTCCGTCGGGCAGCCCGTCGGGCCGGGTGACCAGGTCGGCCAAGGCGACCATGTGCTCGCCCATGTGCCCGAAGGCGTGGGTCATCGCGTAGTCCTCGTACGCCTCGGCCAGTGGCGACCACTGGTAGCAGCCGGTGCCCCCGTGCACCATCAGGGGCAGTCGCAGGCGCGCGGTGGTCTCCAGGAGCGGCGTGACGGCCGGGGAGCGCAGCCGTACGGAAGGGGTGCGGCCGGTGGGGCGGACCACGACCGCGACCAGGTTCTCGTCCTGCGCGTACCGGCGCAGCGCTTCCTCGCTGTGCTCCGGGTCCTCCACGGACGCCAGGAACGCCCACTTCAGGGCGAGCGGCGAGGCGGCGCAGGAGCGTGCGGCCAGTTCGTTGTAGCCGTCGAACAGCCGCCGCCTGGCGCCCGCGTCGGCGACGGCCTGGACGGAGAGCCCGACGAACCCGGGCTGGAGCACGGCCGCCGCGATGTCGTGCTTGGCCATGAAGGCGGCCCGGTCGTCGTCCTCGCCGGGGCCGATCAGATGGCCCAGGCCCTTGGGGTTGCCGTGGCCGGGACCGTCCGGCCGGGGGAAGAGCCGGCCGCCGAGCCGCAGCCGCGTCGTCCCCTGCGCGGTCACCACCTCGGGGGTCTCGTCGGCCGGGAAGCCGATCGCGGACCAGAGCCCGGGGAGGTGGTCGGTGAAGTGCGTGTCGCAGTCGTAGAGCCGTACGTCGGACATGGTGCACGCCTTTCTGTCGGTACTTCCGTACTGCACTGCCGTGCGCGGGCGCCCGGTCGGCCGGGTCCTCCTCCCGGATCAGCCGCCGCCCGCCCCTCCCGGCCCGAGGTGCTCGCCCCGGGCCAGCCAGTCGAGGCCGTCCTCCACCTCGACGCCCAGGTCGCCGGCGAGCCCGCGCACCTCGGCCTCCGTGAGCCCCGCCGGGCTGAGCCCGGCCAGCCGCTCGCGGGCCGGTGGCGGCAGGGCCGCGGCCTCGTCCAGGAACCGCTTGGTGATCGGGTACCAGTCGCCCCGCCCGATGAGCCGGGCGTGCGCGACGGACGCCGCCGCGGCGAGGACGTGTTCCAGCGCGCCGACGCGCTCGCCCGCCCGCAGGTGGTCCAGCGCCAGCAGCAGCGCGCACGAGGCCCGGCCGCGCCACCACGGGACCGCGGCGTCCACGAGCACCCCGGGGCAGCCGGGCGCCTCGACGTCACCGGCCACGGGCGCCGACAGGGCCGCCTCGGCGAGCAGGAGGTACGAGGGGACGCCCCCGGCCGTCTTGGGGTACGCGTACAGGGCGAACGCGCCCCGGGCGGCCCGGGCTCGTTCCTGGGTGAGGTGCGCGAGGGGGCGCAGGCACACGTCGATGCGCGGCGAGGCCGGGACGCTGAACTCCGTCTCCTCGAAGGGGTGCCCGCCGTTGGCGGTCTCCACGTCGAACGGGTCACCCGGCCCCGCCCCGGCCAGCCGCCGCAACTGCGCACGGGGCGGCACCCCGTCCGCGTACACCAGGACGTCCCAGTCGCTGTCGGGCCCGGTGGGCCTGCCCCGGGCGCGCGAGCCCGCGATGCGCACCGAGCGCACCCCGGGCAGCGCGGCCAGGCCGTCGACGACGTCGCGCACGGCGGTGGGCAGTTCGGGGGCCCGTACGGTGGTGGTCATGCCGCCTCCTCGTGGGGGATCTCGATGCCCTGCCCCGCCAGGTAGGCGACGGCGGCGGGGCCGTGAGGGGTGTGGGGGAGGGCGCTCAGCAGGGCCGCGGCGTGGGCGTCGTAGTGGGCGAACAGCGCCGGCCCGGGCCCGTCGGCGGGGGTGAGCAGGCCGCCCGCCGACGCGAACAGCGTCTCCGGACCGCCCCCCTGGGCCAGGACCGCGCCGACGTTGCGCCCCAGGTTCTTCACCTCGTGCAGCACCCGCCCGTGCGCCGCCAGGGCGCTGACCAGCAGGTGCTCCGCCGCCAGCCGGTAGAGCACCGACGCGTCCAGGTCGAGCCCGGCGGCCAGCGCGGTCTCCGCCTTGGCCCGGTAGTGCCCGGCGGTCAGGAAGGTGGTCGCGCAGTGGAAGACGGGCAGCCAGCGGACCTCGGCCCGGGCCCGCCACCGCTCCACGACGGGCCCGCCCCGCACCACCGTGCCGCCGCGCAGCCGGGCCAGGAAGCGGATCTCCAGGACGTCCAGGACGGGCAGTTCGAGGTCGGGCACCGAGGGGTCGGCCACCCGCGCCATGCCCGCGGCGAGCGCGGCCAGGTCGTGCAGCGGACCGGAGCGCAGCACATCCATGTTGACCACGGGGTCCTCGCCGCACAGGTGGTTGCGCGCCAGGCCCATGGGCCGCAGCAGCGAGCCCGGGTCCGGGCTCCAGTCCACCGGCGCGTCCAGCACCAGCACGTTCACGTTGGAGCCGGGCATCGCCACGCCCTCGGCCGTGGACCCGGCGAGCAGGACGCCGCTCCCCTCGGGCCAGTCGAAGCGGTCGAGCAGGGCGGCGGTGCCGCCACCTGCGCGGAGCTGGTCGTCGCTCACGGGTTCCTCATCTCCGGGACGTGCCGCGCCTGCCGCAGGACGAGCACGGCCGGTACGCAGACCAGCCCGCCCACGGCGGCGGCGAGAAGGGTCGAGTCGGTGGAGGTCATCGAGGCGAACGCGCCGGTCAGCGCGTACGAGAGGGGGACCAGAACCTGGGAGAGCGCCCAGTCGATGCCGAACATCCGGGCCACGTACGTCCGCGGGACCGCGCTCTGCAGCAGCGCGCCCCACAGCACCGCCGACACCGCCAGCGCCGCGTTGATGACGAAGCTGCCGATCAGGGCGGGTGCCAGCGACGCGTCGAAGACGAACCCGGCCAGGCCGCCCGCCATCGCGCCCCAGGCCAGGTACAGCCACACCAGGGTGCGCCGGTCCAGCGACCGGCCGCCCACCAGCAGCGCCCCGGCGATCTGGCCGACACCGCCGACGGCCAGGACCAGGCCGTACGTCTGCGCGCCGTGCTCGCCGTCCTCGTGCAGCAGGTAGGGGACCAGGACGTTCCACGGGCCCATCACGCACACCACGGTCACTGCCCCGGCGGCGAACGCGTACAGCAGCCACTTGTGCCGCCACACGTACCGGAACCCGTCCACGCTCTCGGCCAGCAGCCCGGCCGGTGCCTCCTGCCCCGGGCTGCGCCGCTCGGCGCCCACCCTCAGCAGGAACACGAACGACACCACGAACGTCAGCGCGTCCGCCAGGAACACCCAGTCCGCGCCCGAGCGGGCGACCAGCGCGCCGCCCGCGGCCGGGCCGATCAGGCGCCACATCAGGGGCCGTACGACCTGGTCGGCGGAGTTCGCCCCGACCAGGTCCTCGGCCGGCACCAGCGACTGCACCATGGTGTTGAAGGCGGGCACGAACGCGGCCTCGGCCGCGGCGAACACCGCGAGGCCCGCGTACAGGTGCCACGTCTCCAGCCGGTCCGTCACGCCCAGGAACCCGACCACCGCGAGCACCACCGCCCGCAGCAGGTCGCCGGCCAGCATCACCGGACGGGCGCCGTAGCGGTTCACCCACGTACCGGCGAGCAGTGCGGCCGGGAGCGCGGCGAGCGCCATCGCGATGCCGATGCCCGCCAGGGCCGCCGTGGTGTCGCTCAGCGACAGCACCAGCCACGGCAGCGCGACGAACATCATGCCGTCGCCCAGCAGCGACACCGCGAACCCCGACCACAGCAGCCGGAAGTCGCGCCCCCGGAACGGCCGCAGCTGGGCGGGCCGGGTCAGCCGCTCGACCAGCGCGGACCGCCGACCGTCCGTCATCCGGTGCCCCCTGCCTCCCCGGGAGCCTCGAACAGGCAGTGCCAGTGGTACGACCCGGGGGAGGCGTGCTCCTCGTCGTGGGCCCGCAGCAGCTGTGCGGGCTCGTTCAGGGCGACCAGCTCCGCCGCGTCGCAGTAGAAGTGCGGGTGCACCTTGTCGTCGGCCGCCCCCGGCTGGACGAACGTGCCGGGGGAGACCTCCTCGCCCCGACCGCAGCCGGCGTTGCGCCGCGAGAGCATCGTCAGCTGGTACAGGCCCCCGGGACGCAGCACCCGGTGGATCTCCCGCACGGTCGCCCGCACCGCGTCCCGGTCCCCGTGGTAGATCGCGTTGTACGCCAGGACGTAGTCGAACGAAGCGTCCTCGTACGGCAGTCGCGTCATCGGGCCCACGCTCGGCTCGACCCGCACGCCGGCCCGCCCGGCCGCCGCCACGGTCTCGCGCACCGCGGTGTCGCTGGCGTCCACCGCCCAGGAGTCGAAGCCCTCACCGGCCAGGAACACCGCGTGCCGCCCCACCCCGCAGGCCAGGTCCAGCACGTCGCGTACCCCGCGCCGCCGCAGCAGCCCGACCGTGCCGGCCACCCACGGATCCACCGCGGACCAGTCCCTGCGGCCCTCCTCGCTCTTCCAGACCTCGTCCCAGTGCCGGTGGGCCGTGGTGCTCGATGCGGTCGACGACGTCACGTCAGCTCCTTGGGCCGTGGTGCTCGATGTGGTCGGTGGAGTCACGCCAGGTCCTTGGGTCGTGGTGGTCGATCCGGTCGGCGGAGTCACGTCAGCTCCTTCGTGCGCTGCGGTTCCCGGCCCAGGTCGGCGACCGAGGGCGCGCCGAGCAGGGCCATGGAGTGGTCGAGGCCGGTCACGATGGTCTCCAGGGCCCGCGCGGCGCCTTCCCGGCCGCCCGACGCCAGGCCCCACAGCACGGGGCGGCCCACCAGGACGGCGCGCGCGCCCAGGCCGAGGACCGTGGCGACGTGCGCCCCGCTGCGCACCCCCGAGTCGAAGAGCACCGGCACCTGGTCGCCCACCGCGTCCACCACGCCCGGCAGCGCGTCCACCGCCGCCAGGTGCCGGTCGGACTGTCGGCCCCCGTGCGTGGAGACCTGCACGGCGTCCGCCCCCGCGTCGACGGCCCGCACCGCGTCATGGGGGTGCAGCACGCCCTTGACGACCAGCGGCAGCCGGGTCCGCGAGCGCAGGGCCGCCAGGTCCGCCCAGGACACCGAGGGGTCGGGGAACAACTGCGACACCAGTCCGGCCGCGGTCAGCGACGGCGTGTCCCGCCTGCGGTGCTCCAGCAGGTCGAGGAAGCACGGGTCGCGCACCAGCGCGGGCGGCGCGGCGTCGAACCTGCGGAAGCCGTTGCGCGCGTCCCGGTCGCGCCGCCCGACCACCGGCACGTCCACCGTGCACACGATCGCGCCCGCCCCGGCCTCCTCGGCCCGGCGCAGCACCGACCAGCTCACCGAGCGCTCCCGCAGCAGGTACAGCTGCTGCCACAGGCCGGGCGCGCAGCGGGCCACCTCCTCCACCGGGCGCGAGCCGAACATCGACAGCGTGAAGCCGAGCCCGAGGGAGTCCGCCGCACCCGCCGTGGCCGCCTCCGCGTCCGGGTGGCACAGCGCCTGCAACCCCATCGGCGTCACGAGCAGCGGTGCGGCGAGCCGGCGGCCCAGCACCTCGACACCGGTGGAGCGCCGCGACACGTCGCGCAGCACCCGGGGCGTCGCGGTGAGCGCGTCGAGGCGCTCCACGTTGCGCCGCAGCCCCGACTCGTCGCCCGCGCCGCCCGCGCAGTAGTCGAAGGCGGCCTCGGCCATCGCCACCCGGGCACGCTCCCGCGCGTCGAGCCCGGACTCCGCCCGCGCCGGGTCCTCGACTGCCGCGCCCGACCCGGTACGGGCCTCCTCGCCGCCCGCGCCCGAACGCTCCGACAGCTCGAACAGCCGCTCCACGGGAGACAGTTGGTGGGACACCGAGTCCAGGCGGCGGGTCGCCACCACCTCGCGCAGCACCCGGGACGTCTGCTCCACCAGGCTGCGCATCACCACGTTCGCGAAGATCACCGTCACCGGCCCGTGCTCGGCGAAGGCCTCCGCCCCGGTCCCCGGCAGGGCGGTGGGCGCGAGGACGAGCGGGCGCAGCTTCGCCGCCTGCTCCACCACCGTCAGCAACTGGTCGGCGCTGGCCCGGTTGGCCTGCGCGAACAGCGCGTCGGCGCCCGCGTCCGCGTACCGCCGCAGCCGGTCCACGGCCTCGCCCGCGCCCATCCCCGCCACCAGGGCCTCGGTCCTGGCGATCACCTTGAGGGAGCGCCTGGCCGCCACCATCGCCGAGATCCGGCCCGCGAACGCCTCGGGGTCGAGCAGTTCCCGGCCGCCGAAGCGGTCGTCCAGCGAGTTGCGCTTGGGGTAGAGGTTGTCCTCCACGCAGATTGCGTCGGCACCCGCCTCCTCGAACAACTTCGTCGCCAGCACGGCCAGTTCGTCACTGCCCCGGCCGGTGTCGGCGTCCACGTAGATCGGCAGCGAGGTGACCGCCCGCACGGAGCGGATGAGGTCGGCGATCTCGTGCGGTTCGAGCACCTCCCGGTCCGGCACGCCGCGACTGGTGGACATCTCCAGGCTGCCGAGCCACAGCACGTCGGCACCGGCTTCCTCGGCGAGCAGCGCGGTGATGGGGCTGTGCACCCCCACGCCGATGCGCAGGTCGTTCATGGACACACTCCGTCTCGTCAGGCCCGGCCGGTACGGAAGCGGGCGGTGAACCGGGTGGTGATCTCGGCCGGGTGGTAGGGCACCCGGGGTGGTTTCGGCCCGGTGTCGGGCGCGGTGCGCACGTGCACGAAGGCAGGTCGCCGCGCCCCGGCGGCCGCGCTGAGGGCCGCTTGCAGTTCGTCGGGCGCGGACACCGACACGGCGGTGGCGTAGCGGGCGGCGCGGGCGGCCGCGGGGAAGTCGAAGGACGGCGCGGGCGAGGGCTGGCCGCCGGTGCTCTCGTACTCCCCGTTGTCCAGGACGACGTGCACCAGCGTGCCGCGCGCGAGCGGGGCCAGGGGGAGTGCGGACAGGCCCATCAGGGCGTTCCCGTCGCCCTCGACGGCGAAGGCGGGCAGGCCCGAGCGGCGTGCGAACCCCAGGGCGAGCGGCAGGGCCAGGCCCATGCTGCCCATCATGTAGAAGTTCTCGTCGCGGTCCGCCCTGGCGTACAGGGCACGGGGGTTGAGCCCGTTGCCGACGAAGAGGGCCGCACCCGCCCCGTCGGCGGCGCGGGCGACGGCGGTGAGCGTCTCGTCGCGGTCGAGCACGGTGTCACTCTCCTTCCGGTGCGCACAGCACGGCCACGGGGCCGCCCACCAGGGCCGCCTGTTCCCGGGCCCCGCGCAGCTGTGCCGCGATGCCCTGGAAGTCGCCGAAGCGGCAGCGCAGCGACGGGATGCCCAGGGCGCGCAGCACGGCGGGGGCGGGCTCGCCGATGACGTTGTGGTGGGGCACGTCCCGGCCGTCGTGCCCGGCCCAGGAGACCAGCAGCACCAGCGGGACGCGATAGACGATGGCCAGGCTGGTGAGCGCGTCGACGCAGGTGCCCAGGCCGGCGCTCTTCATGAAGACCAGTGGTGAGGCGCCCGCGAGGTACGCGCCTGCGGCCATGCCCACGCAGTTGTCCTCGCGGGTGCCGGGCAGGTAGCACTCGGCGGCGCGCTCGTGGGCGGCCAGGGCGGTCAGGAAGCCGGAGAGGAAGGAGTCGGGGACGCCGGTGACGAAGTCGTATCCGGTGGCGAAGAGTTCGTCGATCAGGGCGCTCTGGCGGGGATCGGCGACGGGGGCGGTCGGCCCGTCGGTGTGGTGCGGTCGGGTCACTGTCACGTGCGGTCTCCAGTCAGCCGTGCTCCAGCCGGTGCTGGTCGGAGGGGGAGTCGGGGTGCGGGGCCCTGCCCCCGGGCTCCCGTCGGGTGGGTGGCTCGCGTCGCGGTCCGGGGGCGGAATCGGTCAGGTCGGTGGTCCACAGGTCGCGCCGCGCCCCGTGGCAGCCGCGCCACTTCTTGCTCCGCTCGTAGCCCAGGCCGTAGTCGATGCTGCGCACCCCCTCGGCGAGGGCGGCGCGGACGGGCGCGTAGAACATGGCGTCGAAGTACGTCCCGCGGGAGGCGGGATCGGCGTAGTCGAACCCGCACCAGAAGACGTGCCACTGGTCGTGGTGGGTGAGGAAGAGGCTGAAGCCGACGACGTCGCCGCGGGCCGAGGTGCAGTGGAAGAGCCGGAACCGGTCCGGCGGGTAGAGGGCCAGCAGCCGGTCCAGCCGAGCGCGCTCCACGTCGCGGTGGCTGTAGCCGCCGTACTTGCCGATGAGGTTCATGCGCAGTGCGACCTCGTGGTCCCCGGGTGCGGCGGCGTCGGCCAGGGCAGTGCGGACCCCGGCCCGGGACAGGTCCCGCAGGTCCCAACGCACCTTCTGGCGACTGGTCTTGGTCAGCCCCGCCACGTACGCGTCGAAGCCGTCCGCGCCCGACACGCCCTCCGGGAGGTCCAGCACCGACCGTACGGTGCCGGGGTGCCGGTGCCACGCGGGGGCGTCGTCCAGTGCCCGGGTGAGGGCGGCACCGGAGGCGTACAGCACGGCCGCGCGCACCGCACCGGCCCGCCGCGCCCAGTCGGTGACGGCGTCGAGGAGTTCGCGCACCCGGTGTGCGGCGGTGTCCGGTGGCCCTTCGGTGAGGACGGCGCAGTCGTATCCGGGCTGGACGAGCACCAGGCAGGGGAAGGACGCGGTGCGCTCCGGCGCCGGCCCGGTGGGCGGCGGCTGGTCGGGGAAGACCGGCGGGTCGCGCCAGAGCAGGTCGTGGGGGTTGAACGACTCGTAGCAGTCGGGGTCCTCGACGAGGTACCCGGTCGTCGCGGCGAGGGTGCGCCCGCCGCGCGTCAGGCGGAAGAACAGGCCCCGGCCGGGCGGCCGGTCGCCCATCATGGCCAGCCAGGCCGGGGACGTCAGGAAGGTCCGGTCGGGCCAGTCGGCGGGGAGGGCCTCGTCGACGAGCAGATGGGTGGCGCGGTCCGGGTCGGCGTGCTGCACGGAAGTCGTCGTACCGGCCGTCGCCGGTGTCGCGGGTGTCACGCGCCCTCCCGGTGCACGGGGCAGGTGCCGTGGAGAGGTGCGCCGTCCACGTCGGGGAAGTACTGCTTCCACTTGTGCGTGGTGGAGCCGAGGCCGTCCCCCGCGTCGGAGAGCAGGGGCACGTCCTCGTACTCCGCGAGGCTGCGGCGGATGCGCCGCTTGGCCGCGCGACCGGCGTCCGTGGCCCCGCTGATGGTCCGGAAGACGCTCCGGCACTGCACGCCGATCACCAGCGACTCACCGAGCGCCCGGCTGCGCCGGGGGCCGTACGCCGGGCAGGTCCCGAAGGCGAAGAGCGGTTCGCCGGCGAAGGCGAACTCCCACAGCGGGTCGTCGGGGTCGGAGGGCACGCCCTCGGGGCGCGGACCGGGGTCGCGGGAGTGCAGCGCGGACAGCACGTCCCAGAACCGGGACCGGTACCAGACGAAGTCCCGGCCGGGCTCCGGCGGTCCGACGAGCAGCAGCAGGGACAGCCGCTCGGCGGGCCGCTCGCGCTGGTGCTCGACGAAGGCGCGGAGGTCCGCCGCGACGGCGTCCGCCTCCCGCCCCTGCTCGCCGTGCAGGTCCCAGTACGTGTAGTGGTTGGCGCCGCCCGTCTCGCCGATCGTCCCGAAGTGGCACGGGTAGGGGGCGGGCCGCTCGGCGAGCAGCGTGGCGCGCACGCGCAGGCGCTCCTGGCGCGCCCAGTCCGGGAAGCCGGGAGGCACCTGCTCGCCGCTGCTGGTGAGCCGCTGCGCGGCCACGGCGTCAGGCATGGGGCACCGGCTCCGCGACGATGCCGGGTGCGCGGGAGGCGACGGGCACGGACGGCGTCCGGCGCAGTGGCGGGAAGTGCTGCGAGGTGGTGAGCACGGCGCGGGCCCACGGGTCGACGGAGATGCCGGCGCCGTCGAGCGCGCGCCACAACCGCTCGGTGTCCAGGGGCGGTTGGTCGGGGGTGAAGGAGGACGTCAGGGCGCGTCGCAGCAGCAGGTCAGCGTGTCCGTCCAGGCCGTGAGCCACGCGGGCGAGGAAGTCGTCGCCGAGCGGCGCGTCGGGCAGCACGGACAGCTCCCGCGGCTCCAGCAGTTCGCTCGCGAGGACGTCCGCCTCGGGGCGCGGCAGGAGTTCCCACAGGTGGGCCACGAGCGCGCGCCGCAGCTGCTCGCGCACCTCGGGGAAGCCGCGCGTCTCCCGCGCTCCCTCGGGCCGGTCCAGGAGCGCGGCCAGGGCCCGCGCGCCGGGGGAGGACAGCGCGTCGGGGTGGTCCGGAAGGTCGGTCGGGCCGTGGTTGTTCCGGTCGCGCACGAAGAACGTACGCCAGTCCAGCTCGGCCTCCTCGGGACTGTCGGAGGCGTGCAGCAGCCCGAGGATCGTGTTCACCGCGCCGAGCCGCAGCCGCAGGGAGTCGGGGGAGGCCCGCTCCAGCGCCCCGGACCCCTTGAGCGCGGTGAAGTGGCCGTGGATCTGCGGCATACCGCGCAACAACAGGGCCAGGGAAGGACCCAGGGAGTACAGCGTGTCGATGGCGCGATACCGGTAGGTGCCGAAGTGGATGCGGCGCTGCGCCAGGTCGTCGTAGATGGTGTCCAGGAGCAGGCTCCCGGGCTGGACTACACGCGAGGCGAGTTGTTCGCATCCGCAACTCAGTACTTCGTCGACGACGCGGCGGCCGACGCCGCGCAGAAAGGAATCGGGACTCACCACTACGACGACGCAGCGGGACCAGTCGATGCTCCGGTCCGTGGTCACGTGCACACCCCTTCGCGCTCGCAGGAAGAAATCGCTGGCAGCTTGAAGACTGATGGGAGAAGAGGGGAGATGGGGGGAGAGGAGAAAAAGGGAGGGGGACCCGCGGGGATGGGGTGCGGTGGCGAGGGGAGCGCAGGGTGGGGGGAGCGCTCGGTCGTCGGAGACTCGCTGCTGCCGCGGACCCGGAGGTCGTTGCCGTTTGCTGTTGTGTGCGTCCGCAGTCCGTGACGGCGGCGTCGGGCACCCCAGGAACGTAGATCGCACACATGGGCGAGTCAATGGATCACCGTCGAGGATCAGCCAGACTGGCCGGGCGGTGCTCGACGGGTTTGTCCGGGGTTGCCGTCTTGTCAACCGGATGTTCAACCGGCTCCCGGGTGCGCGGATGCCATGTTCCGGCCTGCACGGCCAAGAATGTTCCTTTTGGTGGGAGCCGCATGTGTCGGCCGAATATCCACCCCGCGCGTGCGCGGTACGTTTGCGGCGCGTCGGGCGACGAGACGCGTGCGGGCGCCCCGCGCCGACACGGGTGGCCCGGCGTCAGCCGGGCCCGGCGGCGCCCACCCGCCCGTACACGTACATGTCGCGCCGCTCCGTACCCACCAACTGCCAGCTGCGTAGCAGCCCTTCGCGCACGAACCCGGCCTCTTCCGCCGTGCGGCAGGACGCCGTGTTCCACGGCTCGACGAAGAGCTGGAGGCGGGGAATGCGCAAGTCGTCGGCGGCCCAGGCGCTCACCGCCCGCAGCGCCGCAGAGGCGGCCCCGTGCCCGCGCGCCGACTCCGCCACCCAGTAGCCCAGAGTGGCGCGCCCCTGCGCCACCTCACCCACCCACAGGCCGATGGTCCCCAGGGCGCGGTCGTCGTCGGCCCGGGCGATGACGAAGGGGTAGCCGGTCCCGCCGGTCGTCCGCTCCCACTGCCGCCGCACGAAGGCCACGCCCTCGTCGTACGAATAGGCGGAGGGGACGGTGGTGATCAGCGGGATGTACGGGTCGCCCGCGGCCTCCTCCACGAGCGGGAGGTCGTCGAGCCGCCAGGGCCGCAGGACCAGCGCGTCGTTCGCGCGCAACAGCGGTACTTCGTGGGGCAGGTGCATGCGCCCCATGCTGCCGCGCCGACGGTGGGCCCCTGTGGCCGGGTCGCGGTCACAGGGGTGGGACGATGCCCCGGCCCAGCGCCCAGCCGCCACCGGTGAGGAGCACCAGGGACAGCACGGCCAGCAGTCGGGCGGGGCGGCGCCTCAGCACCAGGTGGAGGCTCCCGATCCGCAGCTCGAGGTAGGGGACGGCCTGTTCGCGCTTCACGCTCTTCGATGTCATGCGTCTTCCTTCGGTGTCATGCGTCCTCGCTTCGGTTGTGGCGAGGGGGCGGGCCGGAACGCCGGCCGCCCCCTCCGGCCAGGGCTCCGCCGAGGTCCGTCACGGCGGAGCCCCCTTGATCGATGCTGAGGCCGGGCGCCTCGCTGTCGCTAGCGCGCAAGAGTTGCCACCAGGTGGCAACTCTCCCTGGACAATGGCCGCATGACCGCCGACACCGACCCGGCACCCGCGCTGAAGGCCCTGCTCAAGGACCTGCTGCGGGGCACTGGGCTGACCCAGCAGAGCTACGCCCGACGCAGTGGCCTCAACCCCACCCAGCTCTCCAGGCTCATCAACCTCCACCAGGTGCCGCAGACCGAGTTCCTGCACCGGCTGATCGACACGGCGGACCAGGGCCCCGGCGGCCCGGTGGAGCGAGAGGTCCGGGAACGGGCCGACGGACTCCTGCTCGCGCTCGTCGCCCAGCGGCACCCGGAGCGGCGGTACGAGGAGGAGACGCGGCGCCGCGACCACGCCGAGGTCCGACGCCGCGCCGAAGACCTCCAGGCCCGGCTGGACGCCTGCGAGAGGGACCTGGCCGCCGCCACGGCACGAGCGGAGCAACTGCGCACGGAAAGACGACAGTTGCGTGCGGACCGCAGCCGGGCCCAGCAGAAGCTCGACGTCAGCCTGACGACCGTCCGCAAGCTGAACAAGCAGCTGGACGCGGCGCTCGCCGCCCCCCGCTCGCACCAGGAGGTACGGGAGGCGGTGCGCCGGCGCTGGGACGCGGACCCGTCCGACCGCTGCCAGGACCTCCTGCTCCCGGCGGCGACCGCCCTCGCCCCGCTGGAGGCCCTGCACCTGCTGGTCTGGCTCTGGAGCACACCGCACGACGCCTTCCGGACGGACGGCACCGGCCAGGTGTTCCTGGAGGACTTCCTGCGCTGCCGCAGCGCGGCGGACGTCAGCCAGCTGGGCACGGCCCTGCTCGTGGACGCCGTTCCGGGCCACCCCCGGCAGTGGGCCGAGCACCTGCTGACCGGGCTCGGACGCCGGCGGCCGCTGCCCGAACTGCTCGCCCAGCGGGACGACTGGACCGCCGACGAGTCGGTGCCGTGGACGGAGTACTGGGACCGGCACTGGCTGACCGGCTGGATGGGCGGCGACCGGCCGCTCCACGAACGCCTGGCGGTGTTCGACCCGGCGATGGAGGACGCCTGCCCCGGGATCGCCCGCAGGGCGGCCGACGCGCTGCGTACCGTGGTCCGTCCGGCCGACGCCGCGGAGATGCTCCTGGCACTGGCGGAAAGCGGGCACCCGTACGCGGAAGCCGTCGCGCTCGTCCACTTCGACCCCGACTGGGGCCCACTGCAGGATCCGGAGCCGGTGACGACGGAGTTCTGGCTGCGCCTGTGCCGCCCGTACGGTCGCGTCGAGGCACAAGCGGCGGTCATGCGGGCCGCCTGCCAGGCGCTGCGCGCGGAAGAGGTGGCGGCCACCCTGGCCTGGCTGCACCGCTGGGTCTGGGAGGCGCGCCTGGACGAGACGGTCCTCGACACGTTCCTGACCGCCGTGTGCGGCGACGCCGCGACCGCTCGTACGGTACGGGAACGACTCCGCGACGGGATCGACCCCGGCCGGGCCGCCGTGGCCGAGAGGCTCGGGGAACTGGTGCCGGACCGGGATCCACCTGGCACTGGCTGAGGGCGGGCGAACGCCTTGCCGCCGGGCTGGGTGTGTGCCCGGGAGGTCCCGTCTCAGGGTGCCTTCTGGTCGGCGCGCTTCTCGACCTGAGTGGCCACCCGCGCGCCCCGGAAGAGCACTGGGAGCCACAGGATGCAGGCCAGCAGCGGGACCGCCGCGTAGGTGGCCATGCCCGTGCCGGAGCCCAGTCCGTCCATGAGCGCGCCTAGGACGAGGTAGCCGATGCCGATGAGCGCCGACTCCACGAACGCGATCATCGAGAGCAGGCTCGCCCGGTGGCGCGACGGCACGGCCTCGTTGAACACGTTGTCCACGAGCACGGCAGTGACCTCCGGAACCCCGACCAGGGCCAGGAACGCGGCGACCGTGACCCAGGCGAGCCCGAGGCCGCTGAGGCCGAGGGCCACGGCCAGCGCCAGGAGGGACACCGGGACGATCACCCGGTAGCCGATGTGCCGGTCCGCGCGGTCCGAAAGCAGCGGTATGAGCCCGCCGACGAGGAATCCCCCGGCGATGGCCACACTGACCCACGCGGTGCCCGCTCCCTGATCGGAGAGGGTCTTCTGCGTGAAGATGATGTACGGGGTCAACGTCGCGTGCATCAGCCCGGACACCACGACGAGCGTGAGCAGCGCGGGCGTGGCGACCCGGAGCACCGCACGCCACGCCGTGGCGTCACCCTGCCCCTCGGCCCCGTCCCGCTCGTCCACCGCGTCCGCGCCACGGATCTCGGGCACCCGTGACACCAGCACCACCACGGCCAGGACGAGGCACGCCGCCGAACCGGCGTACACGGCTCCCCAGGAGAGCTGCTGGAGCTGGCCGCCGAGCACGATGGCGGCTCCCGAGGTGACCGTCCCGAGCATGGTGAAACGGGACCTGATCCGGACGTAACCAGCCGTCGCGCCACGCCGCACGAGCAAGTCGTACAGCAGGGCGGTGTCCGAGCCGGACACGCAGGCCATCCCTATGCCCTGCCCGATGAACAGCGCCAGGAACATCCAGTAGTCGGAGAACGCTGCCTGGCCGAGCAGACATCCGGCCACCAGTACCTGACCGATCACGATGCTGGCGCGCCTGCCGATGCGGTCGGCGATGACTCCCGTCGGCAACTCCGCGAGTCCGCTCACCAGGTAGAGCAGTGTCTGCAGCAGGGCCACTTGCCCGACGGAGAAGCCCCGTTGATAGAGGAAGAGGACGAACACGCCGCGCTGGAAGAGCGAGTTGGCGAGCACGGCGTACGCGTAGAAGGGTCGCGCGACCGTCCGTGCCGCATCGTCGATCGGGGCCGACCCGCCGAGGGGACGTCGCACGGTGCCGGTCATGCCGTGACTGTCCCATGCCGCGTCACGACGGGTCCTCTCATTTTCCGGGGGTGCGAACCGGGCGGCATGACGCGGGCCGAGCCACGTCGCCAGGCAGCGCGACGCGGTTAGCCCGGTCGCCTGGTTTTCGCGGCGGGCCGGTGTGTGGTGGACGGTGTTATGTACTGACGTGCTGACAATGCGTCATATGAACGTGAGAAGCAGCCTGGTCGCCGCTGCGGCCGTCGCATCCGTGATCGTGCTGGCGGGCCCCGCCTCCGCTCAGCAGCTCTCCGCGCCCCTGCCGCCGGTCTCCGGGGCGGGCGCGCTCGAAGCAGCCGGCGTCCAGGGCCCCGGGCCCACGCCGTTCGACTGCGAGGAGTGCCTCGACAAGAACTTCAAGAAGTACCTGGAAGCCGCCTTCAAGGCGAACCCCACGAAGTACCGGCAGATGTTCAAGGGCGACCCGGGCCCGGCCGGTCCTGCGGGAGCGCCGGGCGGGCCTCCCGGCCCGCAGGGCGAGAAGGGGGATGACGGTACCCGTGGCCCTGCGGGCCCGGCCGGTCCGGCCGGCGCTGCGGGAGCGAAGGGCGACAAGGGTGACAAGGGCGACGCGGGTTCGGCCGGTGCTGTGGGCACCGCGGGCACTGCGGGGCCCAAGGGCGACAAGGGTGACAAGGGCGATGCGGGAGCTCCCGGCGCTGCCGGAGCCAAGGGCGACAAGGGTGACGCAGGCGCGGCCGGAGCGGCCGGTGCCCGGGGGCCTGCCGGTCCCGTGGACCTGATCCGTGTCGACGGCCCGAGGGTCCCTGTCGCGGCCAACTCGGTCCAGACCATTCCTGCTCCGGCGTGCCCTGCCGGGCGGCGCCCGATCGCCGCGCACATCGGGAACCTGGCCGGTGTGACCAAGACCTACGAGCGCACGTCCATTCCGGACGCCAACGGCAACAACTGGGCCGTGTACGTCGCGAACGAGGACTCCATGGAGCGCCCCCTGGGCGTCTACACGCTCTGCGCGGCCAACTGACCCTGCCGCACAGCGCCGTGCCGCCGCCCTCCGACGAGCGGCGGCACGGCGCCGCAGCCGTGAGGACGGCAAGGAACGCGAGCAACGTGAGGAAGGTGCCTGCCCAGTGCGTCCTCGACACCGCTTCGAGGGGCTGCGCCGAAGAGCTGCCGTGCCCCGACCCGCACAGTCGCTGTGCGGTCACCTCCTCGTACTTACTTTCGCGCTGACCGCTCTCGGCACCGGCTCCGGCGCCGCATCGGCTCCCCTCGCCTCCGTCGCCTCCACCACCACCGCTCCCCGGCCGGTCCCCGAACGGGAGCTGTCCCCGCCGTTCGAGAGCGACAAGAAGGCCCCCTTCTGCACCGCGTACACCGGTCCCCACCAGCAGCAGATCGAGCGGTACCTCGGGCTGAGAGCCGACGGCCGACAGTCCGTCGCCGACTGCAGGGCCGTGCAGAAGTTCCAGCAGAGCCGGCGCATCACCCCGAGCATCGGATACGCCGGACCGGTCACCTACGCCACCACGGTGCTGCTGCGCGCCCAGGCCAGTGCCGACCCGCGCAACGCGTGCCCGAAGCGCGCCGCCACGGTGGTCTGCGTCGACCTCACTCGCCAGCTCCTGTGGGCCGAGCGCGGCGGCAGGACCGTCTTCACGGCCCGCCCGGTCCGCTCCGGGGCCAAGGGGTACAGCACCCGCACCGGCTGGTTCCGCATCTCCTGGCGCCACCAGGACCACTGGTCGACCCTGTACCGCAGCCGCATGCCCTACGCCCAGTTCTTCTCCGGCGGACAGGCCTTCCACGCCCATGACGGCTCGGTCTACGCCCCGCCGGGCTCGCACGGCTGCGTCAACATGCGCCCGGCGGACGCCAAGGCGCTGTGGAAGCAGACCCGGGTCGGCACGTCGGTGTACGTCTTCGGCCGCAAACCCGGCACCTGACGCCCGCCGCATTCTGCGGAGCCGGAGCCTGAGGCCACCCCAGCGGATGCCCTAGCAGAGCAAGGGAGACCATTCGCCGGTGGGTCCGGTGTAGCGGGCTGTGGGGTCTGCCGCCCACCAGAGGCGGTCGAAAGAGGTGAGGATCGAATAGGTGCTGAGGGTGTTCAGGCAGCCGCAGTCGCTGTATTTGCTGCGGTAGGCGGCCTCGATGAGGGGGATCCGCTGCTGCCAGGTGGCGGTGTCGTAGCCGTGGCAGCCGGGACAGTTCTGGAAGTGCGCCAGGCAGCCGTGGAGGATCTGGTCGTAGTGGGCCTTGTTCTGGCAGCGGGAGCGTAGGTCGTAGTCGTCGGGGGTGGGGCTGGGCGGCAGCGGGTTGAGGCTGTTGAGTACGGGGTCGCCGTAGGGATCGGCCTCGGCCCGGTCGGGAGGGGTGGGGGCGGTCAGGTGGTCGAGGAGGATGTCGGCTTGGTAGCGGGCCATGTAGACCTGCCAGAGCAGCAGTCGGCCGGCGATGTGGATGGCCCAGTCGGCGCCGTGGTCGATGGCCCAGGCCCACACATCGGTGCAGAATCGACGGACCAGGTCGACGCTCTCCACGCCGGTGTGAGCGGCGGTGAAGGTGAGGACGTTGTAGTACTCGTTCGCGACGTTGTCGTGACGGCGGTCGCAGGCATCATGCGTGACCACGGCGGCGAGCGCGACCGCGTCGATGATGTTGTCGTCCCCGAGGAGCGGACCCTGCTCGTGGCGGGCTTGGAGGGTGAGTGCCCGGATCGCTGCGTTGATCACGCGGTATCGGATGGTGCGGAGCTCGTCGTCGGGAAGGCGTAGTTGCTCGGCCTTGGGGTGGAGGACGTCGGCATAGATGGCTTGGGTTGACGCCAGCCAGGCGTCCATGATTTTGCGTTCCTGCCCGTCAGCTTCATGGTCACGGTGGACGTGGTTGATGTACTCCACGACGCGCTGTGCGGTGATGTCGAGAGTCTCGGGCATCTGTTCGGCGAAGTGGTAGTAGTCGGCGAAGGAGTCGAACAGGCTGACGGAGCAGGAGCCGTGTACGCAGTCCCGGCACAGCCGGTTGTTGTCGATGAGGCACCAGGCATAGCCGTAGGTCTGCTCGGCCACTGCGTGCCAGAAGGGGGTGTCGGGGATGGGGATCGCTTCGGCCATGGCTTGCAGGAGTGATGTGCCGCGGGGGATGAAACCATGGCGGCGCGGCGCGTCGAAGGCGAGAGGGAGGTCGGGAAACTCCTTCAAAGCTCGGGTCTTGGCCAGATTTTCCTGGAAAGGAACCCCTCTCATATGGGAGTCGTAGCTGCCGACTGCGTTATGGGTGCCGAACAGGCGGGTCCCCATCGCTGGATCCCAGCCCTCCCGGAGACTTGGAATGCGTCGCATGTCGGAGGCGAGCAGGCTCGCGGTCCGTTCGTCGGGCCGGAACAAATCCGGCCCGTAGAGGGCCGCAGGTACGGGAGAGACTCCTGGTTCGACTATGTGCCCGACGGTGTCCATGACGACTCGTCCTCACTGTCGTTCGCTGTCTTCACGCATCGTCGATGAGACCTCAGCAGGGTCTGACGGCGTGGCAGGCGGCAGTTGCATCCCTTCCGTCATCAGCAGACGACGCAAAAGGCGGGTGGGACAAGGCCGTGTGGCCGCGCAAAGTGTGAAACTGTTGAATGCTTGTGCCCTTGTGACGCGGTGAGATCGGCGATGCCGTGGTCATCGCCGCCCAAGATCCTTTTGCGGGACAAGCCTTAGAGCTCGTAGTCCTGAGCCAGTTCCTCCCACCGGACGCCGCGCAGCGCAAGGTCGGCGTCCTCGCCCGACGGGACGTCCAAGCCGGTCTGGAACCAGATCAGAGTGAGAGCGGAACGGTGCGAAACCGCGTCGAGGTCGGGGGAGACGACGGTCGAGCGGAAGGACCCGATACAGGCCACGGCGGGCAGCACCTCAACGGGGCCGAAGGCGCCGGCCGGCTGGTCCGGGTACTCGCGGGCGGGCGGCACCAGGTGGACCGGCGTGGTGGGGAACGTGCGGTCCGCCTGGTGGCGGAGGCTCGTGACCTTCATGTCGTTGACGGGCTTGCACGGGTAGCCCTCCAGCATCCCTCCGTAAGTCGAGGACATGCGCAGTTCGGTGAGCTCGATCGAGCGTCCGGACGAGAGGGCTATTCGACTCAGCGACATGTCGACACTCTATGCGCAAGGTCGACTCACGGTGCGCGGGCCGTTGGCGTACCGCGGTCACGGTCGGTCCCGTCACGGTCGATCCCGTCACGGTCAGTCCCGTGCTGGTTCGTCCGCGAGGAGTCGGACCGCCAAGGCCGCGAGGCCGGGGTCGGTCAGGACGGCCGCTGGCAGATAGGCGGGCGTGCGGGGCCAAGTGGCCAGCAGACGGACCACGTACGTGCGACAGCGCGCGAGGTCGACCTCCCGGGCCGCGACCACGAACGCCGTGAGAGCCCGTTCCGCGTCGGCTCCGCCCGCACGGGAGCTCAGGCACGAGAATGCCTCGTCCAACAGCGCGAGGGCCTCTTCCCGTGAGCCGTCACGAGCGTGGGCCGTCGCGCGGGCGGCGAGGGCCGGCACCCGGTGGTCGGGGCTCGCGTCGGCCAGCAGCCGCAGCAGTTCGTCCGCGCGCGACGTCCGGCCGATGAGGGCGGCTCCGACGGCGGTCCGCGACCAGATCCGTGACCGTGCGTACGCCGCCGCGTCCGTCCACCCGGCCGCGGCCTGCCCCGCCTGGTCGATCAGGCGGTCGGCGCGGTCGGCCTCTCCCCGCGCGGCCGCGATGCGGGCCACCGCCGTCAGCGCCTCGGCCCTGTCCGGCGGTATCCCGACGGCCCGGGCCGCCCGCTCCGCGGCGTCGAGGTCACCGCGCACCGCGTGGGCCACGGGCTGTGCCGTCCGGCTCATGTACCCGCCCGGGTGACCGATCAGCCGCACGAGGGCCTCGGCCCATCGGGTCTCGCCCCGCTCCACGGCCTCGATCGCCGCGAGACCGGCGACGTCGTGTTCGATGCCCAGGCGCGCCACGCGGGCGGTGCCGCGCAGTGCGCGGCCTGCGGCGTCGAGCAGCTCGCCCACCAGCTTGAAGTGCCCGCCCTCGGCCGCCCCGAGGGCCCCTTCGCGGAGGACCAGGTACCGGTGCTCGGTGTCGCAGCGGTCGGCCAGGGCTTCCACCCGGCGCGGATCCCCGAAGCGTCCGGCGCCGTGTGCCAGCCGCGCCGCCGTGCGGTTCGTCTGGTCGGTCCGTCGCCTGCCGAGTGCGAAGAGTGCTTCCGTCTGCTCGAACCGTCCCTGGCGTGCGATGGCCTCCGTCAGCGCGAGAGCCTCCCAGAAGTGCTCGCGTGGCGGGCTGGTGTCGCGCAGGACCCGTTCGGCCCGCTCGGGGTCTCCCGCGCGGGCCACGGCGATGGCGAAGGCGGTGCGTACGTCGCCCTGGCGCCGGGGCTCCTCCAGGGCGGCGACCATCGGCTCGGCCCGCTCCAGGTGGCCGCGGGCGTCTTCGTCGGCACCGGCGTCGTGGGCCGCTTCCGCGCACCGGACCAGCGCTTGGAGCCGGGCCGCCCCATCGGGGAGGCTGTGGATCAGGGCCACCGCGTGCTCGGTACGTCCCAGCCGTTGCTGCACCTCGGCAAGGCGTACGACCGCCGATCCGGCCGCGGAGGAGGTGAGGGACCCCTCGACCTCCTCGGCCAGGCGACGAGCATGAGCAGCGTCGACGGCCACGGCCGATTCGGCCAGGTCGAGCAGTGCGGCGATGCGCTGCCTCGGGTGCGCGGGTTCCCGGCCGTGCCGCGACGGGGGAGCGGAGTCGCCGGCTTGCGAAGCGCCGTGCGCCGGTAGGGCTCCGAGAGCTCGCTCGCCCCGTGCCAGCAGGGTGCGCGCCAGGTCTGCGCCCTCCGCGTGGGCGGCGGCCCGGGTGAACTCCGCGTACACCCGGGCCAGGCCGACGGGGGTGCGCGGCCGTGGGAAGGAACGGAGGGCGTCCCCGAAGCCACGCGCCACCGCGCAGCCGAAGGCGATGCGCGGCAGCAGGTCTTCGCGGCGCGAACCGCTGCCGTCCGCCAGGCGTTCGGCGTCCAGGGCGACGCGCCGGGCCTCCGCCGGGTCCCCGGTGGCCGCATGGGCTTCGGCCACCCGGGCGAGGGCCACGGCCATCAGATCGGTGCCGGGGCTGGGTGGTGCGACGTGGACGAGGTGCTCGGCCTCGCGCAGGAGGTCTCGTGCGGTCGCCGGTGCTCCGGCCCGGTGCATGACGGGAGCGAGCGCCGCCACGCTCGGCGCGTGCCAGACGCTTCCGGCCTGGTCCCGTGCGGACGCCGCCCGTGCCCGCTGCACGAGCCGGTGGGCGCGTTCGAGGTCTCCCGTACGCGCGGCGACCGCGGCCAGGTCGGCGTAGGCGGTCGCGGAGTGCCAGATGACGGAGGCCAGGTACTCGGCCCTCGGCCACTGGCCCCGCTCGGCCCACGCCGTGACGATCGCGACCGGGAAGCTGCTGCTGGGGTCGGCGGGGACCTCCAGCAGCCGGTAGCGGCGCATCGCCAGCAGGCACGCGGCTCGAAGGGCCTCGGGGCCCGCGGTGGGCAGGGCGTGCAGCACGTCCGTGATCTCCTGCACGGCGGAGCCGTCGTGGCCGGTCCGCCGCTGCCACATCGCTACGCGGCCGGGTGACGGCAGCGCCGCGAGCGCGGACGGATCGGGGTCCGCCATGGCCACCGCGGGGTAGTGCAGGACGAGGTAGTCCGGGGTGTCGTCCGGCCAGCCGCGCTCGTCGAAGTCCGACGCCCAGGCGTGCAGCGCCGCCCTGTGGCGTGCGGCGGCCGTGGGCCCCACCGCCTCGACGGTGGCCCGGCGCAGCTCGTCGTGGGCGAAGCCGAAGCGCTGGGTGCTCCCCTCTCCCAGGGACGACAGGACCCGTGAGGAGACGCTGTCCACGACGGTCCGCACGTCGTAGGCGTCCAGTGAGAGGGCCCCGGTACCCAGGGCGCCGGCCCCGTCAACCAGTGCGCGGGCCCCGGCACGCCGTGCACCGGCTGCCCCTGCGCCGAGCGCGTCGGCGAGGTCGTCGACCGTCATCGGGCCTCCGACGGCCAGTGTGCCGAGCACGGCGCGGGCCTGCCGGTCCGGCAGGACGGCGGCGAGCTCGTCCGTCGCGCGCTCGCGCAGCCGGTTCGCGTACGGGGTCGGGGCGAGCCGTATCCGGGGGCAGCCGTGTTCCGTGCGCAAGGGGTGCGAGCGGGGGACGGCCGCCGGGACGGGCGGGTTCTCCCGGCCCAGGACGAGCACATGGCCGTACGCACCTGTCTCGGCCGGCAGCAGCGCGGCGATCGAGGGGGACTCGTCGTTCTCGTCCAAGCCGTCCACGAGCAGCAGCAGGTGCCGCCCGGTGGCCGCGGCCTGCGCGGACGCCCGTGCCCACAGGTCGTCCAGCGCGCTCTGCCCGGAGAACACCCCGGGCGGCTCGTCGACGAGGGCCGCGAGCTGGTCGCACACCTCCTGCTGGAACTGCCGCGTCTGCTCGCCGAAGCTGCGGGACACGAAGAACGCCACGACGTCGACGCCGTCCGGCGGACGGGCCGCGAAACGGGCGGCGAGAGCGGTCTTGCCCGCCCAGGGAGGCCCGATGACCCACCGGTAGGGCTGGTCGGAGCGGGCGAAGGCCTCCAGGTCGGCCAGCTCCTCCGCCCTGTCGTGCAACTCACCTGTGTGTGCGGCAAGTTGGAGGATCCTGCTGCCGTACCGGGTGGGGCGCCGCACCGGGCGCAGTTCGAGGGACACGCCGTCGTCGGCCAGGATCCGCCGGATGCGGGGGTCGCCCTGGAGGGCGGACACCGGGGTCGCGTGGAGGGCCGGGGCGTCGGGCTCCGCCGCCACCACGACGCCGACCAGGGAGCCCTCGGCGAACACGGCGCCACCGGAGAGCCCGCGCCACCGGGCCCCGAGCGTGCGGGGCCGCGCGTGCGGACGCAGTTCCAGGCGGCGGGTCTTGGTGAAGGTGTGGGTCGCGATCTCGGCGGTGACCTGGTAGCTGTCCCGTACGTCGCCGCCGGCCGGGTCCGTGACCCCCGCGAAGGCGGGGAAGCCCGTCACGGTCACCTCCACGGTCCGCGCGGGGTCGGCGCGCAGCGTGCCGAGGTCCGGGTGCCGCGAGCGCGGCCGCGGCGGCTCGCCGCTGAGCCGGAGCAGGGCAAGGTCGTCGGAGTCGTCCTCGGGAGTCCTCCAGGCCACGTCGGCGGGGTGCAGGGTGGCGTCACCCGCGAGTCGCACCGAGACGGTGCCGGTCGGCTCCGTCGTCCCCAGCAGGTGACGAGCAGTCAGGATGGTCCTGCTACCCAGGAGGTACCCCGTGCCGTAGCTCCAGCCGCCGGCCGGAGAGCGCACGATGACCTCCGCCACGCGCTCCAGGGCGGGGTGCTCCGCAGGGGGCGCCATCGCCGTCGCGGCTCTACCGCGGCTGCCGGTCGAGCTGGTCGCCGACCTTCACCGGCGTACCGTCCGGAACCTCGGGAGTGAGCGACAGGGTGATCCGCTGGCGGGACTCTCCCACGTGCCGGCCCGATCCGGCGGCGCCGACGACCCAGAACTTCACCTCTCCCGAGGCGCCCGTCTCGCGGGTCGTGGCGATCTCCAGTTCGAGTTCGACCGGGCCGACCACGAAGTGGATGTCGTGCGCGTCCGCCGTCTGCTGGGCCCTGCGCAGTTCGGTGCGCAAGGCTCCGATCCACTCGGCGAGTCCCACGACGGGCGATGTGTCTGTCAAGGCCGACCTTTCCGCTCCCTGGTTCCGGCAACCCGCTGTTTCCCCTTGCTGATCAACATAGTTGGAGCGGCGGCGTGGCGTGGTGCGTCTTTCCGAAACCGCCGGACGGGACGCCCATTGCTGCGGTGGTGTTTCGGCTTCGTGGCGGGATGCCCGGATCGCTGGCGCCACACGTGTACCGCACACAAGACTCTCATTCGCGCAAACGTGCAATCGACCCGTAGCTCCAGAAGGTTCCACCCCCCATGCTCACCCCCCGCAGACCCTGCGCCCACGAGGCGCGCCCGCCGCACCCGGTGGGGAGGTGGAGCCCGTGCTCCGGTACGTGACCCGCAAGGCGGCGGGCTGGCTCCTGATGATCGCCGTGGCCACCAACGCCACCTACTTCCTCGCCAGTTGGTTCCTGGACCCGCGCTCCAACTTCAGGGAGCTGCGCCCGGTCCGCACCGACGCCCAGATCTCCCGCGCCCTCGCCCCGTACAACCTCGACCCGCACGAGCCGCTGGTGCACCGCTGGTGGGAATGGCTCACCGGGGTCGTCCTCCACTTCGACTGGGGGCGCTCCCCGGTCGGGGTGTCGGTGAACGGCGAGATCGGCTACCGCTCCCTGGTCAGCGCCGAACTGGTCATCGGCTCCACGATCCTGTCGGTCGTCCTCGGCGTCGCCCTGGCCGTCCACACCGCCTCGCGCCAGTACGGCTGGACCGACCGGACCGCCCAGGCCGTCTCGATGGCGCTCTTCAACATCCCGGTGTCCATCGCCGCCCTCGGCCTGGTCCTGCTGGCCATCTCGCTCAACGAGCACGCCGGCTGGCACTTCCTGTACGTCGCCGGGGCCAACTCGCCCGACGTGGAAGGCTTCTGGCCCACCATCGGGGACCGCCTCCTGCACCTCATCCTGCCCACGCTGACGCTCACGCTCACCGGTTACGTCGGCTACCACCTCACGCAGCGCTCCCTGCTGCTCGACACCATCAACTCGGACTTCGTGCGCACGGCCCGCGCCACCGGACTCACCCGGGCCCAGGCGGTGCGGCGGCACGCCCTGCGGACCGCGCTGATCCCGACGGCGCAGTCCGTGGCGTTCAGCATCCCGGCCGTCTTCACCGGCGCGATCCTCACCGAGACGATCTTCGGCTGGAGCGGCATGGGCCAGTACTTCATCCAGACCATCGGCAAGAACGACGTCCACGGCACCGTCGCGACGGCCGCCTTCGCCGCCGCGCTGACCGCGATCGGCGCGATCCTCGCGGACGTCGCCACCGTCTTCCTCGACCCCCGGGTGCGGGTGAGCTGAGGTGAGCACTCCGATGAGGCCCGACGTGACCCCCGACGCCGTCCTGGCCACCGGCCCCGGACCGGCGGCAGGCCCGCAGGCCGCCCCCGCGCCCGAGGACCGCTACCTGGGACGCGGCCGCCTCTACCTGCGGCGCTTCCTGCGCAACCGGCTCGCGGTGACCGGTTCGCTGATCTTCGTCCTGCTCGTGCTGTTCAGCGCCCTCGGCGGCCTGTTCACCCCGTACGCGCACTCCGACGCCGACTTCGCGGCCCTGACCCAGCCGCCCAGCGCCGAGCACTGGTTCGGCACCAACCAGGGCGGCAACGACATCTACGCCGCCACCGTGCACGGCCTCCAGCGCTCCCTGGTCATCGCCGTCAGCGTCTCCCTGCTGACCGTCGTCGTCGCCGCGGTCGTCGGCGCGGGCGCGGCCTACCTCGGCGGGCGCGTCGAGAAGGCCACCCTCGCCACCATCCACTTCCTGCTGATCGTCCCCTCCTTCCTCATCCTCGCCCTGGTGTCGCACCGGCTCGCGGGCGACTGGCGGGCGCTGATCCTCGTACTGACCCTGTTCGGCTGGATGTCCACCGCGCGCGTGGTCTGGTCGGTGTCGACGTCCCTGCGCGAACGCGACTACGTGCGCGCCGCCGAGTACATGGGCGTGCACCCGCTGCGCATCGTGGTGCGCCACATCATCCCCAACCTGGGCTCCCTGCTGATCGTGAACCTCACCCTCGGCGTCGTCTCCACCGTCCTGAGCGAGACCGCCCTGTCCTTCCTCGGCTTCGGAGTGCAGACGCCCGACGTGTCGCTGGGCACGCTGCTCGCCGACGGCGCGGGCACCATCACCAGCGCGCCCTGGCTCTTCGCGTTCCCCGCCGGGCTGACCGTGCTGCTCACCGTCTCGATGACCTTCGTCGGCGACGGACTGCGCGACGCCCTCGACCCCACGTCCACCACCGGCGCGGCAGGAGGCCGACGATGACCCTGGCTCCCGCCCCCCGCACCGACGAGGGCAACGGGCCCTCCGGCCCGGCGCCCGTACTGTCCGTACGCGACCTGCGCGTGTCCTTCCCCTCCGAGGCCGGGCCCGTCGAAGCCGTCCGCGGCATCGGCTTCGACCTGCTGCCCGGGCGCACCCTGGGCATCGTCGGCGAGTCCGGCTCCGGCAAGTCCGCCACCGCCCTGGGCATCATGGGCCTGCTGCCGCCCACCGCCCGGATCGAGGGCCAGGTCCTGCTCGGCGGCCGCGACCTGGCCGCCCTGGACGACAAGGCGCTCTCCCGGGTGCGCGGCAAGGACATCGGCATGGTCTTCCAGGACCCGCTGTCCGCGCTCACCCCCATCTTCACCGTCGGGCGCCAGCTGTCCGACGCCCTGCGCGTGCACCAGGACCTGTCCAAGAAGGACGCCTGGGAACGCGCGGTGGAACTGCTCGACCTGGTGGGCATCCCCGACCCGCGCGAGCGCGCCAGGTCCTTCCCGCACGAGTTCTCCGGCGGCATGCGCCAGCGCGTCGTCATCGCCCTCGCCATCGCCAACAAGCCCTCGGTCCTCGTCGCCGACGAGCCCACCACCGCCCTCGACGTCACCGTCCAGGCCCAGGTCCTCGACGTGCTCCGACTGGCCCAGCGCGAGACCGGCGCCGGGCTCGTCCTGATCACCCACGACCTCGGCGTGGTGGCCGGGCACGCCGACGACGTCGCCGTCATGTACGCGGGACGGATCGTCGAACACGCGGGCGTCGACGCCCTGTTCCACCGCCCGGCCATGCCGTACACCGCCCGCCTGCTCGCCGCCGTGCCCTCCGTGGACACCGGCGCCGAGCGGCCCCTGGTGCCGATCGGCGGCGAACCGCCCTCCCTGGTCGACCTGCCGACCGGCTGCCCCTTCGCGCCGCGCTGCGCCGTCGCCCAGGACGCGTGCCGCACCGCCGAGCCCGACCTGGCCGCACTGGACGGCCACGGGCACGCCGCCTGCCTGCGCGCGCCGGAGATCGCGGAGGGCACGCTCGACCCCGCCGGGGACGCCGAGCCCGTCGCACCCGCCGTCGCGGGGAGCCGCACCGCGGGCGAGGTCGTGCTGCGAGTGGAGGACCTGGTCAAGACCTTCCCGGTGACCCGGGGCGCCCTGCTCAAGCGCCGGGTCGGCACCCTCAACGCGGTGAACGGCGTTAGCTTCGAGCTGCGCGCGGGCGAGACGCTGGCCCTGGTGGGGGAGTCCGGCAGCGGCAAGACCACCACGCTGCGCGAGGTGCTCCGGCTGCGCGCCCCGGAGGCCGGACGGATCGAACTGGCCGGCACCGACGTGGCCGACCTGCGCACCGCCGCGCGGATACGCGAGGTGCGCGGCGACGTCCAGATCGTCCTGCAGGACCCGACGGACGCGCTGGACCCGCGCCTGACCGTCTTCGACCTGCTCGCCGAGCCGCTCGGCGCGGCCGGCACCGACCGGTCCGCCGTACGCGCCCGGGTCAGCGAACTGCTCGACCTGGTGGGCCTGGACCGCGCGATGGGCGACCGCTTCCCCGCCGCCCTGTCCGGCGGCCAGCGCCAGCGCGTCGGCATCGCCCGCGCCCTGGCCCGCGAGCCGAAGGTACTGGCCCTGGACGAGCCGCTGTCCGCGCTGGACGTCTCCGTACAGGCCGAGATCATCAACCTGCTGGTACGGCTCAGGCGCGAACTCGGCCTGGCCTTCCTGGTCGTGGCCCACGACCTGGCCGTGGTGCGCCACTTCTCCGACCGCATCGCCGTGATGTACCTGGGGCACGTCGTCGAGTCCGGGGCCACCGAGGAGATCTTCGCCCGCCCCCGGCACCCGTACACCAAGGCCCTGCTGTCGGCGATCCCCGTACCGGACCCCGCGCGCGAACGGACCCGTGAGCGCATCGTCCTCGCGGGCGAACAGCCCAGCGCCGCGCGGCTGCCGCGGGGCTGCGTGTTCGCCGACCGCTGCCCGCTGTACCTCCAGGCCGACGAGAGCGTACGCGAACGCTGCCGCACCGAGCGCCCGGCGACCGTGCACGCCCCGGGCTCGGCGGACCACCAGTTCGCCTGCCACGCGGCCTGACACACCATCAACTCCGCACCCCAGCCACCCCCCTCACCCCAAGGAACCCCCATGCGCAAGAAACTGGCCCTGCCCCTCGCCCTCGCCGCGGCGATCTCGGTCGCCGCCACCGCCTGCTCCTCGCCCTCCGGCTCCGGAACCGGCTCCGCCAAGAACGCGGCCAAGGCCGCGTCGTCGGTCACCGACTACAACCCCCAGTCGTACGAGAACGTCAAGGACGGCGGCACCTACACCACTGCGGGCACCTTCGAGGACCAGGGCAACCCCTTCAACGTCAACGGGACCCTGACCTCCCTGCGGGTGTGGTCCTGGTACAACGCCGACGCCATCACCTACTCGCCCACCGGCGAGGTCCAGTACAACCCGGACTACTACAGCGACGTGAAGGTCTCCGTCGAGGGCGGCAACCAGAAGGTCGTCATCACCCTCAACCCCAAGGCCGCCTTCAACGACGGCACCCCCATCGACTGGAGAGCCATCGAGGCCACCTGGAAGGCCAACAACGGCTCCGACAAGGACTTCGCCGCCTCCTCCACCGAGGGCTACGACCGCATCACCTCGGTCACCCGCGGCAAGGACGACAAGCAGGCCGTCATCACCTTCAAGGGCGTCAACCCGTCCTGGACGGCGCTGTTCTCCACCTTCCTGCACCCCAAGGCCGCCACCGTCGACAACTTCAACAAGGCGTACGTGAAGACCGCGCACCCCGAGTGGGGCGCCGGCCCGTACACCGTCGGCAGCTGGGACGCGCACTCCGGCAACATCACCTTCGTGCGCAACCCCAAGTGGTGGGGGAAGAAGGGCAAGCTCGACAAGCGCGTCTACGTGAACCTGGAGTCCGCGGCTTCCACCAACGCCTTCAAGAACGGCCAGCTCGACTACACCTCCGGCGTGGACGCCGAGAGCCTCAAGCAGCTCAGGACGGTCAAGGGCGCCGAGATCCGCAGCGGCGGCAGCCCCTTCGAGTACTCGCTCCACCTCAACACCAAGTCCCCGCTCCTCGGCGACCTCCAGGTCCGCAAGGCGGTGCTGGAGGGCATCGACCGCGGCCAGATCGCGAAGATCCAGTTCCAGGGCCTGGACTACAGCGAGCCGCTCCCCGGCTCCGCCGTGCTCTTCAGCTTCCAGAAGGGCTACCAGGACAACGTCTCCGCCGTCCTGAAGCACGACCCCGAGGACGCCAAGAAGACGCTGGACGCCGCGGGCTGGAAGCCCGGCGCCGACGGCATCCGCGCCAAGGACGGCAAGAAGCTCGAACTGGGCTACACGCTGCTCGGGGACCAGCCGATCGAGAAGGCCACCGCCGGCGCCTTCACCGCCATGCTCAAGGGCATCGGCGTGAAGGTGAACATCAACAAGGTCTCCGAGAACGACTTCGCCAAGGTCATCAGCGAGCGCCGCTTCGACCTCTTCATCTCCGGCAACCGCGCGACCGACCCGTTCGGCGCGCGCTACCTGTGCGACTTCTACTGCTCCGACCGCGACTCCAACATGACCGGCTCGGGCACCCCCGAACTGGACAAGGAGATCAGGGCCACGAGCGGGATCGCGACCCTCCCGGAGCAGATCGCGGCGGTCAACAAGGTCGAGCGCAAGGCGCTCCAGCAGTACGCCTTCCTGCCGCTGTACAGCGGCCCCTCCACCTACGGCATCAAGAAGGGCCTCGCCAACGTCGGCGCGAGCATCTTCTACAGCCCGCTGCCGGAGACGATCGGCTGGCAGAAGTAGGACGCGGGAATGCGGGGGCCGCAGAGGCCGTTGCCCGGAAACGGGCGCGGTTCCCTGCGGCCCCCGCTTCCGGTGACCACGACTCTCTGGCGCCGGCGCGCGATCAGAGGGTGCCAGGGGTACGGGGGCCGGGGTGCACGGCGTAGTGGCTGCCGACCTGCTGGTGGTAGTCGGGGCTGCCGAGGTGCTTGTCCTTGTCGAACTCCGGGGCGTTCTTGATCTCGTCCTTGGTGCGCCCGATGCGCACCGTCTGGTTGTCCAGGTCGACGGCGGTGACGGTTCCCGCGGGCAGGAGGACCTCCTTGCCGAAGATCCAGACGCCGGTGTCGACGACGAGGTACTGCGCGCCGACCTCGGACGAGTGCTTGTCGATCTTTCCGATGTGGCCGTCGGTCGCCTCGACCCTCCAGCCCGTCAGATCGGTGCCCGAGGTGAAGTCGGCGGCGGGAGCGTAATTCCACATGGTGTCAGTCATTTCGTTACCTCCGTGGAAATGGGAAAACCTGCGGAGAGCGACACGGAATTTCCCGGTCATTTCGCAGTGGGTATAGCTCTCGTGTGACCGGAACGAGCCCGCGTAAACAGATTGGTTGTTCGTTAACGTCGGCAGCGACCTTTGACACCCGACGAAATCCTCTCGGGGAGGCGTGCGAGCGACCAGGCGGCGAGTCAGCGTGGTTCGGCGGCGGGACGGCAGTAGCGGTGTATCAGGTCCGACTGTTCGGGGAAGGCCCGCAGCAGGTCGTCCGCGCGGGCGAGCGTCATGTCGTCGTAGTCGAATCCCGGCGCGACGGCTTCGCTGATCAAGCCGTGGTCGCCGTGGGTGAGGTGGGACGCCTTCCACACCCCACCGGGAACGGCGAGCACGAGGAGCTGACCCTGACCGGGGTCCTGGCCCAGGACCACTGCTCGGTGGCTGCCGTCCGGGAACAGCAGGTGATAGGTGATCGGGTCACCGTGGTGGTGGAAGTGCAGTATGTCCGACCGGTTGAGGTGCCAGTACCCTATGGGCGACCGGCGCGTCAGCAGGTAGTGGATGGACGTCAGCGTGTAGCGCTCGCCCGCGGGCGTGGGGATGCGGGCCCGGTGGTCGGCTTGGAACGTCCGGCGGAAGTACCCTCCCTCCACGTGCTCCTCCAGGTCGAGCGCCTCGATCCAGTCCTCTGCCGTCGTCATCGTGCCGTCCTCCTCGCATGGGTGGCCTTGCGCGGGTTGCCGAGCACGGGCGGTCACGGGTGGTCCGGTCGTCCGGACGCTTGCGGATGACGCCGGGAGACCGCCGCACGGCGACCGTGAGCCGCTGCTCCCGCTCCCTCCGACGCCCCCTACTCCTGCGGCTCCGCCTCCAGCCGCCCGAGTCCCCGCTCCCATCGCTCGCGTCGCTCGCGCTCCGTCAACTCCCACCAGGGGGTCCCGCGTTCCCCGAGGGCTTCCTTCGCCTGCTGCACCCGGCTGCGGGCAGTGCGTTCGGCGCGTGCGTCACCGTCGGCGAGCGCGGTGCGGACGGCCCGGCGCGCGGCCATCAGGTGGTGACGCAGACGGGACGCGACGTCCTCGGGGAGCGCCGGGTCCGTGGCGCGCCACTTGCGGCCGTTGATGACGATGTGGTGCCCGTCCGGCGTCATCTCGCGCGAGGAGCCGGGGGAGGAGCTGGGAGACGGGCCGGGCGAGGCGCCGGGTGAGGGGCCGCGTGATGATCCGGAAGGCGAGGAGGCGTCCATGCGGGACATCATCGTGGAGGGCCCGGCCGTCGGGGCCGCGACCTTCCGGTGGCCGGGCAGAGCGCCCGGTTCAGGCAAGCAAGGCGCGTACGCTCTCCTCGATCGGCCCCTGGGTGGCGGGCGTTCCCCGGGTCGTGTCCGCGCCGAGCGCGTCCAGGTCGGCCGCGATCGTACGGCCCTGTGCGTACAACTCGAAGAGCCGCGGGTTGATGTAGGACGCCCGGCAGACGGCCGGGGTGTTCCCCAGGTACCGGGACACGTCCCGTACGACCTGTGCTTCCGCGCGCCGGCGCGCGGCGTCCCCGGCATCGGCGCTGCGGACGGCGACCGCGAGGCCGACGGCCGCGAGCACGGTGGCGTGCCACGTGCGGAAGTCCTTCGCGGTCAGGTCGGCGCCCGACAACTCCCTCAGGTGTTCGTTGAGTTCGCCTGCCTCGACGGTGTGCCAGGAGCGCGTCCGCCAGTAGGCGAACAGTGCGGGATCGTCGCCGGGGCGCCGCCGCAGCGCTCGTACGACCCGGAAGGCGTCCGGATCGGGCAGCCGCCAGCAGCGCTCCACCCCGCTCTTGCCCGGGTAGGTGAAGCGCAACTCGCCCGCCACGCAACGGACGTGACTGCGCAACAGCGTGGTCAGGCCGTACGCCTCGTGGGCGCGGGCGGAGGCGGGCGATCCGATCCGGAAGTAGCCGTGATCGAGGAGCCGGACGAGCCCGCCCAGCACGCGCTCGCGCGACAGGCCCCTGCCCTGGAGGTCCCGCGCGACCTGGTCGCGTACGTCCGGCAGCGTGGTCGAGACCTCGCGTACGTGCTCGTGCTTGGCCAGCTCCTGCTGGCGACGGAACTCAGGGTGGTAGAGGTACTGCCGACGACCGGCGTCGTCCACGCCCGTCGCCTGGACGTGTCCGTTCGCCCACGGACAGATCCAGACGTCCCGCCAGGCCGGGGGGATGGCGAGCGCCCGGATCCGTTCGAGGTCCGCCGAGGAGAGCGGGCCTCCCCGGGCCGTCCGGTACCGGAAGCCCCGGCCGTGGCGCAGGCGCTCGTGGCCGGGGAGTTCGAGCCGACTGGTGCGCAGGCGCATGGATCCCCCTGAGGACGTGGCCCTGGACCTGGACGTGGACCTGGGTGCGGGACACCGGGTGCGCGGTGTCCCTGGGACGGTGCAAGTGTCCGGGGGACGGTGCGTACGAGACGTGTCCGCGCGGCGAATCGCGGCAGCACCTGACGGCCCAAGCGCCGTCGGGAGGGTTCCCGGAGCCCTGCCGGGCACACCTGGCCCGGCCGCTGTTCACCCGATCACGTGAGTGCGTGGCGGCGCGATCACGCGGTTCGTCCGGTGCGGGGGAGCCGGCGTGAGGACACCTTCCGGCCATGTTCGGTTCTCCGCACGTGCGTCGTGGCGGGAGTCGGGGTACACAGACTTGCGTCGATGTCAGCTTCGAAGCCGAGGAGCCCGTGCCATGACCGACCTGGTGCATCCGTCCCCCTACGGGGCGGCGCGCAAAGCCGTGCTGGAGGTCCTGGGCTGGTACGACGACCGCCTGCGCACGGGCGCGCCGGGAGCTGACCCGTACTCCCGCGCGGGCAGCGACGTGGTGGTCGGACAGCGGGCGCACACCGCGGTCCTGAACAGCCTCTCCAGCGTGGGTCCGCAGCTCCTGGAGCGCGTGGCCTCCGACTACACCGCGCTCCTCGCCCATCTGCACGGCGCCGGGCCCGCGGGGGCCGGACCGGCCTGACGCGGGCCCCTCAGCGGCGCCCGGTGGACTCCTCCGGGTCCCCCGGCGCGGAGAGTTCGGGCTCGAGGCCCTCGGTCACCGTCGTGCGGCGGCGGCCCGTGTCCGCGCGCCAGGCCTCGAAGACCAGGGTCGTCGCCGTGACCACGGCGAGCCCGAGGAGCCAGCCGCCCACGACGTCGCTGAACCAGTGCACGCCGAGCGCGATCCGGGTGAAGCCCACGCCCAGCACGCTGGTCACCGCCACGGCCCACGGCAGCGGGCGCCAGCGGGCTGGGACGAGGGGCAGCAGGACGAGCAGGACCACCGCGCAGGAGGTGGTGGCCGTCATCGCGTGGCCGGAGGGGAAGGAGAAGCCCGGCGCGTGGGCCACCGGGTCGGGCAGGTGGGGGCGGGCGCGTTCCACGACGTTCTTCACCAGCAGCCCGATCAGGCCGCCCCCGACCGCCGTGACGGCGGCCCAGGCCGCCAGCCGCCAGGCGCGCCGCACCAGCAGCCACACCACCACCGCGGCCACCAGCAGGCGCATGGTCAGCGGGTCCCACACCACGTTCGAGAGGACCCCCAGGGCGTCCACCCACGCCGGGTGCCCGAGCGCGGCGGAGTGCAGCCCCTCCGCCGCCGCGCGGTCCAGGCGGCGCAGCGGGGGCCAGCCGGACTCGACGAGGACGAGGGCGAGCCCGAAGGGTACGGAGACCGCCGCCGTCGCCGTCACCGTGAGCAGCAGCCTCCGTCCGAACGCCGCGTCGGCCCAGGACCGGCCACCCGCACCCCGGCGCTCGGGAGTCCGGGCCGCGAAGAGGCGGCGGAGGAGGGGGCGGGCGGTGCGCGGTTCCATGGTGCGCGGTCTCCTTGTCCAGTCGGTTCGTTCGGGATGGTGAGGGCTGGGTGCCGGGGCGGTGCCTGCCGGATCGGACGCCAGGCCCACGCTCGTCACGTCTCCACGGCACTCGGCCGACGGCTCCCCTCGGCCTTCCCGACCGTGGGCAGAGACGGGGACGTCAAGGGCGAAGGGGCGCCGCCCGTCACGGCCGGGACCGCATCCGCCACGACCGATGCGGGCGACCGGGGCAGGCGGACGCGGAGGGCTGACGGTTCGACGGCGACGCTCAGCCGGGTGCCGTCGGACAGCACCTCGCCGTCGGCCTCGCGGGCTTGGGGGCGGTCGAAGCGCAGGTCGACGCGGGACGCGGTGAAGTACTCCAGGGCACCTCCGGCGACCGGACCCGCGTCACCGGAGGCGGGGTCGGGGTCCGTGGTACGCCACGGCAGCGCGCGGGCCGCCAGGTGCGTGAGGGCGGAGAGCCAGCCGGCCGGACCGTGCGGGTCGAGCAGGACGACCTCGAGGCGTCCGCTGTCCGGGCGGGCCCCGGGCAGGAGTTCCAGGCCTCCTTGGAGGGTGCCGACGTTGCCGATGGCGACCATGCGCGCACTGCGTCGCAGCGGGCGGCCCCCGTCCAGCCGCAGGGTGAGCCGCATCCGAGGGTCGCCCAGGTGCCGGGCGGCGGACAAGGCGTACGCGGGCCAGCCCAGGCGCGCCTTGAGCGCGGGCGAGGCGTCGCGGACCATGGCGGCGTCGAAACCGGCGCCGACCATGACCGTGAACCGCGCGGGCGTGAGGCCGTCGCCCGTGAGCCGACCCACGTCGATGCCGAAGTCGGCGCCCTCCAGGGCCTCTTCGAGTGCGGTGAGGGTATCGGTCGGCAGGCCGAGGTTGCGGGCCAGCAGGTTGCCCGTGCCGCAGGGGGCGAGGGCGAGCGGCACTCCTGTACCGGAGAGCACGTCGGCGCAGGCCTGGACGGTGCCGTCGCCGCCGCAGACCACCACCAGGTCGACACCGTCCAGGCCGGTCCGCCCGGCGAGTTCGCCACACGGCCGCTCGGCGCTGGTGGACGTCCACTGCTGCTCGGCGCAGCCGTGGCGGTCGAGCAGGGTACGTATCTGCCCGGCGAGGTCGTCGGGGCAGGAGAGCGGGTGGCGTACGACGAGGGCGCGGAACCCGGTGGTCAGGCCGGGGACGGCGCGGGTGCCCGGGCGGGTGTCGGAGGCCGGTGCGCGCTCCGTGAGGAACGCCGACCCCATCACGAGCAGGGTCGAGGTGGCGTTCAGGAGGCCGCCGACCACGTCCGAGGGGTGGTGCATGCCGCGGTACATGCGGGACAGGGCGACCGCCGGGGGGACCAGGAACAGCAGCGTCGCGGCGATGAGCCGCCAGGGGCCGCGCAGGCGGCGCAGCGCGAGGACGGCGAGCCCGCCGTACAGGGCCGCGGAAGCCCCGACGTGCCCGGAGGGGAAGCTGGAGGTGGGCGGTGCGCCGTCCAGTCGCTCGACGTCGGGCCGGGGGCGCTCGACGAAGGCGGTGACGAGGAGGAAGACGGCCGACTGCGCGGCGACGGACGCGCCGAGGAACAGTGCTTCGGCGCGCAGGGGCACGCGCGGTGCCACCAGCAGGGCCACGACGCAGAGGAGCGCGAGGCCGATGACCATCTCGGTGCTGGCCGCGGTCGACAACCAGGCGGTGACCGTGTCGGCCAGCGGACCCCGGTGTGCGGCGAGTGCGCGGACGATCCCGTCCTCCGCGGCCAGGGGCCGTCCGTCCGCCGCCGCGTAGGTGACCAGCAGGCCCAGGAGCACCATTGCCACGGCCTGGCCGACCAGCAGCGTTCCGTGCCGCCACCAGGGCGCGGGGGTGCGTTCATCCGTCGTCATGGAGGCTTTGTTGCCGGAAGGGCGCCGATGATGCGCGTGTTCGGCCGCGGGTCGGCCGGACCGCTCACCGCCGGGGCGTCGAGGCTCCCCTCAGCGGTACCCCCGCACCCGCACCGGTGTTCAGCTGGTGGAGGGCGCCAGGCCGGTCCGGTACGCGAGGACGACGGCCTGGACGCGGTCGCGCAGGGCGAGTTTGGCCAGGATGCGGGAGACGTACGTCTTCACGGTCTCCGGGGCCACCCGGAGTTCGGTGGCGATCTCGGCGTTCGACAGGCCCCGCGCGATCTGCTGGAACACTTCCAGTTCGCGTACGGTCAGGGCCCGGACGACGGCGTCGCGTTCGGCGGAGGCGGGGCGCAGGTGCTCGGCGTAGTGGCCGATGAGGTGGCGCGTCACCGCGGGGGCCAGGAGGGCTTCGCCGCGGGCCACGGTCCTGATCCCGGCGACGATGTCCGCCGGGGGCGAGTCCTTGAGGAGGAAGCCGCTGGCCCCGGCCTTGAGCGCGTCGTACACGTAGGCGTCGACGTTGAAGGTGGTGACGACCAGTACCTTCGGCGCGTCCTCGGCTTCGGGGCCGGCCAGTCGGCGGGTGGCGGCGATGCCGTCGAGCAGGGGCATGCGGATGTCCATCACCACCACGTCCGGGCGGAGCCGCAGCGCGAGCTGGACGGCTTCGTGCCCGTTCGCGGCCTCGCCGACGACGTCCATGTCGGGCTGTGAGGAGAAGATGGTGGCGTACCCCGTGCGGACCAGGGCCTGGTCGTCGCAGACGAGTACGCGGATCGGCGGCGGTGCGTCGGTCACGGGACTACTCCTGGCCGGACTGGAGGGGGAGGGTGGCACGGACCTCGAAACCGCCCAAGAGGCTTGGTCCCGCGTGGAGTTCACCGTGCAGCGCCTGGATGCGTATGCCCAGGCCGGTCAGTCCCCGCCCGCCTCCCGTCACCGGCCGCGCTCCTTCGGCGGAGTGGACGGGTGCGAGGCGCGGGCCGTCGGTGGTGACCGTGATCTCGATCGTCGACGCGGTGTGGCGGAGCGAGACCGTGGTGGGCTGCCCGGGGGCGTGCTTCATCGCGTTGGTGAGCGCTTCCTGGACCGTACGGTAGGCGGCCAGCTCGATGTCGACCGGCTGGGGAGTGCGCTCGCCCTCCTCGCTGAAGCGGACCGGCTGGCCGGACGCGCGGGCCTGCTCGACGAGGTCCGCCAGCCGGCCCAGCGTCGGGCCCCGGTCCGTTCGCGCGGGATCGGCGAGGGCACCGTCCCCGGTCGCCTCCAAGACGTCCAGGAGACTGCGGAGTTCGGTCAGCGCCCGCCGACCGGTGTCGCTGACGGCGACGAGCGACTCCGTGGCCCGCTCCGGCGCACCGGCGATCAGGAACTGCGCCGCGTCCGTCTGGATGACCATCGCGGTCACGTGGTGCGTGACCACGTCGTGCAGTTCGCGCGCGATCCGGGCCCGCTCGGCGGCCGTGGCGGCGTCGGCCGCCAGCCGCCGGCGCTCCAGCTCCCGTGCCCGACGTACGCGCACACCCCGCCCCAGCAACCAGAACCCGGCCAGTACGAGGAAGAAGGCGAGGTAGTCCATCGCGGCCTGGGGCGAGCCGAGGCGGTGCAGCACCACGGCCAGGACGACGTACCCTGCACTCGCCACGGCCGGCAGGGCGCCGCGCGAGCGGGCCTGGTGGGCGCCTGCCGAGTACAGCGCCACGTACAGCCCCATGCTGCCGAACGTCGTCGCGTAACCGAGGACTTGATGGCCAGCGAAGGCGAACCCGATGACCGCGAAACAGACGCCCGGGACCTTTCGGCGGCCCGCGAGGGGCAGCGTCTGGGCCAGGGTCAGCACGATGCTCAGAGCGTCCGCAGGACGCCCGGGCAGGTCGCCGATCTGCGCACCGATCACCGACAAGGTCGGGACGAAGGCCATTACCGAGAGGACCACGGCCAGGACGCCGTCCTGCACGGCGACCGGCTGGCGCTTGCCCCAGTCCAGCGCGGGGACTGGTCGGTGCTTGCCCCAGTTCGCCACGGTGTAGGGCCAGTTGGCTCGCTCCGTCGTCATCTCGCCCCTCCGTACGCCTGGTTGTCCGGTCCTCAGCGGCGGGTGAGCCGGGGCCATATTGTGCCCTGGCGGCGCGCCCGGACGAGCATCGGGACGATGATCAGGAGGCTGAGCAGGACGGGCACGACCGATGCCTCCAGGCCGAACCGGCCACCGGTCAGGACGGAGGACCCTGCCGTCTCGACGGTGAACAGGCCGTCGGGAGTGTGACCGGACAGGGGTACGCCCGCCAGTTGCTGCACGGTGTTCCAGGTGAAGTGCAGGCCCGCGACGAACCAGATGCTGCGCCGCCACAGGAACGCGACGCCGAGCAGCACGCCCGCCTCGACGGCGATGGCCACCGCACCCCACAGGCTGGCGCCCGCCCCGCCCAGGTGGGCCGCGCCGAAGAACACCGCGGTGACGGTGATGGCCACGGCGCTGCCCCAGCGCTGTTCCAGGGCCTGCAGGGCCAGGCCGCGGAACATCAGCTCCTCGGCGACCGCGGCGTTGAGCTGCATCATGACCGCCGACCACACCACCCCCACGAAGCCGTGCCCGGCCCAGGTGAACGAGTAGCCGCCGAACAGGGTGATCAGCGCGAGGACCACCAGGATGAAGGCCAGGCCCAGCCCGCCGCCGAGCGCGGCCTCCCGCAGCGCGCCGGCCCGGGCGATCTCCGGCGTCGACCGTTGCGCGAGACGGCGCATCACCCACGCGTACACGGCCACCGCACCCACGGCGCCCAGCGCCGGGACCGGCCCGGGGCCGGTGGCGGTCAGGGCCGCGACCAGCCCGATCCCGAGCATGCCGCACACCGCCCAGCCCAGCGGGGTGCGCGCGAGCCGTCGGAGGCGGCCGCGCGGTCCGGCCTGCGCGTCTGACGCCCCGGATCCCGGCTCCGGTCCGGAGGGCGTTTCGTGCGGGGCGGCGGACGACGAACTCATGGTGGACCTCCCTGGCGGCGGGGGACCGCACTCGTGGCGGCCCGCTGGCCACGCTAGGCACGCGCCGCGGAGCGCGGATCACCCGCACGAGGACAACTGCCGTAGCTCTCACGGGGGATGTGGCGCTGCGCTTGCCTTCGTACCGTCGTCCTGCCACGAGTGCGCGGGGGAGCACTCGAACAACTCCCCGTGGCGTGCACCGCACTTTGCCGGACGCGCGGCGTCCCGTTCCCCCACCACCTACCGCCCTCGACTCGCCCCGTCGAAAGCAGGACGTACGCATGCGCCTCCTCCGCTCCACGCCGTCCCCGACCCGCGCCCGGGAGTGCCGACGAAGGCCTCCGGGACCCTCCCGCCGCCCGGCCAGAGGGGTTCTCCTCACGGTCGTCCTGGCCCTGTTGTCGTCCGCCGTCGTCGCGCTCGGCGGGGCAGCACCGGCGTACGCCGGCTCCCTGCGGACGACGGGCGTGATCACCTACAACCTGCAGGGAGCGACGGCGGGCAGGGACAGCAAGTGGTTCAACACCATCAGGAGGTACGCGATAGCCGCCGATGTCGTCACGGTCCAGGAGGCCGGACCCGAGCCGCCCGGTGACTTCGTGGAGAACATCGTCATCGATCCCGCGGCGCCCGGCAGGTCCGGGTACGTCCAGCGCTATCGGTGGCGTGTCGCTGACGAGCGGGACCGGGAGACGTTCCACATCTACTACTTGCAGACCGACTCCCAGGACGGCAGGTACGTCGGAGGACGCAACAACCTCGCCATCGTGACGAGGCAACTGGCGGACGAAGTCCGCATCATCCGCAACCACGACCCCGGGCGCACGGCGCGCAACGCGCTCGGCATCCGTCTGGGCAACGAGTGGTACTACTCCTTCCACGCTCTGTCCGGCTCCGCGGCCGACGCGCCCGCGATGACGCAGGCGATGGCGGATGCGGCAGGGGGCCGGAACTGGACCATCGGAGCGGACTTCAACATAGAGCCGGGGCGGTTCGCGCAGCCGGCCAACTCCTACCGCTACGCCACCGGCCTGCCCACGCAGCAGAGCGGCCGTGAACTGGACTGGGTCCTGTCCTCGGAGCGGATCGACGACCATCCGGTGGCGCGGCGCCCCGGGGAGCAGGCCGACCACTACGCCGTCCAGGTCGGGGCCATGCGGGCCGCGGCCGAGCCGCCGGACCTGCGGATCCTGCCGCTGGGCGACTCCATCACCTACGGCGTGGGCAGTTCCGACGGCGCAGGCTACCGCGGGCCGCTCTGGCAGGACCTGAGGAACCAGACGCAGACGGTCACCAGCTTCGTCGGTTCGCAGCACAACGGCGAGGTCCCCGACAACGACCACGAGGGCCATTCGGGCTGGACCATCGAGAACATCGCCAGCATCACCGACACCGCCATGGCCACCTACAAGCCCAATGTCGTGCTCCTGCACATCGGCACCAACGACATGAACACCAACCGTGATCCGGCCGACGCGCCCCGGCGCCTGGGCGGGTTGATCGACCGCATCGTCAACGACCAGCCCGACGTGGCCGTCGTGGTCTCCACCCTGGTGCCCGCACGCGACCCGGTCGTCGAGGGGCGCATCGCCGCCTACAACAACTCCATCCCCGCCGTGGTCGCCGAACGGCAGAACGCGGGCAAGCACGTGTGGATGGTCGACATGGACCCCGTCCAGGTCTCCGACCTGGCCGACCTGCTGCACCCCAACGACAGCGGCTACCGCAAGATGGGAGACATCTTCTACGAGGGCGTCCGCTCCCTGGAGGTCGCCGGCTGGGTCAAGCCCGCACCGGGCAGCGACCCCGGCAACGGCGGACCGCTCGGGGCCCCCAACTGGTTCGCCAAGGGCAACATAGCCAGCGGGTACGGGGCCTCCATCAACCCCGACCCACAGCCGGGCGCCGACCCCCCGGGCCCGCAGAGCACCTACCACCTGGCCGACCTGAACGGCGACGGCCGCGACGACTACCTCAAGGTCGGCGGGGACTACCGGATCACGGCCTGGCTCAACGGCAGCAACAACCCCGCAGGCACACCCACCTGGAACTACCTGGGCCTCATCGGACCGCCCCTGCCGCCCACGGACATCGTCGACTTCGCGGACATCAACGGCGACCACCGGGCCGACCTGCTGCTGATCGGCGCCGCGAACGGCTCCCTCATCGCGTTCCTCAACGCCGGTCCCACGCCCTCGGGCTGGGCGTGGAACCCCGCGGGCAGGGTCGCCCCCGGCGTCGGTTCGCTCGGAATCCTGGTACGGATGGCCGACATCAACGGCGACAGCCGGGCGGACTACCTCGTCCTGGGCAGGGACAACGGGTCCGTCCGCGCCTGGATCAACAACGGCCCCTCCGCCTCGTCCGACTCCGGCTGGGCCTGGGACTCCGCCGGCGAGGTCGCCCCAGGCGTGGGCTCCCCCTTCCAGCAGGTCGTCTTCGCGGACGTCACGGGTGACGGCCGCGAGGACTACCTGGTCCTGGGCAGGGACAACGGGTCGGTGACCCTTTGGGACAACGGAGGGCCCTCCGCCTCCTCGCCGAGCGGCTGGGCGTGGAACCCCCGTGGCCGCATCGCACCCGGTGCCGGCTTCATGTCACCGCGGGTCCTCTTCGGCCACCTGCACGCCCGCACCGGACCCAACAACAACGGCCGCGCCGACTACGTCGTCTTCGACATCACCAGCGGTGCCATGGACATGTGGCTCAACGCCGGTCCCCCGCCCGGCGGAAGCGGCGACTGGAACTGGAACCCCCTGGGCACCATCGCGAACGGGGAACGCGGCCGGGTCCTGTTCGCCCACATCGACGGCGACGCCCGCGACGACTACGTCTACCTCGCCGCCAACGGAGCCGTGTACACCTGGCTCAACGGCGGTCCCGACCGCTACGACTGGCACTACAAGGGCCGCATCGCCCCCGGCGTCGGAGTGCCCGGCCGGGAGGTCACCTTCGCGGACATCGACGGCGACGGCGACGACGACTACGTCACGCTCCACCCGGACACCGGCGCGCTGACCCTGTGGGAGAACCGGGGCGCCTCCGCGGCCTCCGACAGCGGCTGGGCGTGGGAACCCAGGGGCCGCATCGCCTCCGGAGTCGGCGCCCGCGGTGAACACGTGCGCCTCGCCGACGTCGACGGCGACCGCAAGGACGACTACGTCGTCATCGGAGCGTCGAACGGTTCGCTCACCGCCTGGTCCAACGGCGGCTACCGCCCCGGCTCGCCCATCGACCCGTGGAACTGGAACCCGCTCGGCCAGATCGCCCCCGGCGTCGGCTCACCCGCCAGCCACATCCGCCTCGCCCAGCTCTACATCTATCCCAACGATCCCACGGCCAGCCGACGCGTCGACTACCTCGACGTCAACGACGACAGCTCCGTGCGCGGCTGGCAGAACGCCGGACCCGCCTCCTCCTCACCCAGCGGCTGGGCCTGGAACCCCCAGGGCATCATCGCCGCCGGGGTCCCCGCGGCCACCGGCGGAACCCGCTCCGCACCCGGCAGCCACATCCACTTCGCCGACATCAACGGCGACGGCCGCGACGACTACCTCGACATCGACCCGGCCAACGGCTCGGTCTGGGCCTGGACCAACACCGAGGCGTTCTGACTCCTCGGCGCGGTTCAGGCGGCGGCAGCGGGCTGGAGGCGGATCAGGGCGCGGGCCAGGGCGTTGCCGAGGAGGGTGCCGGCGACGACGCCGATGCCGATGGCACTGCTGGCGACCAGGGCCAGCAGGGCCGCGGTACCGGCGTCGTCGCGTCCGAGGGAGAGCTGGGTGAGGCTGTCGTACACCTGCAGGCTGGGGAGCAGCGCACCGGCCGCACCCGGGATGATCACGGCCGCGGCGGGGATGCGCAGGAGCGGGCTGCACAACGCCGCGGCGATCCCGAGCGTGGTGGCGGCGCAGGCCACCGCGAGGGGCGGTGCGCCGAGCAGGTGGACCGCCGCGGTGTTGACCCCGCCGGCCAGCAGGCCCGCGGCGAGGGCGACCGGGATGTGGCGGCGCGTTCCGCCCATGGAGAGGCAGTTGCCCAGTGCCCCCACCGCGGCGACGAGCAGTGCGCCCCACACCGGCAGCACGGTGTGGTCGATGGAAGGGGCGTAGAGGTCGGCGGCGGCCTCGTCGGCCAGGACGGCGGCGGTGACCACGCCCGCCGCCATCCCGGCGAGTGCGAGGGAGACGTTGACGGTGCGGGTGGCGGTCATGAGGGAGAAGCCGTTGATGCCGTCCTGCGGCAGGGCGATCAGCGGCCCGATGGGCAGGAGCACGACGAGGTTCGCGGCCATGACGGCGGTGCTGTAGGGGTGTACGAGTCCCCACTCCAGCAGCGCGATGCCCAGGGCGACGACGACGGCGGCCTGGATGGCGATGGTGAAGAAGAACGGGACGGCCATGCGCGCAAGCAGCCACCCGGTTCGTTCGCACAGTCCCCAGACGGCCGCGGCGGTGAGGGCGGCTGAGGGGGAGCCCCCGACCTGGAGCGTCACGGACGCCGCCAGGATCGCGCCGCCGAGCACGACCACCCACCACGGCCACGGCGGGGGAGTCCGCTGGATGCGTTCGAGGGCCTTGCCGGCCTGGCGGACGTCGAGGCGTCCGGCGACCACGTGCGCGGTCAGGCGGTGCAGGGCGGCCATCCGGTGCAGGTTGCGGGGGTCCTGCGTCACGCGGGTCACCCGCATCATCGACGTCGGCACCTGGTTGGGCGGCGCGTACTGCAGGTGGATGGTGCGCGCGGTGACGTCGACCTCGAGGTGGTTGAGGCCGAGCGTGGTGGAGACCGCGATCACCGACGACTCGATCGTGCGGGTGCCGAAGCCGGACAGGAACAGCTCCTGCCCCAGCCGCAGTGCGAAGCCCATCACCCGGGCGGCGTCGGCCTCCGCGAGCACGTCGGCACCGGCGGACACCACGCCGTCGAACTCGGTGTGCCGCAGCCGCTCCAGGACCTCGGCACCCGGCCGAAGCCGTCGCCCGCCCTTCTCACTCCCGGACATGCCGAGCAACGTAGCGCACCGGCACCGGCGCCCCGCTCCGCGCCACGAGGGACACGCGAGGGGGGCTTCCGTCGGCTCAGGAGGTGGCCCGGGGCGTGGCGTTGCGCAGGCGGATGCCGCTGTAGCCGAGGGTGCCGGCGGTGACGGCGTCCCAGAAGTCCCACAGGTTGTCCAGGAGACGCAGCTGGATGCCCGCGTCCTGGTGCAGCCGCAGCAGGTCGCCGACGGGTTCGGGTGCGCCGAGCGGTTCGACGGGGGTGGTGGAGACGTGGGCGTGGGGGACGGGGTCGCCGACGGGGCGGAAGGAGGCGGCGGGCAGGCGGTAGGCGAAGAGCTCCACGTGGAGGAGGCGCGGCAGCCAGCCGTACTCGATCGCGTGGACCCGTTCGCCGCCGCCGGGTCCGAGGATGCGTTCCTTGTCGTCCTCGGTGGTGCCGGGCACGGTCCAGGCCATGGCGCGAGGACATTGGCGGGGGAACCAGTAGTCGGGTGCCCGGGCCGCGTCGACGGCCCACACGAAGGCTTCCGGGTGCCGTGCGGTGGCGGCGACGTGCGGGCGGAACAGGGTGATCGTGGGGTCCTCCGAGAAGTGCAGGACCTCTCCGGGCCGTGGGCGCATGCGCCGGTTCTACCAGAGCCGGTCAGCGCCCGGTACGCGTACGCGGAGTGCGGGTCAGCTGTCCTGTGAGGGCCCGGTGTCGGCGACGGTGAAGTGCTCCAGGGTTCCGCTCAGGGACAGCAGCCGGCGCACGCCGTCGGGGAGCGGGCCGAGCAGGATCAGCTCGCGCCCGGTGGCCTGGTGCCGAGCGAGGGCGCCGAGGAGGCTGTTGAGCAGCATGCTGTCGGCGAAGGCGACCCCCGAGAGGTCGATCGCGGTGGTGGGCAGCGCCGCTTCGTCCGCGGCGGCCCAGGCGGCGTCGAGTTCGGCGGTGTCGTCGAAGTCGGTCTCACCGTTCAGCTCGATCAGGAAGACCTGATCGAGTCGGGTGGTACGTGTTCTCGGGGCGGGCTGGTCGTGCATGCACGGATCTTCCCACCGGCTCGCGGGAACCTGGAAATCCGCCGTCCACGCCGTCCGGCACCACACCCGCACCGCCGCTCCCGGCGATGACACCGTCCGCGCGTACGCACTCCGAAAAGCCGTAGCCCTCGCATTTCTGACGGTCACTTTCCAGCCAACATTTACGGATCCTTGGGGGAATGACGGACGGCGTCCATCCTCGCGTTCCCCGTTCCTTCCCCGCACCAGACCCTCTCGCCCCACTCGCCCCACAGGAAGCGGCGCGACCAATTCCGACAGGTGTACGAAAACTGAAAGGGGGCACGGCGTGATCGCCCGGGGCCGCCGCGTGTGAACGTATGGCCGCCGCCGTACCGGCCGTCGGAGCCGGTAGGCGCCTCTTCCTGTGGGGGGAAGTCCATGCGTTCGCCCGTGCTGGGCGCGTCCGTCGTGCGCGCTCGCAGATCCAGCAGATCCACCCGCCTCGTGGTCACCGCCGCCCTCGCGGTCATGGCCGTCACCGCGACCACCCTTCCCGCCGTCGCCGCCGACCCGGGCGACCCGGGCCCGACGTCCGTCTGGGGCAAGGACGATGCGCCCCTGGCCTCGCCGCCGGTCCTGGTCGGCAGCACCAAGCCCGTACCGAACCAGCCGGAGGCCGCCCCGTCCGCCGCCGAAGCCGCCTGGGAGGCCGCCCAGCGCGAGCGCGCCGAGACCGGTGAGGCCCCCGCCCCGCCCGCCGGTGCGCGGCTCGCCCCGCTGGTCTACGTGCCCGAGGGCCAGGGCGACGTGCCCTGGCACCAGAAGTCGAGCTTCCGCGTCAGCGACTCGCTCGTCGCGGTCGTCAACCACTCCAACGGCAACCTGATGCTCGCGGGAACCGACTTCCAGGTCGCGGGCGTGGGCCAGAACCTGACGCTCTCGCGTACGTACAACAGCCTCGACGCCCCCTGGGGCAAGGTCTCCAAGCACTGGTGGCAGGGGTACGAGCGCTACGTCCAGTCGTTCGCCAACGACGCGGTCGTCTACGACAGCACCGGCGCCGCCCTCAGCTTCGACAAGAACGCCGACGGCTCGTACACGACGCCCAAGGGCTACTCCAAGGACCTGAAGAAGAACGCCGACGGCACCTGGACGCTCACCGACCGCAAGACGTCGGCCAAGGACACCTACGACGCGAACGGCACGCTCACCAAGGTCACCGACCGCAACAAGGGCGAGATCACCGTCGAGCAGCACGACCAGGGTCCCGAGCACAAGGGCTTCAAGCTCACCGAGAAGCGCTCCGGCCGCTGGATCGACCTGCTCAAGACCGACGCGTCGCAGTGGCAGGCCAAGGACCACACCGGCCGCACCGCCGTCTTCGACCTCGACCCCGAGGGCAACCTGTCGCGCACCACGGACACCGAGGGCAAGACGACCACCTTCGAGTACGACGGCTCGCGGCGCGTCCGGAAGATCGTCACGGCGGAGGGCCGGGTCACCGTCTTCTCGTACGACGACCAGAACCGCGTGCGCTCCATGCTCCGCGGCACCGGCCTCAACTCCGAGGGCCACACCGGGCCGACGTACACCTACTCCTACACCGGTGCCACGCCGGTCGACGCGGGCGAGACCACGGTCACCGACCCCGAGCAGCACCACACGTACTACAAGCACAACGCCGACGGCGAGGTCACCGAGACCCGCGACCACCTCCAGCGCAAGCGCGGCAAGTCCTTCGACGCCAACCGCAACATCGACTCCGCCACCGACGCCATGGGCTCGGGCTCCACGCCGGGCAACGTCACCAAGTACGGCTGGGACACCCGCAACAACCTCAAGTCGGTGACGGCGCCGACCGGCGGACAGACCGTCAACAACTGGCAGACCGTCGCGGGCGCCGACCGCCCCAAGGACTCCACCAACCCCGACGGCGAGAAGACCGAGTACACGTACGACGCCGTCGGCAACACCACCTCCGTCGCCAAGACCGGCACCGGGGGCGGCAACCAGACCTTCGAGTACAACCCGGCCACCCCGACCTGCGGCGGCTTCGAGGGCCAGCGCTGCAAGGCGATCACCAAGACGTCGGCGTCGAAGTCGGTGACCACGTCCTTCAAGTACGACGCGAAGGGCGACCTGACCACCGTCACCCCGCCCACGCCGCTCGGTGTCACCAAGATCCGCTACGACGACCTGGGTCGCGCCGTCAGCGTCCAGGACGGCCGCGGCGTGACGGTCACGTACGCGTACGACCACCGCGACCGGATCATCAAGGTCGACTCGTCCAACTACGCCACCGTGACGTACGCCTACGACGCCGACGGCAACCTCGTGCAGCGCTCGGACTCCACCGGCGTGACCAAGTACGAGTTCGACCCGCTCCAGCGCGAGACGATCCGCACCCTGCAGAACGGCTCGCAGACCAAGCTGGCCTACACCCCGGCGGGCAACGTCGACTACTACCAGGACCCGGCGGGGACCACGGACTACACCTGGAACGAGGTGAACAAGCTCAAGGAGCTGAAGGAGCCGAACGGCAAGGTCACTTCGTACGAGTACGACAAGAACGACGTCCGCACCAAGACGACCTACCCTGGCTCCACCGTCCAGGAGGTCACGGTCGACGCGGGCGGCCGCCCCGAGAAGATCAAGGCGACCTCGCCCAAGGGCACCCTAGTGGAGCTGGACTACGGCTACAGCGACGCCGGCAAGGACAGCGCCAAGATCCGCACGCGCACCGACGTCCTCGCGGGCCTGAAGACCACGTACCAGTACGACGGCGCCGGGCGCTTCTCCTACGCCAAGGAGGAGAAGGGCGGCACCCTCACCGAGTCCTGGCAGTACTGCTACGACCTGGCGGGCAACCTCACCTCGCAGGGTGTCGACCCCGGCTGCCCGCGCGGCACCACGTACACCCTGAACGACGCCCAGCAGATCACCGGCAAGAACGGCTCCACCACCGGCTGGAGCTACGACAAGGTCGGCAGCGAGACGGCCGGCGCCTCCACGCCCGAGGCCGCCAGGACGGCGGGCAAGTACACCGACCACAGGCAGCTCACCTCGGTCACGGTCGGCGGCAAGGCCTACGCCGGCCAGTACGCCTCCACCGACATGAGCGAGCGCATCAAGCTCGGCGACACCTACTTCCACAACGGCCCGCTCGGCCTCTCCGCCGCCTCGACCCTGGGCGTGGACCAGGGGTTCAACCGCGAGCCCGGGGGCACCCTCAACTCCATGACCACCGGCGGAAGGAGCTACTACTACCTCACCGACGCCCTGGGCTCGGTCGTCGCCCTCGCCGACGACACCGGCGCGAAGGTGAACTCGTACAGCTACTCGCCGCGCGGCGTGCGGCGCGGCGGCACCACCGAGAAGGTCGGCCAGCCCTACCGCTTCGCGGGCGGCTACCAGGACCCGACCGGGCTCTACCACTTCGAGGCCCGCTACTACGACCCCAACGTCGGCCGCTTCACCCAGCCCGACCCGTCAGGGCAGGAGAAGAACCCCTACCTGTACGCGGACGGCGACCCGGTCAACCGGATCGACCCCAACGGCCTGGCCTTCTTCGACGGCGTCGGCAAGGCCTTCGACCTGTACGACATCGGCAGCATGGCCAAGGACATCAGCGAGGGCAACTACAAGGACGCCCTGGCCACCGGTGTCGGCATGGCGGCGGGCGCCGCGGCGGA
>NZ_JBEOYE010000040.1:0-84267 GCF_040296945.1 Streptomyces sp. NPDC001941 | reverse complement strand
CTCCGCGTACAGCTCGTGCTGCTCGGCGCCGTCGCGGCCGGTGTTGTGCACCAGCTCCCACAGCGTCAGCGAGTCCCCGGCGGCCACCGGAGCCGTACCGCGGCTGCTCAGCGGTCTGAGCGCGGCTGCGGCGGTCCTGTCAGTCCCGGCGTGGTGGCCGCGGGCACGGGCGTGGATTCCGGCGTGCGCGCTGGCTGCGGCACACGGACTGTGGCCGTCGCGAGTTCCGCGCGTGCCCTGGCCGCGTCGCACAGGACGACGAACAGCGTCACCGCGAGCAGCTGGTACGGGCTGAACCCGGAGCCGCGCAGCGGGGCCTCGGGCACGCACAGGACCACCGTGGTCAGCGCCACGCACCAGGTGAGTCCGGAGGTGACCCGGGCCCCGCGCGCCGCGAACAGCACCACCGCCGCCGCGAACAGCGCCAGGCCGGCCGCGCCGAGCAGGCCCGAGGTGCCCAGGGTCTGGAAGAGCTGGTTGTGCGCGTGGTCGAAGGCGCCCCGGTTGGGCGAGGCCCGGTCGAAGAACAGCTCGGGGCCGTACCCCACCCAGACGTTGTCGCGGAAGGCCGTGAGCGCCACCTGCCACGGCACGGTCCGCCCGTGCAGCGTGGTGATCTCGTCGGAGTCCCACAGCGTCCCCGCCCGCTCCAGCACGCCCGGCACCAGCAGCGCCGCGCACAGCGCGGTCCCGGCGGCCAGCGAGCGCACCAGGACCGGGTGCACGCGCCGCACCGCCTCGCGCCGGTAGAGCAGCGGCAGGCCGAGCGCCGCCGCCAGCCACGCGGTGCGCGACTGCGACATCACCAGCACCAGGGCCGCCGCCGCGCAGTGCAGCTGCCAGCGCCGGGTGCGGTAGGCGGGGGCGAACTCGACCGTGACCGCGAGCGCGGCGAGCACGCCGAGCCCGATCGGGTGGTTGGTCAGCCCGGCGAGGCGGCCGCCCGGGGTGAGCCAGTCCAGCTGGAAGTTGTCGTTGAAGCTGGGCGTGACGGCCCAGGAGGGGAAGACGGCGAAGACCGCCAGGCTGCCCCACACGTACACCCGCAGCACGCCGCGCAACAGGCGTACGGGGGACGGCGGCGGGGCCAGCCAAAGCGCGAGGACCAGCAGCGGCGGCACCCACAGGCGCCAGCCGAACGCGCCGCCGTGCCCGCCGAGCAGGCCCGCCGCCACCGGGCAGGCGTACATCAGCAGCGCGGCGGCGAGCAGCCCGCCGCCGTACCGGGGGCGGTCGGGGCGGCCCGCGGCCAGCGCGAGCGCCACCACCACCAGGGCCAGGCCGACCACCAGGGCCGCGTAGCCCGATCCGGCGTACAACCGCCAGGTGGTGAGGGCGACTTCGGTGCGCGGCTGCCCCCACACCGCGTGCGCGTCGTGGGGGGCGGTGCGCGCCCACACCACCACCGCGAAGAAGGCCGGGCTGAGCCCGGTGAGCCACAGCAGGGCCGTGGACAGCTGGACCGCCAGGGGGCGGCGGGGCAGGGGTGAGGGGCTTCGCATGCGTGCGGCTCCACGGGGTTCGTCCGAGTGGACCATTTCCGGTCGGCCCGTCAGGCGCCAACCGTTTTATAGGTATATGGCCGGTTATGGTCGCAACCGACCGTAACCGATCGGCGGGAGAGTCCGCGTGAATGTCCGGGAATTCCTCGGCGTGCTGTCCAAGCGGTGGATCACCGTGGTCGCGGCCCTCGCCGCCGGCCTGGCGGTGGGCCTGGCCGCCACCTGGCTGGTCGACCCCAGCTACCAGGCGCGCACCCAGATCTTCGTCTCCGCACGGGCGGTGACGGATACTCAGCAACTGGCCCAGGTCAGTACGTTCGGCCAGGAGCGGGTGCAGTCGTACGCCGACATCGTGCGCTCCACCCCCGTGCTCGAAGGCGTCATCGACGACCTGGACCTGAAGACGACCCCGGCGCGCCTGGCCGAGCGCATCGAGTCCTCCTCGCCGGTCGGCACCGTCCTCATCGACATCGCGGTACGGGACACCGAACCGCGCCGCGCCGCGCACGTCGCCAACTCCGTGGCCCGGCACTTCGTCGCCGCCGTCAGCCGCCTGGAGACCCCCGTCGACGGCGGGGCCATCCCGGTGCGGCTGTCCGTCGCCGAGTACGCCTCCGTGCCCGACGCCCCCGTCAGCCCCCGCCCCGCCCTGAACCTGGCGGCCGGGACCGTCGGCGGGCTGCTCCTCGGCTTCGCCCTCGCGGTGCTGCGCGAGACCCTGGACACCACCTTCAGCGCCACCGGCGAACTGGGCGGCGCCCTGGGCGTGCCGGTCTTCGGCTCCATCCCGATGGAGCGCACCGAGCAGGAGACCGTCCTCGCGCTCGGCCAGCAGGCCCACTCCCCGCGCGCCGAGGCCTACCGCCAGCTGCGCACCAACCTGCGCTTCGCCGCCGTCGACCGCGCCCCCCGGCTGATCGCCGTCACCAGCGCGCTGCCCGGCGAGGGCAAGACCTCCACCTCGGTGAACCTGGCCGCCGCGCTCAGCCTGGAGGGCCGCTCGGTCTGCCTGGTCGACGCCGACCTGCGCCGCCCGCAGGTCGCGGCCCGGCTCGGCCTGGTCGAGGGCGCCGGGCTGACCAGCGTGCTGATCGGCCAGGCCCCGCTGGAGTCGGTGCTCCAGGACGGGCCCGGCGGCATCCAGGTGCTGGCCGCCGGAGCCGTCCCGCCCAACCCCGCCGAACTGCTCGCCTCCGGCCAGATGCGCACCGTGCTCACCGAGCTCGCCGAGCGCTTCGACGCCGTGGTCGTCGACACCGCCCCGGTGCTGCCCGTCGCCGACACGGTGGCCCTGGCCTCCCGGATGGACGGCGTGGTGATGGTGGTGCGGGCCCGCAGGACCAAGCGCGAGCAGAGCGTCTCGGCCGCCGACACGCTGCGCTCGGTGGGCGCCAACCTGCTCGGCGTGGTGCTCTCCATGACCCCGCGCCCGCGCGGCGACCGGGCCGGCGCCTACTACGAGTACACCGGCGAGATCCAGGTCAAGGCCTGGCCCCCGGTGGCCGCGCGATGACCGGGGCGGCCGGTCCCGGCGCCTTCGGGGTGCTGTTCGTCTGCACCGGCAACCTGCACCGCTCGCCGATCGCCGAGCGGCTGCTGGCCGCCGCGCTCCCGGCGTCCGGCTACCGGGTGACCAGCGCGGGGACCGCCGCCCAGCCCGCCGTCCTCGACCCGGCCACCCGCTCGGTCATCGCCGCGCTCGGCGGCCGCGAGGGCGGCTTCACCGCGCGCCGGCTGACCGCGGACCTGGTGGCCGGGGCGGACCTGGTGCTCGGCCTGGAGCGCGCGCACCGGGAGGCCGCGGTGCGGCTGTGCCCGCTGGCGATGCGCCGCTGCTTCACCCTCAAGGAGTTCAACCGCCTGTCCGCGCGGGCCGGTTCGGCCGGCTCGGCCGCCGGGGCGGTCGCGCTGGCCGCCTCCCGGCGCGGCGCGCTGGCGGTGGTGCCGCCCGACGGGGACGGCATCGGCGACCCCTACGGGCAGCCCTACGAGGTGCTGCGCACCCGCGCCCTGGAGATCCGCGAGGCGGTCCTCGCGCTCGCCGTGGCGCTCGACCCGAGCCTGAGGAAGGTGTGCCCATGACCACCACCGTGGCGATGGCCTTCGCCGTGATGCCCAAGTCGGACAGTCCGCAGGCCCGCGGGCGCATCGGCGAGCCCGCGGCGTACACGTACTACCGCTGCATGGTCGTCGCCTACGGCTCGCTGCGGCGCTTCAACCCCGGCGCCGACCTGGTGCTGGTCACCACCGACCCGGTGCCCGCCCCGTTCGCCGGGGAGCTCGCCGCGATCGGGGTGGAGGTGCTCGTCGAGCCGTTCGCCCACCGGCCGCCGGAGGGCTACGGGCACGGCTGGCTCAGCTCGCTGTTCCACCTGGACGCGGTGGCGGCGCTGGCCGGGCGCGGCGGCACGCTGGTGATGATCGACCCGGACATGTTCTGCCTGCGCCCGCTGGACGCGCTGCTCGCGGCCTGCGGGGACGCGGTGGGCGTGCAGACCGAGAGCGCGCAGGACATGTTCCACCGGGGTGAGGAGGCCGCCGCGCTGGCGCAGTACGCCCGCTGCTGCGACGAGATGCACCGGGACCTGGGCGAGCCGGACGCCGCGCACCCCAAGTACAGCGGCTCCTTCTACGTGCTGCCCGGGGCCCGGCTGCCGCTGCTGCTGGAGCGGATCGAGCGGGCCTGGGAGCTGGCCCTGGAGCGGCACGCGCGCGGCGCGGAGGTGTTCCACACCGACGAGCACTTCATGAACTACGCGGTGCGCGCCGTCGAGGTGCGCGAACTGAGCGCGCACGTACGGGTGGTGCCGACCGCGCCGTGGCGGCGCTACCTCACCGACCGGGACGTGATCCTCGGGCTGACCCTGTGGAACCTGATGTACGAGAAGGAGCTCGGCTTCCAGCGGCTGTACCCGGCCGCGGCGGACCGGGGGTCCTGGTTCTGGACGGCCTCCGACGAGGTTTTCCGCGAGCGGGCCGGGAAGGTGTTCTCGGCGACCGGGCGCAGCGGGACGCGGCGGCTGGCCCATGTGGCGGGCGGGGTGGTGGAGCGGCTGACGACGGAGCGGATGCAGAAGCGCCTCAAGCCGGTCTATACCCGAATGGTGCAGGTCAGGGCCTCGATGCGGACGGTGTGAGCGTAAGGGGCGGATAAGAGTTGAGTCGGCCTGACTCAGGTCTGTTGACTCCTGCTGACGGGTGATGCATCCTTGAGCCTGTTCCACTCAAGTCAGCTGGAGGAATCGAAATGGCACGTGCGGTCGGCATCGACCTGGGCACGACTAACTCCGTCGTCAGCGTTCTCGAAGGCGGCGAGCCCACCGTCATCACCAACGCCGAGGGTGCCCGGACCACGCCGTCCGTCGTCGCCTTCGCGAAGAACGGCGAGGTCCTGGTCGGCGAGGTCGCCAAGCGCCAGGCGGTCACGAACGTGGACCGGACCATCCGCTCGGTGAAGCGCCACATGGGCACCGACTGGAAGATCGAGCTCGACGGCAAGACCTTCAACCCGCAGCAGATGAGCGCGTTCATCCTGCAGAAGCTGAAGCGCGACGCCGAGGCGTACCTGGGCGAGAAGGTGACCGACGCGGTCATCACCGTCCCGGCGTACTTCAACGACTCGGAGCGCCAGGCCACCAAGGAGGCCGGCGAGATCGCCGGTCTGAACGTGCTCCGTATTGTCAACGAGCCGACCGCCGCCGCCCTGGCCTACGGCCTCGACAAGGACGACCAGACCATTCTGGTCTTCGACCTCGGTGGCGGCACCTTCGACGTCTCGCTCCTCGAGATCGGCGACGGCGTCGTCGAGGTGAAGGCGACCAACGGCGACAACCACCTCGGTGGTGACGACTGGGACCAGCGCGTCGTCGACTACCTGGTCAAGCAGTTCAGCAACGGCCACGGCGTCGACCTGTCCAAGGACAAGATGGCGCTCCAGCGCCTGCGCGAGGCCGCCGAGAAGGCGAAGATCGAGCTCTCCTCCTCCACGGAGACCACGATCAACCTGCCCTACATCACGGCGTCCGCCGAGGGCCCGCTGCACCTGGACGAGAAGCTCACCCGCGCCCAGTTCCAGCAGCTCACCGAGGACCTGCTGCAGCGCTGCAAGACCCCGTTCAACAACGTGATCAAGGACGCCGGCATCCAGCTGTCCGAGATCGACCACGTGGTCCTGGTCGGCGGCTCCACCCGCATGCCCGCCGTCGCCGAGCTCGTCAAGGAGCTGACCGGCGGCAAGGAGGCCAACAAGGGCGTCAACCCGGACGAGGTCGTCGCCATCGGCGCCACGCTCCAGGCCGGTGTCCTCAAGGGCGAGGTCAAGGACGTCCTGCTGCTCGACGTCACCCCGCTGTCCCTCGGCATCGAGACCAAGGGCGGCATCATGACCAAGCTGATCGAGCGCAACACCACGATCCCGACCAAGCGCTCCGAGATCTTCACGACGGCCGAGGACAACCAGCCGTCCGTGCAGATCCAGGTCTACCAGGGCGAGCGCGAGATCGCGGCGTACAACAAGAAGCTCGGCATGTTCGAGCTGACGGGCCTGCCCCCGGCCCCGCGCGGCGTCCCGCAGATCGAGGTCTCCTTCGACATCGACGCCAACGGCATCATGCACGTGACCGCGAAGGACCTCGGCACGGGCAAGGAGCAGAAGATGACCGTCACCGGCGGCTCCTCGCTCGCCAAGGACGAGGTCGACCGGATGCGCCAGGAGGCCGAGCAGTACGCGGAGGAGGACCAGCGCCGCAAGGAGTCGGCCGAGACCCGCAACCAGGCCGAGCAGCTCGTCTACCAGACCGAGAAGTTCCTCAAGGACAACGAGGAGAAGGTCCCGGGCGACGTCAAGACCGAGGTCGAGACGGCGGTGGCCGAGCTCAAGGAGAAGCTCAAGGGCGAGGACACCGCGGAGATCCGCACCGCCACCGAGAAGGTCGCGGCCGTCTCCCAGAAGCTCGGCCAGGCCCTCTACGCCGACGCCCAGGGCGCCCAGGGTGCCGCCGCCGGCGCCGGTGACGAGGCCCCCAAGGCCGACGACGACGTCGTGGACGCCGAGATCGTCGACGACGAGAAGCCGAAGGGCGGCGCTGCCTGATGTCCGAGGAGACCCCGGGCTTCGAGGAGAAGCCCGACGTCCCCTCCGGCGCCACCCCCGACGACGCCGCCGAGGCCGCCGAGTCCCCCTCCGAGGAGGAGGGCAAGGCGGCCCCGGCCGGGGACGCGGCACAGTCCGCCGGCCTGACCGCACAGCTGGACCAGGTGCGCACCGCCCTCGGCGAGCGCACCGCCGACCTCCAGCGGCTCCAGGCCGAGTACCAGAACTACCGTCGTCGGGTCGATCGCGACCGGATCACGGTCAAGGAGATCGCCGTCGCGAACCTCCTGACCGAGCTCCTGCCGGTGCTCGACGACGTGGGCCGTGCCCGCGAGCACGGTGAGCTGGTGGGCGGGTTCAAGTCGGTGGCGGAGTCGCTGGAGACGGTCGCGGCGAAGATGGGCCTGCAGCAGTTCGGCAAGGAGGGCGAGCCCTTCGACCCGACGATCCACGAGGCCCTGATGCACGCGTACGCGCCGGACGTCACGGAGACGACCTGCGTCGCGATCCTCCAGCCCGGGTACCGGATCGGTGAGCGCACCATCCGCCCCGCGCGGGTGGCCGTCGCCGAGCCCCAGCCCGGGGCGGCCCCGGCCGCCAAGGAGGAGCCGCAGGCGGACGAGGAGAGCGGTGGCCCCGAACAGGGCTGACGCACAGGCCGACGCGAACCCAAGCGTCCGGAAGGAGGGACGTCGATGAGCACGAAGGACTTCGTCGAGAAGGACTACTACAAGGTCCTCGGCGTCCCCAAGGACGCCACGGACGCCGAGATCAAGAAGGCGTACCGCAAGCTGGCCCGGGAGAACCACCCCGACGCCAACAAGGGCGACGCCAAGGCGGAGGAGCGCTTCAAGGAGATCTCCGAGGCGAACGACGTCCTCGGCGACCCCAAGAAGCGCAAGGAGTACGACGAGGCCCGGGCGCTGTTCGGCAACGGCGGCTTCCGCCCGGGCCCCGGCGGCGGCAGCTTCAACTTCGACCTGGGCGACCTCTTCGGGGGCGCCCAGGGCGGGGGCGGCTCCGGCCCCGGAGCGGGCGGTTTCGGCGGCGGCCTCGGCGACGTGTTCGGCGGGCTGTTCAACCGGGGCGGCGCCCCGGGCGGCGCCACCCGCACCCAGCCCCGGCGCGGCCAGGACCTGGAGTCCGAGGTCACGCTGAGCTTCACCGAGGCCGTCAACGGCTGCACGGTCCCCGTGCGGCTGTCCAGCCAGGCGCCCTGCAAGGCGTGCTCCGGCACCGGCGACAAGAACGGCACCCCCCGGGTGTGCCCGACCTGCGTCGGCACCGGACAGGTCTCGCGCGGCTCCGGCGGCGGCTTCTCGCTGACCGACCCGTGCGTGGACTGCAAGGGCCGCGGCCTGATCGCCGAGGACCCCTGCGAGGTCTGCCACGGCAGCGGCCGCGCCAAGTCGGCCCGCACCATGCAGGTCCGGATCCCGGCGGGCGTCTCCGACGCCCAGAAGATCCGGCTGCGCGGCAAGGGCGCGGCGGGCGAGCGCGGCGGCCCGGCCGGCGACCTGTACGTCGTGGTGCACGTGGACGCCCACCCGGTCTTCGGCCGCAAGGGCGACAACCTCACCGTGACCGTGCCCGTCACCTACCCGGAGGCGGTGCTCGGCGGCGAGGTGAAGGTGCCGACCCTGGACGGCCCGCCGGTGACGCTGAAGCTGCCCGCCGGCACGCCCAACGGCCGCACCATGCGCGCCCGCGGCAAGGGCGCGGTCCGCAAGGACGGCACCCGCGGGGACCTGCTGGTGACGGTCGAGGTGGCGGTGCCCGCCGAGCTGTCCGACAAGGCCCGCGAGGCGCTGGAGAGTTACCGCGAGGCGACCGTGGGCGAAGACCCGCGGGCGGAGTTGTTCCAGGCGGCGAAGGGAGCATGAGGCCATGGACAGCCGATCGGGGCGCGGCCGCAATCCGTACGAACTGACGGACGAGACGCCCGTCTACGTCATCTCGATCGCCGCCCAGCTGTCCGGGCTGCACCCGCAGACGCTCCGGCAGTACGACCGGCTCGGCCTGGTCTCGCCGGACCGCACCGCGGGCCGCGGCCGGCGCTACTCGGCACGCGACATCCAACTGCTGCGCCAGGTGCAGCAGTTGTCGCAGGACGAGGGCATCAACCTGGCCGGCATCAAGCGCATCATCGAGCTGGAGAACCAGGTGGCCGCGCTCCAGCAGCGCGTCGCCGAGCTGTCGGCCGCGGTCGAGGGCGCGGCGGTCGCGATGCAGCAGCGCGAGGCCCAGGTCCACGCCTCCTACCGCCGCGACCTGGTCCCGTACCAGGACGTGCAGCACACCAGCGCGCTGGTGGTGTGGCGCCCCAAGCGGGGCGAGTAGCCACCCCGCGCGCCGTCACGCGCCCGCAGGGCCCCTCCGGTCTCCGGAGGGGCCCTGCGGCGTTGTGCCCGTGGTCACTGGTCCTGCTCCAGGATCCCGGACTGCGCGATCAGGTAGCCCAGCTGGGCGCGGCTGCCGCTGCCCAGGCTGGAGGCGAGCTTGGCGATGTGGGCGCGGCAGGTGCGCACGTTCATGCCGAGCCGGCGCGCGATCGCCTCGTCCACGTGCCCCTCGACCAGGAGCTTGGCGATGGAGCGCTGGACGCCGCTGACGCCGCCGAGCACGGTGGCGTACGCGACGACCTCGTCCTCCCAGGGGATGCCGTACAGCCAGAACTGGTCGAAGACGCCGACCAGGTACTGCACCAGGCCCTCGTGCCGGAGTTCGAGGGCGACCCTCCTATCGCTCCGCGCGGGCACGAAGGCAACTTTCCGGTCAACGATGATCAGCCGGTCGATGATCTCCTCCAGGGTGCGGACCTCGAGTCCGTACGGGGAGATGCGCTCGACGTATCCCATGGTCGCGGAGTGGTGGCGCGCGGTGTGCTGGTAGAGCGTGCGCATCCGGACGCCCCGGTCGAGCAGCGGCTCGACGCGGCGCAGGCCCGCCTGGACGGTCTCGGGGCGGCGCCCGCTGCCGGGCTGGATGGTGAGGAGTTCCTCGTTGCACTCGTCCATGACCCTGTCCAGCGTCGCGTTGATGACGCTGAGGCCCTCCAGGACGCTGATCGCCTGGCTCCCGGCGGGGTCCGGGGTGGTGATCGTCAGGAATGGCTCGAAGGTGTCGGCCAACGAGATAGTCAGTTGCCTGCGTTCCTGTATCTCGCGCTCGATGGGGTGTATGAGCTGGTTGAGCGCGATGGACGGGGGTACGGGCCGCAACCAGTCGGGGTCGTCCGGGTCCGGGTGGAGCAGGGCCAGTTCGATGACGCAGGTCGCGGTTTCGGCCTCGGAACGGGCGATGCGTCCGGCTCGTAGAGCGGCCGCATAAAGCCGCTTTCCCTCCTCGCACAGCTCGCCGTGGGTATGCCCGTTTTCCGAATTGCCCCTCTTCAACTGCATTTGCACCCCCCTCAGGGTCCTGAATTACAGGAACATGATGCCTGGACTTGCTGGTGGAAGGGTTCGGAGTGAGCCATCGTCATAGGCGCGGGGGAGGAGGTAATGATCAAAAGAGGTGGAGACCGGCCATGACCAGGATGGTTCGTGCACTTGGCGTCATAGCTGTTGCCTCGGCAGCCGCTCTCGGCGCTTTCGCCGCCCACAGTGATCCCGTGGCACACGGCATGTCCGTGCACGGTGTCGTCGCGGCCCCGGGCGAGCCCACGTGGGAAGCCGCCGCGGCAGCTCACCGCGAGCCGACGTGGGAGGGCGCACCGGCCAGGGACTCCGTCGCATGACCGTCCCGCCCGACGACCGGGTCTTCCGGCGCGAGATGGCCACGGCGTACCGCTCCGGGTGGCACTTCATCGACCTCGTCACGGCCATCCCCCACCGTGGCGACTCGTTGATGGTCACCCTCTTCGGGGAGCCGATCGTCGTCGCCCGTGAAGAGGACGAGGACGTACGCGCCTACCGGTGTCTGCGTCGCCCCCGCGGGGCACCGCAGCCCGTCCGCTGTGCCATCAGGTACGGCATGATCTTCGTCAACCTCGACCAGCGGGACCACCAGCTCGTGGACCAGCTGGACGACCCGGAGACCATCACCGCCACCCCCCGCAGTGCCTGAGCGATTCCCCCGTCGTTACAAATCGCTCGGGTACTTCCCCCACACAGCGGCGCCATCGCGGACCTGAAACGCGATGGCGCCGCTGTGCTGTCCGCGGGTGCTCCGCGTCCGCCCCGCGGCGGACGTCAGGCCCGCCCCATCGCCCGGGTCAGCGCGATCTCGATGACCACGCGGTCCGGGTTGGGCGACGGCGTGCGGCCGTAGCGGGCCGCGTAGCGCTCCACCGCGTCCGCGACGGCCTCCGGCTCGGTGCGCACCCGCGCGACGCCCTCCAGGGTCGCCCAGCGGCGCCGGTCCACCTGGCAGACCGCGACCCTCGCCCCGTCGGCCCCCGCGGCCAGCACGTTCACGGCCTTGCGGCTGTGCCGGTTGGTGATCACGCGCGCGATGCCGCGCTCGCCGCCCTCGGGGTCGTACGTCACCCCCACCGCCACCACGTGCGGCGTGCCGTCGGCGCGGGGGGTCGTCAGCGTGCTCACGTGCCGCTCGCGCCAGAAGGCGAGATAGGTCGGATCGGGGTTGCCTGGGTCTGTCGCCATGGCGAGGAAAATACCGCTCCGCCCGGCCGCCGGACCGCCCGGCGACCTCCCGTCATCAGATTGAGTGGAATAGACTCAACTTTGTGTACGTTGGATGAGTCATAGCCCGTGATGACGTGGACGGACCGCGCACGAGGAGGAGAAGACGCACGTGGACGCCGAGCTGACCAACAAGAGCCGGGACGCGATCAACGCGGCCACCGGCCGCGCCGTGTCCGGGGGGCACCCGGACCTCACTCCGGCGCACCTGCTGCTCGCCCTGCTCGAGGGCCAGGACAACGAGAACGTGACCGACCTGCTGGCGGCCGTGGACGCCGACCAGGCGGCGGTCCGGGCCGGCGCCGAGCGCGTCCTGGCCGCCCTGCCCAGCGTCTCCGGCTCCACCGTCTCGCCCCCGCAGCCCAGCCGCGACATGCTGGCCGTCGTCGCCGACGCCTCCCAGCGCGCCAAGGAGCTGGGGGACGACTACCTGTCCACGGAGCACCTGCTCATCGGCATCGCCGCCAAGGGCGGGGCGGCCGGCGAGGTCCTGGACCAGCAGGGGGCCACGGCGAAGCGGCTGCTGGACGCGTTCGAGAAGGCAAGGGGAGGGCGCCGGGTGACCACACCCGACCCGGAGGGTCAGTACAAGGCGCTGGAGAAGTTCGGCACGGACTTCACGGCGGCCGCGCGCGAGGGCAAGCTCGACCCGGTGATCGGGCGGGACCAGGAGATCCGCCGGGTGGTGCAGGTGCTCTCGCGGCGCACCAAGAACAACCCGGTGCTCATCGGTGAGCCCGGCGTGGGCAAGACCGCGGTGGTGGAGGGCCTGGCGCAGCGCATCGTGAAGGGCGACGTGCCGGAGTCGCTGAAGAACAAGCGGCTGGTCTCGCTGGACCTGGGCGCGATGGTGGCCGGGGCGAAGTACCGCGGCGAGTTCGAGGAGCGGCTGAAGACGGTCCTGTCGGAGATCAAGGAATCCGACGGGCAGGTCATCACGTTCATCGACGAGCTGCACACGGTCGTCGGCGCGGGCGCCGGCGGCGACTCCGCGATGGACGCGGGCAACATGCTCAAGCCGATGCTGGCCCGCGGCGAGCTGCGGATGGTGGGCGCGACCACCCTGGACGAGTACCGCGAGCGGATCGAGAAGGACCCGGCGCTGGAGCGGCGCTTCCAGCAGGTGCTGGTGGCCGAGCCGAGCGTGGACGACACCATCGCGATCCTGCGCGGGCTGAAGGGCCGGTACGAGGCGCACCACAAGGTGCAGATCAACGACGGGGCCCTGGTGGCCGCCGCGACGCTGTCCGACCGGTACATCACCTCCCGGTTCCTGCCGGACAAGGCCATCGACCTGGTCGACGAGGCCGCGTCCCGGCTGCGCATGGAGATCGACTCCTCGCCGGTGGAGATCGACGAGCTGCAGCGCTCGGTGGACCGGCTGCGCATGGAGGAACTGGCGCTCAAGAACGAGACGGACCCGGCCTCCCGCCAGCGCCTGGAGAAGCTGCGCAGGGACCTCGCCGACCGCGAGGAGGAGCTGCGCGGCCTGACCGCCCGCTGGGAGAAGGAGAAGGAGGGCCTGAACCGGGTCGGCGAGCTGAAGGAGAAGCTCGACGAGTCGCGCGGCCAGGCCGAGCGCGCCCAGCGCGACGGCGACTTCGACACCGCCTCCAAGCTGCTGTACGGGCAGATCCCCGAGCTGGAGCGGGAGCTGGAGGCCGCCAGCGCCGCCGAGGCCGAGGCCCGCACCGACACCATGGTCAAGGAGGAGGTCGGCCCGGACGACATCGCCGACGTGGTCGGCTCCTGGACCGGCATCCCCGCCGGACGCCTGCTGGAGGGCGAGACGCAGAAGCTGCTGCGCATGGAGGACGAGCTGGGCCGGCGCCTGATCGGCCAGGGCGAGGCCGTGCGCGCCGTGTCCGACGCGGTGCGCCGCACCCGGGCCGGCATCGCCGACCCCGACCGCCCCACCGGCTCATTCCTCTTCCTGGGCCCCACCGGCGTCGGCAAGACCGAACTGGCCAAGGCCCTGGCGGACTTCCTCTTCGACGACGAGCGCGCCATGGTCCGCATCGACATGAGCGAGTACGGCGAGAAGCACTCGGTGGCCCGCCTGGTCGGCGCCCCGCCCGGGTACGTCGGCTACGAGGAGGGCGGCCAGCTCACCGAGGCCGTCCGCCGCCGCCCGTACAGCGTGGTCCTGCTGGACGAGGTCGAGAAGGCCCACCCCGAGGTCTTCGACGTCCTGCTGCAGGTCCTCGACGACGGACGGCTCACCGACGGCCAGGGCCGCACGGTCGACTTCCGCAACACCATCCTGGTGCTCACCTCCAACCTCGGCAGCCAGTACCTGGTGGAGCCCACCACCACCGAGGAGGAGAAGAAGCAGCAGGTCCTGGAGCTCGTGCGGGCCTCGTTCAAGCCCGAGTTCCTCAACCGCCTCGACGACCTGGTGGTCTTCTCCGCGCTGGACCGCGAGGAGCTCGGCCGCATCGCCCGGCTCCAGATCGACCGCCTCGCCCGCCGCCTCGCCGACCGCCGCCTCACCCTGGAGGTCACCGACGAGGCCCTGGCCTGGCTCGCCGACGAGGGCAACGACCCCGCCTACGGGGCACGCCCGCTGCGCCGCCTGATCCAGACCGCGATCGGCGACCGGCTCGCCCGGGAGATCCTCGCCGGAGAGGTCCGCGACGGCGACACGGTGCTGGTCTCGCGGGTCGGCGACGACCTGCTGGTCGGCCCGAAGAGCTGAGGTCCGGGCGGAATCCGGCCACGCCGGGTTCCGCCCGCAGCGGATCGCCGGGCCGGGGCTTGCCAGCCCCCGCCCGGCATGGGAGAGGATGGCGGGAACCGTACGAAGGGAAATTCCACGGTGAGCATCGACCCGTCCTCGATTCCGAATTTCGGGGGCCAGCCCCAGCCTCAGGCCGCAGGACCGGCGCCGGGCCCCGTCGTCCCCGACCAGGACCTGGTCAAGCAGCTCCTGGACCAGATGGAGCTCAAGTACGTGACGGACGACGAGGGTGACCTCGCCGCCCCGTGGGAGGAGTTCCGCACGTACTTCATGTTCCGCGGCGAGGACGAGCAGCAGGTCTTCTCCGTGCGGACCTTCTACGACCGGCCGCACGACACCGAGGACCGCGCCAAGGTGCTCGACGCGATCGACGACTGGAACCGCCGCACCCTGTGGCCCAAGGTGTACACGCACCTGCACGAGGAGGAGGACGGCTCCGCCAACATCCGCCTCATCGGCGAGGCCCAGATGCTGATCGGCACCGGCGTCTCCCTGGAGCACTTCGTCTCCTCCACCGTCAGCTGGGTGCGCGCCTCGATCGAGTTCGACCGCTGGATCGTGGAGACCTTCGGCCTGGAGTCCCCCGAGGACAAGGCCGAGGGCGACGACGCGGAGGCCTGAGCCCCCCCGGCGTTACAGCGCCATCGGGGCGAGCGTGAGCACGTACACCCCGTAGCAGAACGAGAGCCCGGCCAGGGCGGCGGTCACCGTGACCGCCGCCCTCGGCCGGGCTCTTCGCAGTGCGCACGCCAGCGGCAGCAGCAGCGGGAACGCGGGCAGCAGGAAGCGCGGCTTGGACTCGAAGAAGCCGGAGCCGCCGACCGTGATCACCACCAGCACGGCCGTGTAGACGAACAGCGGCAGCGGCGGCCGCTCCAGCGCCAGCAGCACGAAGAGCAGCACCCCGGCCGCCGTCAGCACCATCGCCATGGTGAAGCCGAGGTCCATCGGCCGGGTCAGGATGGTCCGTACGAACTTCAGGGCGCCGATCCCGAAGTCGAACCGGGAGGTCCAGCCGTCCTGCACGGCGAAGTAGCCGCCCAGCGGGTCGCCCCGGCGCACGCCCACCCACAGCACGTACCCCGCCCACCCCAGCGGCGCGATCCCGGCCGCCGCCCACACCCGGCGGTCGGCGCGCCCGCGCCGCCGCCACAGTTCGAGCGCCACCGTCGCGAGCACCGCCGCCACCACCGCGATCCCGTTGGGCCGTGCCAGCCCCGCCAGCAGCGCGAGGACGCCCGCCCAGATCCAGCGCCGGGTCAGCAGCGCGTACAGCGACCAGGCGGCGAACGCGGTCAGCAGCGGCTCGGTGTACGCCATGGACACCACGATCGAGTGCGGCAGCAGCCCCCACAGCAGCACCAGCAGCGTCGCCGTGGGCCGCCCGTGCAGCCGCTCGCCCACCGCGTAGATCCCCCACGCGGCGACGCCCGCCGAGGTCCACGACACCACCAGCCCCGCGGTGCCGCCCGCGATCGGCAGCAGCGTGGTCAGGGCCCGTACGAGCCCCGGGTAGAGCGGGAAGAACGCCAGGTCGGACTGGACCGCGCCGTCCGGCCAGTGCAGCGTGCGGCCGTACCCGTGCGCGGCGATGCGGATGTACCAGTCGGAGTCCCAGGAGGTGGCGAGCAGCGCGCGCGGCGAGCGCCCGACGTGCCACGCCCACAGCGCCAGGGCCGACATCCCGAGCAGCCGGGCGGCGGCGAAGAGCCCCAGCGCGGGGGCGGCCCGGTGCAGCCCGGCCCGCCACCGCGGCACGGGCCGGGCGGGGGTGGGAGCAGGGGCCGCGCGGTCGAAGGTCTCGGCGGACAGGGGGCACCTCCGGGGCCGGGCACGCGTGATCGTTCAAGCAGACAATCTGCTTCTCATACGCGCCGCGCGCGAGCGACACACGCGCCCGGAGGGCCCGCCCGGGTGGAAACCTCCCCGTCAGGGCCCCACCCGGGCGTGTCGCCCGTGACAGGGCCCGCCTCAGGCGCTAGCGATCCCCTTCAGCCGCGCCACCGCCTCCTCCAGCACGTCCACGCGCTTGCAGAGGTGCAAGAAAAACGCACCTACAGGCAACCCGCTCACTAGCTCCTCCTTGAGGGGGCTAGGCGCCCCGTAGACGGCCGGAGCCCAGCGTATTGGGCCCCGGCGTTGCTGGGGGCCTGAGAGCGTCCCCAGCGAACGGGGAGGGCTCCCATGACGACGTTGACCGAAGACCGACCCGCCACGTTCGCCGGCTCGAAGGCTCCCGCACGCGTTGCGGTGCCGTACATGATCATCGACCCCAACGGGGACATGGACATCTACGCTCGCAAGAGCGTCACGCGGAAGGGCCGCGAAGACCGGGAACTCAGCGTCAAGCAACAGATCAACGACGGAATCCGCTGGGGCGAGTGGAACAAGTACCGTCCCCGCTACGTCTGGGTGGACAACGGCATCAGCGGTAGCAAGGACGTGCACCGCCCCGGCTACGACGCTGGGCTTCGCGCCCTTGAGACCAGCGCTACCCGCTGCCTGTGGTCGTACAAGCTGGACCGCTTCAGCCGTAAAGGCGCCTTGGCTGTCCTGACGATCATGGATCGCTTGGACGGCAAGCGGATCTTCTTCGGGTCGGACAATCTCGACACGAGCGAACCGAAGGACCGCCGCATGATCATGTGGCGGGCGGAGGACGCAAAGGAGTTCTCCGACCAACTGTCGGACCGCGTGGCGGATGCGTGGCGGTACTCCAAGGATGAAGGAATCTGGCTCGCCAAGCGTGTCCCCTACGGGCTGAAGAAGGACCCGAAGACCCGGCAGCTCCTCCCCGATGACACCCCTGCGATACCCGGGAAGCCGGACGGCCCCACGAAGGCGGACGTGATCCGGCGCATGATCCGCGAGATTGGCGGAGGAGCTACGGCTCCCACCGTCATTGCCCGCCTTCACGATGACGAGATCTACCCCCGGCCGGGCTACCGGTGGAGCCCGCAGAGGATTTACAAGATCCTTCGCCACCCGGCGTACATCGGGCTTCAGCCGGCAAGCGACTGGGACGACCGGGAAGACCCCGTGTACCGCAACGAGAAGGGGCAGCGCGTTTCGGTCGGCAAGGGTGTGGTCACCGAAGCCCAGCAGCTCAAGGCCCGGAAGGTTGTGCAACAGCGCACAGCGCTCTTCGGCAAGAAGGGCACGAAGCGGGGCGTCCGGTCGGTCGGGCGTCACGAGCTATCGGGCGCAATGTTCTGCTCCGGCTGTGGCCGGACCATGATCAAGAGGGGTAATTCCTTCGGGTGCCCGCACAAGCTCCACGGCGGACGGCCGTGCCTGGCTCCGGCGTCCATCATGGCGAAGTACGCCTATCACTTCGTGTTTCAGGCGTTCGTCAACAGGCTTACGGCAAGCTCCCCTGAAGACCCGCTCCTTCACGCGGTCGCTGCCCGGTGGCTGGACACGCACAGGCCCGACATTGTGGCGGAGCGACGGGAGGCGGAAGAGCGCCTTGAGAACGCGAAGGCTGCCCTTGAGGATCTTGTTGCCGCGAAGTACAAGCGCAAGGAGTTCGAAGGCCCGGCGGCAGAGTTCTACCCGGGTCTCCTCAGCGAAGCGGAGGACACGGTGAGGGCCGCGGAGAAGATGCTCAGCATGATCCCGGAGCCCACGGCCGATATCGGGTACCTGTTGGACGCCCAGACGATCGCAGACGCATGGGAGAAGGCCACCGTGGAAGAGCGGAGGGAACTCCTCTCCCTGGCTCTTGATGGGGTGTGCGTGCGTCAGGCGTTCGGTAAGGGTCGGACGCCTGTGACGCCGGACCGCTTCCACTATGCGTGGACCGGGGCCAAGCGTGTACTTGGGCAAGAGGACGTGGAACTCACGGCGTAGCAAGAGGGCGGTCTTACTCCGGTTCGGGGTAGGGCCGCCCTTTCGCGCAACTGTGACTTGTCATGCACGCGCCATCACTCAGCGGTGAGGCGGGGCGCGGATTGCCCCTGTTTGGGCAGTTACACAGAGTCAGGCAATCTCACACCCGGTCAACATCAGTGACGAAGTGACGAAGTGACGATTAGTTCTAATCCACCCTACGAACCTCCTAAAAAACAATCTGTAGGAGCAACCCGGACCGGCCCGCCACTTCGTCACTTCGTCACCGGGGCCCGCCACGAGCCCCCGCCCGGCCAGTGCCCACCTGGGCAATTCACTCCCTAGATACGGGGTGAGGGCAGGGAGTACCGCGCACCCTTCCGGCTACGCGCCACACGGCGGACTGAGTACCCGCCCTCACTGGCCCACGTGCTCCCCGGTACGGATCTCCGTCCGGGTTCTGAGCCCTGGGCCCTTGGCACGTAGCTCAATTGGTAGAGCACCGGGCTCTTAACCCGGGGGTTGTCGGTTCGAGTCCGACCGGGCCAACTGTGGGCTCCTTGTGATCCCTAGGCGTGGCGGGTAGCTCCCGCGGAATCGCCTGAAGCGGTGGTCGTCTAGCGGCCCAGGACAACCCCGGGCAGGGGTCAACACCGGTTCGAATCCGGTCCGCCGCAAGCTAGCCCGCCTGACCCAATCGGTAGAGGTGCGTGGCCACCCGGCTTGTCCCGGGAGGAAGGCCACAGAGTTCCCGGTTCGAACCCGGGGGCGGGCTCTAGTCCATGCCGTTCGTGGGGGCCCTGGGCCGCCCATCAGTAACCCGCTCCCTTGTGGGGAGTGTGCCGAACGGGGTTGTAAGCCCGCCCAGGTGGAGCGGCATGGACTTCTTCTTGAAGGCCCTACTCGTGCGAGTAGGGAGGGGGTCTCCCGGTAGGGGGGCCATGCGTACGAGGGGGGTGGCTATGCGCACTCGTTGTCTGGACTGCCGGCAGTTCGCCACCCATGCGGGGCGGTGCGCTGAGCACCACCGGGCCTACGAGTCCGGGCGGACTGTGCAGTCCCACCGCAAGAGGCGTGAGGCTATCGCCCGGGGGAACAACGCGGGTGCTCGTCTTCGTGCGGTGCTGAAGCGGACCGGTCGTGGGCAGTGCGCTCACTGCGGTCTGTCCTTCCTGGCATCGGGCATGGACGTGGACCATGTGGTTCCCCTGTCGCGTGGTGGTGAGGACGTGGACGGCAACGTTCAGCTCCTGTGCCGCCCGTGCCACAAGGCGAAGACCCGCGTGGACCTGGGCTACACGGCTCCGCCCTTCTGACGGGAGGGGGAGAGCGGTCCGGAAGTTCCCGCGCGTGCCCGCCGGCGATCCCGGCCCCAGCTCGGAAAACGCGCCCTGGGTGTGGCTCCTTTTTTGAGCTCTGGACGCTGTCTGACCTGGGCAAAGCCCGTTCCGCACCCCTGAGAAAGGCACCCGCTAACGGGGTCTAAACCCGAGTTAGGAGGGTGTCAGGTGACGCGAGCGAAGAGCCCGGCCCAGCGGACCGGCAACCCCTCCGGAGCGGCAGCTCCTGACGCGGCCCCGGTCGTGCACGAGGGACGAGCCCCGCGAGTGCCCAGCCACCTGAAGGCCGGGGGCCGTGAGGTCTGGCGGGCCGTGTGGCAGGCAGGCGGAGGGGCGTACAGCCCGGAGACGGACCGCAACCTGATCCTCCGGTACGCGGAGCTTCACGACCGGCGCGCGGACTTGCTGGACCTGATCCACACGGAGGGCCTTTCCGTCGTGGGGTCCACGGGGCAGCCGGCCATTCACCCGGGGCTCAGGTTCGTGGAGTCCACAGAGCGCGAACTCCGCGCCATCGAAACAGCCATTGGCTTCACGCCCGAAGCGCGGATGCGCCTGGGCATCGTCGCGGCGGAAGCCCGGCGCGTAGCGGCAAGCCCCGCTGACTTCTAGCCCGGGGGGTGCCGCATGTGGGATGGACTTGATCCCGTCATCGCGCGGCACATCCCGGCCGGCGCGGAGGTTCCCTCCGAGGGTCACCGGGTGGCCAACTGGATTGAGAAGTTCTGTGTGCTGACCGGCAGCTTCGCCGGGCAGCCTTTCACGCTCCTGCCGTGGCAGCGGGCTCTACTCGTGGATGCCTACCGCCTTGAGCGGGACAGCTTCGGGCAGTGGCGCCGGGTCCACCGGACTGCCGTGGTCTGCGTCGCGAGGAAGAACGGGAAGTCAACGCTTGCCGCCGGGATCATGCTGTACCACCTTGTGGCCGACCGGGCCGACGCTCAGCGTCAGATCATCGCTGCCGCCAACGACAGGAACCAGGCAAGAGCCGTGTTCGACGCGGCGAAGTCCATGGTCCTTGCGTCGCCCCGCCTGTCTGCTGTCTGCGAAGTACAGCGGGACATCATCCGGTACGCGGACAACACGTATCGAGTGGTCAGCGCGGATGCCGGGCGGCAACAGGGCCTGAACCCGTCTTCGGTCTCGCTGGACGAATACGCCTTCTCCAAGAATGCGGACCTCTTCGACGCTCTGACCCTGGGGTCCGCTGCCCGGAGTCAGCCGATGTTCTGGATCATCAGCACGGCCGGTCCGGACCCTGACGGTCCCTTCGCCCGGCTGTGCACCCAGGGCGAGCGCAAGAACTCCGGGGAGCTTGAGGACCCGACGCTCTTCTACCGCTCGTGGGGCCCGGTCCTGGGCGCCACGGTGGACCACACGGACCCGGAGGTCTGGCGGGCCTGCAACCCGTCCTTCGACATCCTGAACGTGGCGGACTTCGAAGCTGCCTGTCAGCGCAGTACGGAGGCATCCTTCCGGATCTACCGCCTGTCCCAGTTCGTGAGGGGCGGTAGCTCGTGGCTGCCTCACGGCCTGTGGGACTCCCTTGCCGTGGACGACGAACTCAGGCCCGGTGACGCCGTGGTCCTGGGCTTCGACGGGTCATGGAAGGGCGACTCCACGGCGTTGGTCGCTGCCCGCGTGCATGACCTTCGGGTCTTCGTGCTGGGCCACTGGGAGGCCCCGGCCGATGACGCGCACTGGCGGGTACCCATGGCGGACGTACGGGACGCGCTCCGCTCCGCACTGGCCACGTACACGGTGCGCGTGCTCGTGGCGGACCCGTACCGCTGGGAGGAATCCCTTGACCGCCTTGAGGCGGAGGGCCACCCGGTCGAAGCGTTCCCGACCAACAGCCTGAAGCGGATGATCCCGGCGACTCAGGCCGTGTACGACGCGGCCCGGGACGGCCGGCTGAGCCACGACGGGAACCCGGCGTTGGCCCGCCACATCGGCAACGCCGTACTCCGGGAGGACCGGCACGGCGCACGCATCACGAAAGAACACGCGTCTTCCCGCCGGAAGATCGACCTTGCCATAGCCATGATCCTCGCCGTTCACGGTGCGGTGCTGTGGCGTGAGGACAACCCCGGCCTGATAGACGCGCCAATCCTCGCCACCTGGGAGACCGGGGGTGAGGTCTTCGCCTACGGGGGTAGCGCGGAGTTCTTCGACGATCTTTAGCCCGCCTCTGTGCGCGGGCACGGGGGTGAGATCGTGGGCTTCTGGTCTGCACTGTTCAAGCCCCGCGCTGAGTCGCGGGCCGCCTGGGAACCGGCGGGAGAGCTGTACCCGTACCCGGGTGCGGTCTCCTCCGCGGGGCAGCGGGTGAACGCCACCACGGCGCTTCAGGTGTCCGCGGTCTTCGCGTGCATCCGGCTTCTGTCGGAGACGATCGCAACGCTTCCCGTGGCCACCTACTCACGTCGGGGCGGTGCCCGCCGGGAGATTACCTCCCCGCTGTGGCTGGACTACCCCACCGCGGAGCCGGGCGGGCTGGGCCGCATCGACCTGATTTCTCAGCTCGTGCTGTCCCTACTCCTTGAGGGCAACGCCTACTTGGCCGTGCGCTGGGCGCCGGACAACACGGCAATCGTCGGGCTGGACGTGCTGGACCCGTCCCGGATCACCACGCACACGGTGATGGTGGACGGCAGCCGGCGCAAGGTCTTCGAAGCCTGGGACGTGGACGCGGACGGGAACGAAGTAGCGGTTGGCTACTTCACCTCCCGGGAGATCCTGCACATCCCCGGGATGATGCTGCCCGGCGACACCACCGGCGTGAGCCCCATCAACTACGCCCGGGAGAGCATCGGTCTCGCGCTCGCTGCCCAGACCTACGGCTCAAAGTTCTTCGCCAACGGCGCCGTGCCCTCCGCCATCGTGGAAGTCCCCGGCGCCATGAGCGAAGAGGGACTCACCCGCGCTCGCGAAGCGTGGCGGTTGGCGAACTCCGGACCGGAGTCGGCTCACCGCGTTGCCCTGCTGACGGAGGGCGCGAAGTTCTCGAAGGTCTCGCTGAGCCCGGACGAAGCCCAGTTCCTACAGACCCGGGCCTTTCAGGTGCCGGAGATTGCGCGCATCTTCGGCGTACCTCCGCACCTGATAGCGGATGCGTCCGGCTCCACGAGCTGGGGCAGCGGCCTTGCCGAACAGAACCAAGCCTTCTCCATGTTCAGCCTTCGGCCGTGGCTTGAGCGCATTGAGGCGGGCTTCACCCGGCTCCTGTTCGCGGAGACCGCGGACCGCATGAAGTTCGTGAAGTTCTCGCTGGACGGAATCCAGCGGGGCGCCCCGAAGGAACGCATGGAGCTGTACTCCCTGGGCCTTCAGAACGGGATCTATTCGATCAACGAAGTCCGGGCTTCTGAAGACCTTGCACCCCTGCCTGACGGCCTGGGGGACACCTACCGCGTGCCGCTGAACCTGGGCGACGTGTCCGCCGAAGACGAGCCCCCGACACAGGACACCACTCCGGAGCCGGAGCCCCCGGCGCCGGACGAGACGAACGAGGGGGACGAAGACGATGACGGAGACACGGAGCCTGACGAGTCCGGCTGAGATCCGGGCCCAGGGCGACGGGTTCACAGCCCGCGGGTACGCCTACCGCTTCAACGAGCTGAGCCACGATCTGGGCGGCTTCCGCGAGCGCATCGCGCCGGGCGCCGGTATGGCGTCCCTTGAGCGCAACGACGTGATCGCCACCTTCAACCACAACGTGGATCAGGTGCTTGGCCGGCGCTCGTCCGGAACGCTCCGCGTGGGCGAAGACGACGCCGGGGGTTGGTACGAGATTGATCTTCCCAACACGAGTACCGGCCGGGACCTTGCCGAACTCCTCAAGCGCGGGGACGTGAAGGGCAGCTCCTTCACCTTCCGCGTGGGCAAGGGCGGGCAGCGCCGGGCGGGTACCGACGCGGAGACCGGACTCCCTGTCCGGGAGATCACAGAAATGGACGTGGCGGAGCTGGGCCCGGTGCTGAACCCGGCCTACCCGACCACCGACGCGGCACTTCGGTCCATTGGGGCAGTGCTGGGCGTCGAACTCCGCGCCGCGAAGGCAGACGACGACGAGCCGAGCGAAGAGCTGGACGAGTCGCAGGAGACCACGGACGAGCCGGCCGGGGGGCCGGACGAGCCGGAAGACCACAAGAACGCGCGTGCACTGTTCCGCGCACTCATCACCACGGGGGGAAACACAGATGGACGCAACGACCCTGAGCGCGAACTTCACGGCGCGCGAGAAGGCGACGAACGAACTCCGCTCGCTGACTGAGGAGTTCGCGGGCAAGGCCATGGACGCGGAGTCCCGGGCCAAGGAGACCCGACTCCTGGAGTCCATTGCCGACTACGACGGTCGGATCAAGCGGGGCATTGAGGTACTGAAGTCCGGCGAGAGCGTGAGCGCGCTCATGCAGGGTCTGAAGGGCACCGGCTCCAAGAAGGAGACTCAGGACAAGATTGCCCAGGCGGCGGAACAGCTCCGCTCGCTGAAGATCAACGAGGGGCTGACCTTCGCCCCGGAGGCCCCGGAGTCCCGGGCCATCGACACGAAGACCAACCCGGGCAACACCGTGATCGCCCGAACCCTGTACGGCCGGCTTCTGGCCCAGGCAATCGAGCGGTCCACCATCATGCGCGGTGGCGCCACCATCCTCACCACGAGTTCCGGTGAGCCCATGGACTTCACCGTTGTGACCGGCCGGGCGTCCGCGTCCATCGTGGGCGAGAGCGCTGCTGTCCCTGAGTCCCAGCCGACCACTGTGCAGCGCAGTGTTGGCGCGTTCAAGTACGGCTACGCGTCCACCCTGTCCACGGAGTTCGTGCAGGATCAGGCCCTTGATCTCGTCTCCTTCCTGGTAGGCGATGCGGGCCCGGCCCTGGGCGACGGCATGGGTCGGCACTTCCTGACCGGCACCGGCACGAACCAGCCGAAGGGCATCATCACCGCGGCTTCGCCGGCGACCGCCACGTTCACCGCGACCGCGAAGGACGCGACCGTTTCGGACGCGCTCATTGACCTGTACTACGAGCTGCCCAGCTCCTACCGGGGTGCCGCGGCCTTCGTCGTCTCCGACAAGGTGGCGGCCCAGATGCGCAAGTTGAAGGACGGTCAGGGTCAGTACCTGTGGCAGTCCAGCGTGATCGTGGGCGGGCCGGACACCTTCAACGGACGCCCGGTCCTGACCGACGTGGGCGCCCCGGACAACAAGGTGACCTTCGGTGACCTGTCGAAGTACACGGTCAGGCTCGCGGGCCCGCTCCGTGTCGAGCGGTCCGTTGATCTCAAGTTCCTCAACGACCAGATCGTTTACCGCTTCCTTCAGCGGGCGGACGGTCTCCTTGTGGATGAGCGTGCCGTGAAGGTCCTGACCGTTGGCGGTGGCGCGTAACAGCGCCGCATGACCGGGCCCGGCCTACTCGCGCGAGTAGGCCGGGCCCCTGCCCAGGGGGGACCACATGTCATACGCCACCGTGGACGAACTCCGGGCGCTGGACGGGCTGGGGGACACCCAGCTCTTCCCGGACACCACGCTCAGCGAAGCCATCGACTACGCCGTTGAGACGGTCGAAACGTACTGCGGACGCAAGTGGGAAGGCGTCGATGCTGCGCCGGAAACCATCCGGTGGTGCGTCCGCAAGATCGCACGGGCCTACTGCCTGGATCTCGTCTCCCGCATCCCGGACCGCGCCCTTCAGCTTCAAAGCGAATTCGGTTCGATCCAGCTTGCCCAGGCGGGCGGGAACTGGCGGCCCACGAGCCTGCCGGAGGTCAACGCTCAGCTCAACCGGTACCGGGTCAGGCTCCCGTTCTTCTTCCTGTAGGGGGCTCCCGTGCCACTGATCTTCGACGCGAAGGTTGCGCTCTTCGAAGCGCTCAAGGGGCTCGTCCCCGCCGGGGTGCAATGCACGTTCGCGGAGACCGGACAGTCCGATCGTCGGCAACAGCTCTGGCTAGGTGCCACCACGGACGAAGAGCTTGAGCCCGCCGGGATGCGCGCCGGTCCGCGGAAGCCCACGAACGTCACCGGCTACGTGGAAGCCCACGCGGTGGTGATTGTCCCGGGCGATCCGATCGGCGCGGAGCGGGGCGCCTACGTCCTCCGGGACGTGGTGGCGGACGCCTGCCGGGCCGTGGACCGGGCGAGCGTCGCCGGCCTACTCGACCTCCGGCCGGAGTCATCGACCGTCGAAACCGCAGAGACCACAGACGGGGCGTACTCCGCCCTGACCGTCCGCGTGAAAGTCCGCGGACGCACCACAACCTAGGGGGACCGCATGGCGCTGGACGCTGCCATTGGCATCGGAGAAGAGGCGACGTACGGCACCGCGCCTACGTCCACCATCGGCTACGAGGGGAAAGCCGACTCGTGGAAGGTGGCCAAGGAGTTCATTGAGTCCGTCGGCTTCCGCCGCGGAATGCAGACCGCCCGCGCGGACCGCCGGAACATCGTCCAGATGGGCGGGGAGGGGGAGCTTGAGGTTGACCTCCTGGACGTGGGCGCTGCCGCCCTCTTCCGGGCCGCCTTCGACAAGCACAGCTTCACGGACACCGGCGCCTTCCGGACGCACGTCTTCGAGACTGCCGCGTCCAGCGCTGCCCCGTCCTTCACGGCTCAGATGATCCGCCCCGCCATCGACGGGACGAACGTGGCCTATCGGCACGTGGGCTGTGTCGCCACTGAATGGGAGCTGACCGCCGAGACGGAGAACGCGGTCACCCTGAGCGTGTCCTTCGACTTTCAGGACGTGTCCCACACGAGTACGCCGGCTCAGGCGCTGCCCATCGACTACCCGGCCACGGCCCGCCCGTACGACTGGACCCGCACGGCGGTCACCCTGACCCGGGCCGGAACTCCGGTCCCGCTGGACGCGGGCAAGCTCTCCCTCACCGGGGACCTGGGCCTGAAGACTGACCGCCGGTTCCTGCGGGCCAACGCCCTGAAGAAGAAGCCCGTCAGGGCAGCCGTGCCGACGTACGAGGGTGAGCTTGAAGGGGAGTTCTCCGCGGACTCCCTGAAGCTCTACGAAGCGTTCGTTGCTGGTGAGGTCATCGGCTTCCGGTCAGACCTCACGGGCCTCACCGCGGGCACGTCGCTCAAGATCGAATGCCCGGCAATCCAGTTCACCGGGGAGTCCCCGGAGGCGTCCGTTGACGACGTGACCGTTCACACCCTGCCCTTCCGGGTGCTGGACCCGGGCGACGGCAACCCGGCCATCCGCCTCACCTACGTGGAGCCGAAGCCCGTAGCACCGCTCAAGGCAATGGCCACCCCAGAGAAGGGGTGAGGGCATGGCCCGCACGAGCGCCTTCACGGTCCGCGTCGCGGGCATGACGGAGCTACAGAAGAACATCCGGCGCCTGAAGAGCCGGGACCTGAACAACGCGGTGCGCGCGGCGAACAAACAGGCTGCCGACGTGGTCAAGCCAGAGGCGGAGTCAACCGCCCCGAAGGGCCGCCGGGACGCGAAGTCCAGCAAGCGCTACAAGCCGGGAAAGCTCGCGAAGTCCGTCAAGGTCACCGCCTCCGCGAAGGGGGCCCAGGTGAAGGCGGGCTCCGCCGCTCGCGTCCCGTACGCGGCAGCCGTGCACTTCGGCTACCCGAAGCGCGGGATCAAACCGAACCGCTTCCTGTTCAGGGCCATGGCCCGCAAGAGCGCCGCGGTATCCGAGACCTACGAGCGCGAGATCAGCGCCGTGGTCCGCCAACACCTTGAGGGGGACTAGATGGCAAAGAAGCCTGCCGTGGGCGGTGACCTGGGAGAACTCCTCTCCCTGGATCTCAACAGCCTGACGATTGACGAAATCGACATCATCGAAGAGGTCACGGACGCGCCGCTTGACGAGCTGCGCAAGCCCGGCCGGCGCCGGGGCCCGATGCTGCGAGCCATGGCCGTGGTCCTCAAGCGCCGGACCGATCCGGACTTCTCGATTGAGGACGCCGGAGCCCTCCGCCTTGAGTTCAAGGGCAAGGCGAAGCCGGACCCTACCGTGCCCAGCGCGTAGTTCTCTGCGCCCGGCTCGTGGGCCACTTCCGTGGCATGACCTGGGCGGACGTTCGGTCCCTGCAACTACGGGACTTCAACGCGCTGGTGGACCAGATGGCTGCCGACATTGAGCGGCAGAACAAGCAGAACCGACGCACGCAACGGGGGCGCGCGTCCGGGAGCACGGGGGAACGGCGCACGCCGGTCATGACGTAAGGGGGCCGGTGTGGCGAAGCCTGTCACGATCACACTTCTCGGGGACGAGTCCGATCTTGCAGCGTCCCTTGAGCGGGGCGCCGCGGACGTTACCGCCTTCGCGGATCAGGTGGAGGCAGCGCTCCGGGAGGCGACCGAAGAGGCTGCCCACCTGGGCGACGCGGTGGCCGAAGGCGCGAACGACGCCGGGCAGGAAGTCAGCTCCTTCGGGGAGCGCTTCGGAGGAGCGGCCCTTCTCGCCGGTGCGGCCATCGGCGCGGGTCTCGCTGCCGGTATCAGCGAAGCACTGGATCAGGAGAAGGGCAGTGATCTCCTTGCCGCCCAGGTAGGCGCCACACCGGCCCAGGCCAAGGAGCTGGGTGAGGCAGCCGGTGAGGTCTTCGCGGCCGGCTACGGCGAATCCGTCGCGGACGCCAACGAAGCGCTCAAGGGCCTGTGGCGCGAAGGACTCGTTCCCGCGGACGCCACGGCGGACGAACTGGCGAAGGTCAGCAAGACCGCCATGGACGTGGCGGCAGTCCTGGGCGACGACGTGGGGCCCGTCTCGGCAGCCGTGGGCCAGATGCTCAAGACCGGCCTAGCGAAGAACGCCAAAGAAGCCTTCGACATCCTCACCGTGGGCGCCCAGAACGGCGCCAACAAGGCGGAGGATCTTGCCGACACCTTCAACGAGTACAGCGTTCAGTTCGAGCGCGTTGGGCTGGACGGGCAGACGGCAATGGGCCTGATCTCCCAGGCACTTAAGGCCGGTGCACGAGACAGTGATCAGGTTGCCGATGCCATCGGACAGTTCGGAGAGAAGGCCGTTGCGGGCGGCACCGCCGTTGAAGACGCCTTCAAGTCCATCGGTCTGAACGCGGACGACATTGCCGCGAAGATGGGCAAGGGCGGCAAGTCTGCGGAAGAGGCGTTGCGGCTTACGCTCAACGCACTTCGGGGCACGAAGGACGAGACCGTTCAGCTCAATGCAGCGGCAGCCTTGTTCGGTGACCCGGCCAACGTCATGGGCAAGTCGCTCTTCGCGCTGGACCCGGCAACAGCGGCAGCGTCCAACGGCCTTGACAAGGTTGAAGGGGCGGCAGCGCGGGCCGGCGAGACCATGCACGACAACGCGGCAACGAAGCTGTCCGCCTTCTGGCGCGGTCTCCAACAGGGCGCCGTTGACGTGATCGGCGGGGAGGTCATCCCCCGACTCGAAGCGCTCGCAACGAAGTTCGCCCCCGTCGCCCAGGCGGCGGAGACCGTGATCACGGGCGTCATCCTGCCCGCCCTGGGAGCCCTCAAGGACGGGACAGAAGAAACGTTCCGCTTCGTTGAGAACAACAAGGGGATCTTCACGGTGGTGGCCGGGGTGATCACGGCCATCCTCCTCCCGGCAATCGTCGCGTGGGGCGTCACCTCCGTACAAGCGGGCATTGCCAACGTGACCGCCTGGGTCACGAGCACAGCCACCGCGACCACAAGCGCAGCATCACAGGTGCTCTCGCACTGGGCCGTGGTCGGGGGCTGGCTCAAGGCGGCCGGACAGGCAGTGATCTCCGCTGCCGTGGTCGTCGGCTCGTGGATCGCCATGGGCGCCCAGGCAGTCATACAGGCGGCCCGCATGGCGGGTGCGTGGTTGATCGCCATGGGTCCGGTGGGCCTGATCATCGCTGCCGTGGTCGCTCTCGCGGCCCTGATCTGGGCCAACTGGGACAAGATCGTCGGGTGGACAACCCAGGCGTGGGACTGGGTGTGGGGCAAGATCAAGCAAGTCTGGGACTTCCTGGTCACCCTGTTCATGAACGCCACACTCGTGGGGTTCATCGTCCAGCACTGGGACGCCATCAAGGCAGCCACCGGGGCCGCCTTCGATTGGGTCTGGCAGAAGATCAAGGGCATCTGGGACACCCTGGTTCAGCTCTTCCTGAACTTCACCGGGCCCGGCCTGTTGATCAAGCACTGGGACACGATCAAGCAAGCCACCGCGGACGCGTTCGCCTGGGTCTACAACAAGGCGCGCGACGGGCTCAACGCCGTGATCGAGTTCTTCACCGGACTCCCGGGCCGCATCCGCGACACGGCCGGCAGCGTGGCCCGCTCCGCGCTGGGCATCGGCGGTTCGATCGTTGACGGACTGAAGGACGGGCTCAGCCGACTGGGTGGCTTCGCCTCAAGTCTGGCGTCCTCCGTGACCGGCGCTGCCAAGGGCGCCATCAACGGCGTGGTGGATCTCCTCAACTGGGCCATCCCCAACAAGTTGGGCTGGGGCGCCCTGTCCATCGACATCCCGGACAACCCGATTCCTCACGTGCGCGCCATGGGCGGACCGGCCCAGGGCCTGACCCGCGTGGGCGAGCGCGGACCGGAATGGGTGTCCCTGCCCAGCGGATCAACGGTGATCCCCAACCACGCGGCTCCGTCGGGGGGCGGAGTCGTGGTCAACGTCCGCACGAGCGCGGACCCGTGGGCCATCGGGCGGGAAGTCGCCTGGGCCCTTCGCACTGCATGACCGCCCTACTCGCGCGAGTAGGGCCAAGGGGGGATGGACATGGCGGAGTTGGGAGACTGGACGGCCGAATACGCCGGTCTCGTCATGGGGGAGCCCGACTCCGCCATATCCATCGTTGCGGTTGACGGGCTCGTGTCCCTACCGGACGTGAGGTCATCGGACCTGACCCTTGTGCAACAGCACGGCCAGTATCCCGGGGATGACTACATGGGGGGCCGGGCGGTGACGCTGACCCTTGAGGTCTACGGCGCCACCGCCGACGAGTTCGCCCAGGCCCTGGGGAAGGTCTACGCCGCGTTCGCGCCGGCCGGGCCGGAGAGACCACTCCGCTTCAGGTTCCCCGGCCTTGCCGCGGGCCGGACGGCCTTCGTCAATGCGCGACCCCGAAGGCGCTCCGGGCCCATGGATCTGAACTTCGCCAACCGGGTCTGCAACATCGTCGTGGAGCTGTACGCCACGGACCCGCACATCTACGGGGACGAGATCGTAAGCCTGAAGCTCTCCTCCCCGTGGGCAGGCAGCAACCCGAAGCTCCGCTTCGTCTACCCGGGCTCCGTGCCCGCGCTCCCGGTGATCACGCTGGACAACGCGAAGGACTGTGTTCTCAAGGACGAGATCACCGGCCTGTTCTTCGGCATGGTCCCGCTCGCCGGCGGCATCACGATCAACAGCCCGGCCCAGCTCGTGACCGGCACGGCGACCGGCACGGAGTTCAACGACCGGATCACCCCGGGCTCAGTGTGGCCTGAGTACGCCTTCGGGGAGCACCGGCTCAGCCTGTCCAGCGGTGCGGCATCACGAGCCACGGAGGCAGTCCTCACGTGGCGGAACAGGTGGGTGTGATGGGCGCGAAGTACGCGGTCCTTCAGACCAACGCGAAGACCGGCAACGTGGTGACCCGCCTGCCCATCACCGGCCTGACCTTCACGCACACCCTCAACGCGGCCGGGACCGCATCGGTCGGCATCCCGCTCTTCGCGCCGGAGGCTGACCCGGCAGTCCTGAGCCCGGGTATCAGCGGGCTCGTCATCACCCGGGACGGGGTACCGGTCTGGGGCGGGATCATCTGGACCGCCTCCGCAGACATAGCGGCCGGGACGCTGACCCTGGGGGCCTCCGGCTACCACTCGCACTACAAGGGCCGGGCCTTCGTCACCGGCTGGACCGCCCGCACCGTGGAACAGGTGGACCTTCTGAAGTCGTGGTTCACGTACTTCAACGCGGACAACGGCATCGGCACCGTGACCGACACCCTCACCGCGACCGGCGCGAAGCGCACGGCCGTGTGGACCCGCTACGAGCTGAAGAACGCGGGGGAGGCGATCGAAGAACTTGCCGACAACGTGAACGGCTTCAACTTCCGCTACGTGCCGTACTGGGTCACCGCGGGCAAGAAGGTGGGGCACCGGTTCGTGATGTCCAGCCGGGCCGGCTCGTCCACGCGCACCCTGACGCACCGGGTCAACGCGGACGTGACCCGGGTGGGCTACGACTCCACGGCCCTGAGCACGGTGGCCTACGCGACCGGGGCCGACAAGGGCAACGGCGAACGGCTCGTTGGCATCTTCGAGAACCACGAGCTTGCCGCCCGGATGCCAGAGCGCATCGCCATCGGCTCGTTTCAGGACGTGAAAGAGACAGCCACGCTCGTGGGCAAGGCCCAGGCGCTCATCAACGCCGGGTCCGCTCCGGCAGCCATTCCAGAACTCACCCTCTACCCGGGCCAGTACGGTCCGCTGGACTTCGTGCCCGGCGACTACGTGGCCGTGGACGCGGACGCGGGCTACGTCGCCTTTTTGGACGAGTTCGCCGTGACCGAATGCGCCACGACCGTGGACGCGAACGGCACCGAATCTATTCGTCTCGCCCTTGCGAACAAGGAGTTGTTCATCAATGCCAACGCAAGCTAACGCCCTGCCGCCCTCTTTGGTGAACGAGATTGCGGAGGTCAAGCGCCGGCTCTCCGCCGTGGAGCGGGCCCCCGCGCCGGTGAACAAGTTCGACCGGTACCCGCAGGTTGAATGGGCGGCCCAGGGGCGCCCGGCGGTAGGCGGGAACATCTGGTCATCGGTCAGTATCGCCAACGTCACCGGCCTGACCTTCGACCGGGTGGAAGTCAAATTCATCACCGACTTCCTTTCGACCGGGAAGCGAGAAGCCGAAGTTCGTCTTGCGGCCTTCCGGCACACCGGCAAGGGCGAGCGGGAGATTGTCAGTGCCTCCGGGGTTCTGAACCTCACCGGGGACACGGAACGGCTGATCGGCTCCGTGGTCATGCGCTGGGTCCACGGCATTCCGTACGGCTGGGACTATGCAGCCGATACCACGATTTACACGATCGAACTTCAGCACCGGTACAAGGTCGGCCCGGAGCATCCGAAGGGCCAGACGATCTATGCGATTGCGGCGCCGGAGGGCAGCCCGACGAATGACAACATTCTGAACTGGGGCTACGAACAGGATGCCGGGGGCAAGTGGTGGTGGGTTCCCACCTACCGGCAGGGAAGCCCGTGGTCCCCGGACTTTGTGACCGTCCCGAACTGGGATGAGGGGTCCTACAGCATTTCGAACATGCACTACTGCGTGGGGCTGCCGGCCGAACGCATTCCGGAGGCATCGGCCAACGGCTGGGCCTGGGTCAGGAACTCCGGATCAAAGTGGCTCCGTGCTTCCGACATCACGGAGCCGTACTTCTTCGTCTAAGGGGGCTGCATGGATCTGGCCCGACTCTACGGGTCCGCTGAGATCGTCGCCCCGCTCCTTGTGTTCATCGCGTTCTCGCTCAGCCGGTGGAAGACCGGTATGCGCGAAGCGTGGCGGACGGAGGCGGAAGCCTTCGCGAGCAAGGCCCAGCGGCAGGCGGACGAGATCGTTGAACTTCGCCGTGAGGTGAAGGAGCTGAGGCGGGAGAACCAGGAGCTTCGCGCCCAGGTGGCTGAACTCCTGGCACGCCCGTAGAACCGACCGGAGGGCGCCCCCTACTCGTGTGAGTGGGGAGGCGCCCCCTTTGCATTTCCGGGGGGAAACGCATGACCACACCACTGCCCACAGAGATCCCGACCGTACGCGTCCACGGCCAGTACCGGGGCCCGGACGGGCGAGCGCTCGCGGGAACCATCACCTTCACAGCGCCGGGACTCCTGACCTTCCCGGCCAGTGATCTGTTCATCGGCGGGCCCGTCGTGGCGACACTGGACGAGACCGGCGCCTTCTCCGTCACCCTGCCCGCCACCGACGCACCCCAGATGAACCCGTCCGGCTGGGCCTGGGCGGTCAAGGAGAACCTTGCCGGGATCATCGGGAGCCGGTCCTTCGCGCTACTCCTGCCGAAGGCCGTGCCGGACATCGACCTTGCCGACGTGGCGCCGGCAGACCCGACTACGCCCAACTACGTCCCCGTGCCGGGCTCCCAGATCCTGACCGGCAGCACAGTCCCGGCGGCATCCCTGGGACTCAGCGGGGACTTCTACACCCAGTACGACGTACGGACCTTGCTGGGCGTCACGCACACCACCGTGACCATGTGGAAGAAGACCGCGGGCACCTGGGCCAAGGTGGGCGGAGACATCCGCGGATCTCAGTGGTTCGTGAACACGGCGACCACACCCAGCACGGATGCGAAGCCCGGAGACATCCTCCTTCGCTCCGACACGGGCGACATCTGGCAGCGGGGGGCCTCCGGGTGGGGCTCGTCCATCGGCAACCTGAAAGGACCGAAGGGCGACGCGGGCACGCCGGGCGCACCGGGCAGCAAGGTCTACGCCTTCGCCAACGGGAGCGAAGCCTCCGGCGTTGGCGTGCCGGACGACTTCGCCATTCGCACGGACACGGGCACCCTGTACCAGTACGTGGCCGGTACCGGCTGGACGAGCAAGGGCAGCATCAAGGGCCCGAAGGGCGACACGGGAGCCACCGGAACCCAGGGCCCGAAGGGCGACCCCGGCAACGGCTCCGTCAACTCCGTGAACACGAAGCTGGGACCGGACGTGGTGCTGACCGCCGGGGATGTGGGAGCGCTGCCCGCCTCCGGAACTGCCTCCCTGAACGGCACGCTGAAGCTCACCGGGGCCGCGGGCACCTACCGGCACGTGGGCCTTCAGTCCGCCGGAGTGGACCGGTGGCAGATCCAGTTGGACGGGACCGCGGAGAGCGGCGGCAACGCCGGTTCCAACGTCCGCATTTCGGCCCGCGACGACGCGGGGGCAGACCTGGGGATCTCGCTCTTCCTGAACCGGGCCAACCGCCGGGTGGGAGTAGGCACGCTCTCCTTGCTCGGAGACTCGTGGATCACCTCCGCCGGCGCCATCGGAGCCCGGGACCTGACTGCCGACCCGGCAGCCGGAACCGGAGGCGTCCAGCTCTACGCGAAGGCAGGCAAGCCCTACGTCATGCAGGGGGACGGCACGGTCATCGACCTGTCCGCCACCGGAGGCGGAGCGGTGACCAGCGTGCAAGGCCGGACCGGAGCGGTCACCATCACGGCTGCCGACGTGTCCGCGCTCGCCACCACAACCCGCGGAGCGGTCAACGGGGTTGCCCCGCTGGACGGAACGTCGAAGGTCCCCACGGCCAACCTTCCGGATCTCGCCGTACCGGACGTGTGGCAGCCCGCAGACCTGGGCCTGAAGGCGTGGGCCTTCGACCCGGGAACGGCCCTGTCCACCCCGGCCTACACGGGCAACGGCAGCCTACGTTTCACGGCCGTGGTGATCCGCGAGACCACGAGCGTCAGCAAGATTGCCTTCCACTTCGGGGGCTACTCGGAGAAGTTGACGGCAGGGTCCTGGGCAGCGATCTACACCACTGCCGGAGTCAGGCGAGCGACCACGGCGGACATGGTGGGTACGGCCGTGGTTCCGGGAGTCCACAACGCGGGCGGGGCAACGGTCGGGGCGAACCTCACCGCGAGCGTCAGCCTTGCCCCCGGCGTGTACTACATCGCGTACGTCTTCCGCTACGCCGCTTCAGATGGGCCGATGCTCCTTCAGCTTGAGAACGGCTTCGGCGCACCGCCGAACGTCTTCGGGCTCAACGGGATCAAGCGCTTCGGCGTGTGGAACGGCACGGTCGCCACCACGGCCCCGGCCAACATCGACCCGGCGAGCATCGACAACGGGGCCAACCGCTTTTGGGCGGGGCTGGGCTAGGCCCAGGCAATCCACCCCCCAGACCCCAGGTGAGAACACAGCCCCCGTCCGGCTTCGGGCGGGGGCTTCGCATCTGAGGGGGATGAATGCAGCTCGTGACGCGCGCCCAGTGGGGCGCACGCACTCCCGACAACGGGCACACGGCGGTAGCCCGGAACCGGGGCGTCAAGGTCCACTACCTGGGCAGCCCGTACACGGCCGGCGACCATGACACCTGTGCGCCGTACATGCGCAAGATTCAGCGGGATCACATGGACGGCAACGGCTGGGCGGACTTCGCCTACAACTTCGCGGTCTGCGAGCACGGCGTTGTGTTCGAAGGCCGGGGCCTGAACGCCCAGAACGCGGCCAACGGCAACACGACCCTGAACAGGGACCACTTCGCGGTTGTCGCCTTCGTCGGCAGCTCCGGCCACACGAAGCCGACCGACGCACAGGTTCAGGGCATCAAGGACGCGATTGCCTACCTGCGGGCCCACGGCGCCGGGGACGAGATCCGCGGTCACCGCGACGGGTACGCCACCGACTGTCCCGGCCCGGCCCTGTACGCGCTCGTGAAGTCCGGAGCCCTTGAGCCCGGAGGCTCGAAGCCAGACCCGGAGCCCGCGGGCTTCGCCCCGTTCCCGGGAGCCACGTGGTTCAGGAACAACCCGAACAGCGCGCTCGTGACCGCCATGGGCCGCCGGCTAGTAGCGGAGGGATGCTCCGCCTACACGGAGGGGCCGGGCCCGCGCTGGACGGATGCGGACCGCCGGTCCTACGCGAAGTGGCAGCGCAAGCTTGGCTACTCCGGCTCCGACGCGGACGGGTGGCCGGGCCGGACGAGCTGGGACCGGCTCCGCGTCCCGAAGGGCTGACCGTCACCGCCGGTACCGCTCAGCGCTCGCGCGTGGACCAGCTGGCCCACGACGAAGCGCGCACCATCACACACAGCAATCAACAGGGGGAACACCATGGAGTTCATCAAGACGCACCCGGCCCGCATCTACGCGGTAGTGGTCGCCGCGCTCGCACTCACGGCGCACTTCGTGCCGTCGCTGCCGTCCGCTCTCATCCTGGGAGTGGTCGCGGCCGTGCTCGGTACCGGTGAGGCGGTCCAGCGCGTGGAGAACGGCAAGACGGTCAGCGCCTACGCGGGCCAGTACCGGCCGTAGGCAATCGGCACCCCAGACCCCCGGCGAGAACACTTCACCGAAGGGGACTGGGATGACGTACCGACACATCGCACTCATGGGCCGGGCCGGGTCGGGCAAGGACGAAGTGGGCCGCCGGCTCGTCCGCTCCTGGGCGTACACGCGGGTGGCCTTCGCTGACCCGCTTCGGGAGATGGCGCTCCGCGTGGACCCGGTGGTCAAGTACGAGCCCGCCGGGTTCGGCCCGGTCCCCGTCCGGCTGAGCAATGTGGTCAACCGCTGGGGCTGGGAGGAGTCGAAGCGTCGAAGCCCGGAGATCCGGCGAACGCTTCAGCGCATGGGACAGGCGGTCCGCAAGCATGACCCCGGCTTCTGGGTGTCGCTCGCCGTGGACAAGGTGGCCGTTGCCGACGTGTGGAACCTGCCCGTCGTGGTCACCGATCTGCGCCACGTCAACGAAGCCGAAGCCCTCAAGAACCGGGGCTTCACACTCGTCCGGGTGATCAGGCCCCAGGCTCCCGCGCTGGGTTCCAACGCGGCCCACGTGAGCGAGACCGCGCTAGACGACTACCCGGCAGACCTCACCGTGTCGAACACGGGCACGCTCTCTGATCTGCACTGTTCCGCGGATCAACTCGTTCAGTACCGCTGATTTTCAGCCCCTCACCCTTCACCGGGTGGGGGGCTTCAGTCATTTTCGGACCCTACTCGCGCGAGTAGGGAGAACTGGCCTTTTCGCTGGGCCGGTTGGGTGTACCTTCCTTCTCGAAAAGCCGAGCAAGGGAGCACCTGACGCCCAGCGTCGGCACGAGCTGAAGGAAGAAGGACCCCGTGGCAAACACCCCTGAGAAGACCACCGACCCCGACCAGACCCCGGCGCTGTGGGACGACGAGACCGAAGCGCTGATCTCCCAGAGCGCCGCCCAGGTTGAAGAGGGCTTGGCCCTGGGCATCGAACTCCGGAACCTGGGACGGGAGGTGTCGCACGCTCAGCTCAAGATGCGCATTCGCACCCCGCACCCGAAGACCGGACTCCCGGATCTCCTTGCGTCCGGCGGCCCGGCTCAGCGGCAGGCACGGGAGATCTACGACCGGGTGGAGAAGAAGATCTCCCCAGATGATGAAGAGCGCTTCGCGTCGCTGGACAGCCTGAAGAAGGCAACTTACAACCGCAACTCTGACGTGCTCGTGGAGTGGCTGCGGGCCTTCGACACGACGGAGGGGGACGAAGCCCTTGAACTGGCCCGTGACCTGTTCCCCGGCGTGGCCACCCGTCACGAGAAGGCGAAGGCGAAGGCGAAGGACGGTCAGGTTCCCAGCCTGACGGAGGAGATCTACAAGGAGTACACGAAGGCCGGGGTCACCCTGCCGCGCAAGGGCAAGACAGAGCTTGACCGGGAGTACCGGGAGCGCAAGGCCGTTCAGGCGGCAGGCGGCAAGCTGAGCGATGACCAGGAAGCCCGGCTCACGCCGTTGGCCCGGGTGACGAGCTACTTCGACGCCATGACTCATGACCTGACGAAGACAGAGAAGAACGTGGCAGCCCTCACCACTGCCCAGAGGCGCAAGGCGAAGGCCCGGCTTGAGGAGATTGCCGCGGAGGCGCGGAGGCTCGCGGACAGCCTCTGACGCTCCACGCCACCCAGCACGCGAAGCCCCGTCGGACCCCAGCGGACCGGCGGGGCTTCGTCGTGGCCGGCGGTGGTGACGAAGTGACGGAACGAAGGTCTTTCTCTGTTCCGCCCATGGACCAACCAACACCAGTACATAGGGCTTCAACCGGCACCGGGCGCCACTTCGCCACTTCGTCACTGCCGGGGCAATCCACTCCCCAGACCCGTGGTGAACCATCCACCACGAGCCCAGGGGGGCCCGGCCCATGGCCCAGATTCGCACCATCACCCGAAGCGGTACCCGCTTCTACTTCGACCCGGACAAGCCTGACCTGAAGGTCCCCGGCGTCACCTCCGTCATCAGCATGTTGCCGAAGCCCTTCCTGGCGTTCTGGAATGCGCGGATGGTGGCGGAGCTTGCCGTTGACAGCCTCCCCTTCGTCCAGCAGATGGCGGAGCGAGACCGCGCCGGCGCCGTGGACTACCTCAAGGGAGCGGCCCGCCGGTACACGAAGGCGCGCGCCGATCTGGGCAGTGACGCCCATGACCTCTTTGAGCGGCTGATCCGCGGTGAGCACGTGGGCCGGGTCCACCCGGACCTTGAGCCCTACCGCAAGCACTTCCTTGAGTTCCTTGAGGCGGTCAACCCCGAACTCGTCCGCGCCGAAGACATCGCGTGGTCGGACAAGCACGCCTACGCCGGCAGCTTCGACGCCATCTTGAACGTGTGGCTGGACGAAGACGGGAAGCCGACCCCGGACCGCTCCGGCGAGCGCCACACGGTCATTGCGGACTGGAAGACCAGCAAGGCCACCTACCCGGACGTGGCCCTTCAGATGGCCGCGTACGCGCACGCGGACCGCATCATCAGCGCGGACGGCACGAGTGAGCCCATGCCTGACTTCGACGGGGCCTGTGTCCTGCACATCACGGACGAAGCGTGGGAGTTCAAGCCCGTCCGCATCGACTCCGCCGACGTGTTCGCCACCTTCCTCCGCCTCCGGGAGGTCTTCACCTGGGACCGGGAGATCTCGAAGACCGTGCTGGGCCGGGCCATCGCGAAGGCGGCCGGGCAGCTCGTGACGGGCACCCAGCGCCGGGCGAAGTAGCCCAGGCCCTTGCAGTACCGCCCCCGGTGGCTTCGGCTGCCGGGGGCTTTTTCTTGTCCCCAGGCTGTGGGCAATCCACGCCCCAGACCCCGGGTGAAGGGGGACGGAGCGGCCGGCCACGAGCCCCGCCCTTCCCCCTGATCAACCAACCCCAGGGGGACAACACATGGGACTTCAGATTTTTGCGACCGACCCGGAGGCGAAGCCGAAGCCGAAGCCGGAGACGGACTTCAGCAATGACTTCACCTTCTCCTTCCGGTCCGGCATGGTCGTGAACAAGAAGCCGGTCAGCCTCGCGAACTGGCGAGTGACCACCGGCGACCCGACCGTTGCCGACGCGGTGGCCCAGCTCCTGGGCGGCAGCGCGGAGGAGTACGACCCGACGAAGGAGCAGAACCTCCACGTCCTCACGGACACCCCGTCCGTGGAAGTCGTCATCGACGGCAGCCGGGCCATTGAGGACAAGCTCATTCTCTGGGGCCGTACCGGTCCCATCCACGAGTGCGACGGGGTGAACTTCCTGTCCCCGCCGGAGCGCAAGGGGGAGCCGTGCGGCTGCCCGAAGCTCATGACGGAGCGGAAGGAGCTCGCGCGTCAGGGCATCGGCCCGGCCCCGGCCATCAACGTCACCTTCCGTCTGGCCCATGACTACGAGCTGGGCAAGGGCCGGTTCATCGCGTCCGCGTGGACCCTGGCGGAGGTGATCCACGAAGTGAAGGACGCCCTTGACGACGTGGACGGGGAGGCCCTGTGCCGCTTCACGCTGGAGCACGTCAGCTACGTCAACAAGTCCGGGGTCAAGGTGGACTTCAGGAAGCCGGTCATTGAGGTGATCGGCTCGTACAACGACGCCGTGGCGGACGAGCGTTGACGGGCTTCCTGCCCGGCTCATTTCTTGCAGCACCGGCAGGGACCGGGGAGTTCTTCACGCTCCTTCGCTCCCTGCCGGACCCGGCCCTGAAGGCGCCGCTGTGGGAGTGGAAGCCGCGCGAGATTCCGCACGTGATCAGTGAGCGCCGGCGACGGTTCGGCGTGGACGACGAAGGAGAGTTCGTCTATGGGTAAGCGCGGGACGGTCTCCGACTATGCGGGAAACCCGCTGTACCGCGGGGACCTGATCACCTACGGCGCCCGGCAGGGGAACCGCGTCAGGATGGCCGACGCCATCATTGACCGGGTCACGGTCCGGAAGGTGGACGGCATCCTTCGCCCGATGCTCCGCGTCCAGCCGACCGGGACTGAATCAGGGTTCGTCCCGCGGAAGCGTCTCCGGAAGGAGTGGATCTCCACGGAGCACGCGCGGCTTTGCCTGCCGGACGTGACGGGCGAGCGAGACCAGTAACAGAACACGAGAAGGGCCGGACGGTATCCGCGGGGATGCTGTCCGGCCCTTCGTCATTTCCCTACTCGCGCGAGTAGGGCAACGGGGGGATCTATGGATACGGCAACGGCCGTACTAGTCGGATGGCTGGTGTTCAACGCGGGCTTCTTCGTAGGGGCTTGCTTCGGGGGGCGCCGTGGCTAACCCGTCGAAGGCCAAGGGGACCGCCTGGGAGTCCGCGGTTCGCGACTACATGAACAAGACCCTGGGGCTCGTGGACGAGCGAGGGAAGTTCGTTGACATCTTCTCCGCGCTCAACGTGAAGCGGGCAGCTCAGGAAGGCGCGAAGGACGTGGGCGACGTGCACGCCGTGCCCTTCGTGCTGGAGTGCAAGGACGTACTCCGCCCGGCGGTCCCGGCGTGGCTGGGGCAAGCCCACGTCGAAGCCGACCACGCCGGATACCCGTACGGAGTCGTGGTGCACAAGGTTCGCCGGGCTGCCGTCGCCCGGGGCCGCGTCCACTTCAGCGTGCGGACATGGACCCGGGTGCGTCTCGCCCTGGGCCTGGGCGCCGCGGACATGCGCGAGCGGTACGCCTTCGTTCCGGCGGTGCGCGGAATCGCCTCCGCCCGGTGGTACCTGACCACGGATCTTGAGCGCTTCACCCGGCTCGTGGCAGACCTCCGCGCGGCCCCGTAGGGCAGGCAATCCACTCACTAGAAGCCGAGAGAAGAAGGAGGTTCCCTCATGCTTTTCTCTGACGTTCTCTCGCGCTTCTCCCAGGTGACCGAAGAGGCGGACGCGGGCTATCTCGCCCTGTGCCCCGCGCACGGCGACTCCCGCCCGTCCCTTCGGATCTGGCGGGGCGATGACCACAAGGTTCGGATCACGTGCCGGGCCGGCTGCCGCACAGAAGAGGTGATCACGGCTGCCGGGCTCCGCTGGGTGGACCTGTTCGACGCGGCAGGCGACGGGCTGACCGTCTCTTCCGCGCGCCCCCAGCTCGTGGGGCCGGCGCACACGGCAGCGCTCGCCCGGTACGTGGACGAGTCGTCTTTCCTACTCCAGAAGCGGGACGACGAAGCCGCCGCTCGTGCCGCCCAGTACGCCGCGGGACGCTTCGGCATCGACCTTGCAGGCGCCCAGGAGTACGGCCTTGGAGTGGACAACGGGGAGTTCATCACCGGCTTCCCGTTCCGCTCCCGCTCCTTCCTGGCCTTCCCCAGGCTGACCGTCCCGCTCCGCGACTTCAACGGCGTGGCCCGCGGACTTCAGGGCCGGGACCTCACCGGGCAGTGCCCCGGGCGGTGGCTGTCCCTGATGAATCCCGAAGGGGCCCGCTGGGCTCAGTACGGCACGTTTCGCGGCGGAGGCGGGTACGGGGTCACCATCGTCACCGAAGGCCCCGGCGACGCGCTCACCGCTGTGGCCGTGGGCTATGACGCGGTGGCCGTACGGGGCGCAAGTCTGGCCGGGAACCCAGACCTGATCCGGGAGCTTGCCGAAGGTCTGCGGGGCTCTCAGGTCATCGTTGCCGGTGACCACGACCCGGCCGGACTGGGCTTCACCCAGCGTCTGGCGGAGGGGCTTGCCGCCCACGGCGTGGACGTGTTCGCACTCGACATCCCCACGGCCGGGCATGACCTGACCCGGTGGCGTGAGGATGACCCGTCCGCCTTCCCGACTGCCCTTCACCGCGCGGTCAAGGCGGCCCGGCCGGTACGCCCCGCCGGCAGCACGCTCGTGGACGGGGAGACCGGCGCGCTCGTTCCCGACTCCGACGAAGGCGCCCGTGCTGTCCAGCTCATGCGGGACTTCGCGGAGCGCTACGGCTCGTCCGACGTACTCAACGCCCATGCTCTGGTTGCCTTCCTGCGGGGCACCATCAAGCACGCGCCGGGCCTGGGCTTCTACATGTGGAACGGGAAGGTCTGGGAGCGGAGCGACACCCGCGTTCGTCAGGCCATCCACTACATGGGGGCCGCCCTCACCGTGGCAGCCGCGGAGATCAGCGCGGAGCACGCGGAGGCGGGCGGAGACCCGAAGGAAGACCCCGGTGCCGCCCTCAAGAAGGTGGCCCTGGGCTTCACCCAGACACGGCACATCGACTCCCTGATACGGGAGCTTCGGGCCGTGCCGTCCGTCCACGTGGACGCCTCCGACTTCGACGCGCACCCGCACCTTCTGACCTTCGCCAACGGCACCGTGGACCTACGGTCCGGGGACCTGAAGCCCCACAGCAAGGGGGACTTGCTGACGTACGGGCTGGACATCGACTACCGGCCCGAAGCCGAGTGTCCGCGGTGGCTGTCTTTCCTTCTCGAAGTCTTCCCGGGGAGCCCGGAGTTGGCGGACTACTTCCGTCGGCTCGTGGGCTACGGGATCACCGGATCGGTTCAAGAGCAGTGCTTCGTTGTTCTGTGGGGCAAGGGCGCCAACGGAAAGAGCGTGGCCACGGACACGTTGACTACGGTGTTCCGCAGCATCACGCGGACCACGGCCTTCAGCACGTTTGAGGAGAAGCCCAGCGGCGGAATCCCCAACGACATTGCCCAGCTTCGCGGGAGCCGGCTCGTCATGGCGAGCGAAGGTGAGAGCGGCAAGCCGATGTCGGAGGCGATTCTCAAGCGAGCGTCCGGCAAGGACGTGATGACCGCCCGGTTTATGAGGCAAGAGTTTTTTGAATTCAAGCCCAGCTTCCTTATCGTGCTTTCCACAAATCACAAGCCGCGCTTCCGCGGACAGGATGAAGGTCTCTGGCGACGTGTCCGCATGATCCCCTTCACGCGGTACTTCGCTCCGCACGAGCGAGACCCCTACCTAGACCAGAAGCTCACCGCGGAGGCGGAGGGCATTGCCGCCTGGGCAGTCAGGGGCGCCATGGAGTGGTACGCCTCCGGGCTTCAGGACCCGCCCGTCATCGCGGACGCCACCCGGGAGTACCGCGAGACCAGCGACGCGTTGGCCGGGTTCTTCCCCGGCGTCCTTGACCGGGACGACGCGGCCCAGATGCCCGGCGCTGACGCCTTCACGTCCTATCTCGACTGGTGCGAAGCGGAAAACCTACCGCTCAAGGAGCGCTGGACAAGGCGGGCCTTCTTCGGGGCCATGGAAGAGCGCGGAGTGATCCGCAAGAAGACCAACAAGGGTGTCGCGCTCGTAGGCGTCCGTCCCGCCGGCAACGCTCCGACACCGACCGGCCCCGGCATCTTCGCGGGCTGACCTCACGACCGACAGGGGGCGGGCTCGTCATGCCCATTTTGGAGCTGTGCGCCGGGTACGGGGGCCTGGGCCTAGCCGTGGAAGCGCTGACCGGAGACCGCATCCGCTACGTGGCGGAGAGCGACCCGCACGCCTCACTCATTCTTGCCGCCCGCTACCCGGACGCCCCGAACCTCGGGGACATCACGGAAATCAACTGGGAGGCACTGCAAGGAGAAGTAGACATCATCACGGCCGGGTTCCCCTGTCAGGGGATATCCAACGCCGGTAAAAGGAGGGGGCTAGCCGACGAACGGTCAGGAATCTGGTTCGACGTCCTCAAATCCATTCGCGCACTTCGACCCCGGGTCGTCTACCTGGAAAACGTCGCGGCAATCCGGAGGCGCGGACTCCCGGAAGTTCTCGGGGGATTGGCCGCGAGCGGGTACAACGCTAAATGGTGCAGCTTCCGCGCTTCAGAAATTGGAGCCCCGCACCACCGTGACCGGTGGTTCTGCGTCGCCACACCTGAAGGGGCCGGCGGACGCGAAGAAGTGCCCTTCGAAGCCCGCGGAGGAGGTGAACACCGGGACGCCGGTCCTGCCGGCGGTGCTCGTCTTCTTCCCTACTCCCACAGCGTCGGATGGGGCCGGGGGACCGGGAGGCTCGAAGAGCACCCAGGGCGGTCCGAACCTGCGGACGCTCGTCACTCGCCTGCCACATGGTGGGGGGACTACCTCCCTGCCGTCCGCCGATGGGAAGACCTGACCGGACGAGCGGCCCCAGCTCCCACGGAGCGCGGACCGCGCGGAGGTATCCGCCTCACCCCGGCATGGACTGAGTGGCTGATGGGCCTTCCGGCCGGCTGGGTCACCGACGTGCCCGGCCTGAACCGCAAGGCCCAGCTCCGCGCCATCGGCAACGGGGTCCTCCCCGCCCAGGCGCTTGCAGCGTTCCAGCACCTACTTCAGCACTGATAACCGCACACCCCGAAGAGCCTGCCCGGCATGTCTGGGCGGGCTCTTCGTCGTATCTGGGGGGAAACCGACCGTGGAGACCTACCGCCACGAAGTCGCCGGTGACCCGGTGACCGTTCACGTACCGCAGACCCGCGCAGACCTTGACGCCTTCCGGGCGTGGCTCACCGAAGCCGAACGGCGCGGCCCGATCGCCCTTGACACGGAGACGAGCGGGCTGGACATCTACAGCCCCGGCTACCGACTCCGCACCGTCCAGTTCGGGGACGCCTTCACGGCCTGGGTGATCCCCTGGGAGCGCGGACCCGCATTCCAGTCCGCCGCTCGCGCTGCCCTCCGCCGGGTGCCCCGCTTCCTGATCCACAACGCGCCCTTCGACTGGGCCGTACTGGACCGCCACGCCGGGGTACCGCTCGAATCGCTCGCCCCGCGCACCACGGACACCCGGCTCAAGGCCGGGCTTCTGGACCCGCGGCAGCCCCAGGAAGGCGGCATCGGAACCGGACTCAAGCCCCTGTCCGCGTACTGGGTGGACCCTGCCGCCCCGGACACCCAGGGCGACTTGACCCAGATCTTCCGGAGCCTGGGCCTGACGAAAGCCACCGGGTGGGCAGCCATCCCGCTCAGCAACCCCACGTTCGCGCTGTACGCCGGACTGGACGTGATCTACACGGCCCGGCTGGACCCGGTGCTCACTCGGGAGCTGGACCGCCTGGGCGTGCGCCCCACGCTCATCCGCTACGAGCACGAGCTAGCCCGGATCACCACGACCATGCAGCGCGCCGGCATGGTCCTGGATCAGGACTACGTGCGGGAGTTGAGCGCGTCCCTGACCGACGAAGAGCACCACTTCGCGGACGTGGCCCGCCGGTACGGAGTCGAGAACATCAACGCCCCGCGACAGGTGGCCGAAGCCCTCACGGGCATGGGGGAGCACCTGGGCGAGCGCACCGCCTCCGGCGCCGTGAAGGTGGACAAGGCGGTCTTGTCCGCGCTCGCGGACCTGTCCCTTCAGGGCGAGCGCCTTCACGTCCGCAGACCCAACCCGCTCGCGGAAGCGGTCATCCGGTCGAAGAGGGCGGGGAAGTGGAGGAGCGCCTACGCGGACACCTTCCTTGAGGTGATGGACGCCCATGGGCGCGTACACCCGTTCATCAACTCCATGCAGGCCCGGACCGGCCGCATGTCCGTGACCCGGCCGGCGCTTCAGACCCTGCCCAGCTCAGACCAGATGATCCGCCGGGCACTACTCGCGGACCCCGGTCACGTCATGATCAGCGTGGACTTCAGCGCCATTGAGATGCGAGTCCTTGCCGGTCTCGCCGGGGTAACCCGCATGAAGGAAGGTTTCCTCCGCGGGGAAGACATCCACTGGTTCACGGCCCGGCTCGTCAAGGGCGAAGACGCCACGGAGAAGGACCGCAAGGTCTTCAAGGGCGCGGGCTTCTCGAAGGTCTACGGCGGAGGCGTGGCCACGGCAGCCCGGCAGACCGGCGCGAGCGAAGAGGCCATGCGCCGGGCCTTCGCGGAGTATGACCGGCTGTACCCGGAGATCAAGCGAGCGTCCGCCCGGTGGCAGCGCGAAGCCTTCGAGTCCGGCATGGTCACCGTGTCCGCCACCGGTCGCCGGCTCCCGCTGGACCGTGACCGCACGTACGCCGTGGTGAATTACCAGTGCCAGAGTGCCGCGCGGGACTGCCTGGGTCAGGCCCTGTTGAACATCGAAGAGGCCGGGCTTCTGGACGCGCTCAAGCTCCCAATCCATGACGAAGCGCTCCTTTCCGCCCCGCGCGAAGATGCCCAGGACGTGGCCCGCGCAGTAGAGAAGGCAATGACCTTCGACCTGTTCGGCGTGCCCATCGTCGCCACTGCCGAAATCGGCGGGCGGTCCTGGGGCAGCCTGTACGGCGCGGACTACTGACCGACCCGAAGCCCCGTCTCCCCGGACCCCATCCGGCGGCAGGCGGGGCTTCGTCATGCCCGCCCTACTCGCGCGAGTAGGGCCGTGTTCCCGCAACCCATTTAAGAACCGATCACGGTCCGGACTCGCGCTCATCCTCCGGGATGAACCCGGGTCACGGCCCGTGCGGACTCCACAACTCTGCGTTCTTCCGGTGGCTCTAACTCCTTGAAACCGCCGGCGGGCTCGCACCGCTCGCCGGACCCGACCACAGACGTACGGCCTTGATCAAGCCCCGCGTCAAGCACCCCCGGCAGGGGGCTTGATTCGCCGTGCCCTTTTACCGACAGCCATGGGCTTCGTGCACCCATAAACAGGCGTAAGCGCAGGTCAGACGCGCTGCACGACGGTTCGGCCCTCTCCGGGCAATCGGCTCACCAGACCACGGGTGAGCCAAGCCAAGGAGAGCCCACCTGTGTCCAGCGCACTTGCACTTTCGACCGTCCGCGCCGCCCAGAATGCAGACCTTGAGGCGACCACGGCGGTCATCGCAGCAACGGAGTCCCGCATAGCCGTGCTCGCCCGGAAGGCGGCCCGGCGGATGGCGGACAGTGGTCCCCGCCACGATGACTACTTTGACGAGTTCACCCAGCAAGGACGCATTGCCGTCTGGGAAGCGCTCGCCCGTTTTGACGAGAACGTGAACCCGGACTTCCTGGGCTTCGCCTACACCACCGTGGAGACCACGCTCCTGGGCGCCACCCGCACGGAGCGGAACCAGGGAGTGGACGGGGACGCTGCAAAAACGTTCCTGTCCATGCTGGACCGCGCGGGCGGTGACCCCTTCCTTGCAGAGAAGTTGGCCCAGACCGTTCCGCCCGCCGGTCGCCGGCTGAGCGCGGACCGGGCGCACGCTGCCCGTCTCGCCTATCAGGGCGCTGACTCGCTGGACGCCCCGGCGCCCGGCACCACGGATGACGAGCGCTGGGAGCCGGGCACGTCCACCTACGGCGTGCCGGAAGACCTGATCACCCCGGACGACGTGGCCCGTGAAGAAGCCCGCGTCAAGAAGGCGCTCGTGCATGGCGTGCTGGACGTGATGGGCGAAGGGCAGGCGTACGTACTGCGCGCCACTTTCGGCATCGACCCGGCCCCGTTCTACGGCAACGGCGCGGACGAAGAGCTTGCCGCGGACATGGACACCACCGCGAAGGCCGTGCGGGAGGCCCGCTCCAAGGGCCTGAAGTCCTTCGGGAAGCGCTGGATCAAGGCCACCGCCCAGACCCCGGAACAGGCGGACGAGCTGACTGCCGCCATGGCTGCCCGGCTCACCCGCAAGGGCGCCCTGTGCCCGGCCTGACCGGACGCACCCCCTTCACCCAGTACCACCTACCCCAGGAAGAGGACCGCATGACCATGCAGACCGTTCGCGAGACGAAGGCCACCATGACCGCCGAAGCCGGCCGTGTGCTCGTCTGGCACAACGACAAGGAAGCCCGCTTCGTCTCTGTGGCGATACCCGGCGACCGGGCCAAGCTCACCCCGGCCCAGGCCCGGGAGTTGGGCCTCTGGCTCGTGGAGGCGAGCGAGCGCGTCACCGCCCCTGAGCTGGGTGCCTTTCGCACGGCAGCCACAGCCCGTACCCGCGCGGCGTACAACCCTCCGTCACGCTGGTGAGTCTCACTTTTCGGGACTCCCGGAGGCCGGGAACACCGGCCCGACTTCCGAACGTTGCCCTACTTGCCTGAGTAGGACCCCCTGAGATTGCCCCGCTTCGGCGGGGCTTTCTTTTTGCCCTGGTTCACCCCGGTACGGAACCAAGATGATCTTGTGACATAACACAGGGGCATATGTCAGTGGCTCGCGGTAGGGTCGAATGGTTGTGCGAGTGGTCGCATAGCGAACCATCAGGGGGTTGGTTTTCGCATGTCCTACGTAGAAGGAGTCCCGTCCGTACAGTTCATCACCGAAGGTCCCATGTGTGTGGGTCCTGACCGATGGAAGTGGTTGCCCATCGGTGAGGATTTTCCGCCCATGCCGGACGACATCCGCAACGCGAACGAGCTGGGGCGCGCGCTCGCGGTCTACGGGTCCACAGTGGCCCGCGTCATGCACGAAGCACGGGGGGCCCGCCGGTTTCGGCTCGTGGCCTACCGGCTGACCACGGGAGGGGTGGTAGGCATCCATGAGTGGGTTATCTCGCCGGAGACCGGCAGGCTCCGGCCGGCCGAAGAGCCCTGGGTTACCTGGGCTGAAGGCGAAGGTCGGGCGGTCGCGTAACGGCTGCTGTACCAGCGGAGGAGGTACAGCTCCTAGCCCGCGGCATCCTGCCTTGAGACAGGCCAAGAGCCCCGTCACCCCTTCCCGGGTGGCGGGGCTCTCGTGCGTTCACGCGACCAGTGAAGGCGGGGCTACAGTCCGGGCACGCTCGTACAAGTCGCGGGCAGTCGCGTTCTTGATGTGGGGGCGAATGAGTCCAAACATGGCCTTGATCCGATCATCGGCCCTGCCTGACTGGACCATGGGAAAGTCGTCAAGGGCCGTGTGCCATGTGGCGCACGCCGCCTCAAGGTGGCCAAGCTCAAGTTGCCGTTCCGCGAGAGTCGCCCGGTGGCGGACGCGCGCACGCCGGTACACGCCGTAGCGCAGTTGATCGGATTGCCGCATCGCTTCGATGGACCCGGCCACATCGCCCAGCTCGTACCGCACCTGGCTGACGTGGTAGTTGAGCGATGACGGGTCGTACGACCCGAAGGCCCGGCTCCGGGACTCTGCCCGCTCCATTGATGACTCCGCCTCCCGGATCTTCCGGAGGGCGGTCACCCGGTCACCTGTCTGGGCAGCCGCATGGGCTTGCTGCCCTGCAAGGAAGGCGAACATCCTGGGTCCGGCCTTCGGTGAAGCGGCAGCGGCAGCGTCTGCCAGTTCCATGGCCTTCGCGCCGTGTCGAAGATCTACAGCCTGAACGCTCATGCCCCGGAGCGTGGTGCAGTACGTCAGATGATCATCCGCGGCGCCGGCAAGCTCAAGTGCCTTCACGTAGTACCGCTGAGCGAGACCGTGAACACCTTCGTCCACGGCCATGTAACCGGTCAGATATGCCAGATCGGAGGCAGCGGAGAGCATGGCCTTGCGTACGTCATTCGCAGCATCGGCGCGAAGGTATGGGGCCACGGTGTTGACCATGAAACTGGCTGCCATGGGACGGGCGTGGCGACCCCCGAACTGATCATCAAGGTCAGAGATCCGTTCGGTCATGGCAATGACCATTTCAACTTCGTTCATCCCTATGCGGGAGATTCGACCGGACTGCACCGCCTCCGCGCGGCCGATCACGTCTTGCCAACCCGGGATGGTGAGCGCCACGGAGAAGAGGCCCGCGCCGAGTACGGCCCTTCGTGACGGGTCCATGTCTTGCCTCCCCAACTCGATCATCCCTTCCACGGTATCCGTGGCGGCCGGGGAGTGATCTGCTGGCGGAGGGAAGCCGGCTTCGGCGTGCGTCACGGGTCTTTGAAGTCGCCGGCAGACGGCTTCGATGATGCACCGGCGGACGGCTTCCTTCTGGGGGAGTGTGCCGCCTAACCAGTGGTGGACCGTGGAGGGGTTGCTCTTGAGCGGCGTGCCGTTTTCGCTGGCCACAAGGTTCACAGCACGAGCGAACTGGCTCAACGTCCAGTTCGTTTCGTGGTACAGGCGCTGAAGGGCTTCGTTCGGGATCTTCGTCACGGGATCAACTCCGCTCGCCCTGGGGCGCTTTAAACGATTTAAAACCGTGGTGCCGCTGCAACGGTACCGCCACAGCCCGTTACGCGGTTGCGTTGTCGCAAGCGAGATCACGACGCGAACGGAGCTGGGGCACCGTGTGCACGCGAGAGGTACCGCACGCCGAAGGGTCAACGGACGCTTCCGACGATCCGAAGAAGTTGATCAACACGCGTGGCTACTGGCGGTTGCTGCCGGAGAGGGACGACCCCACGCCGGGCTTCGGGCTCGCAACGGAGCCGGACCCTACCGGGGGGTTGATCGCATGAGTGCGACGGCAGCCACCTGGGCCCAGCGGTTCAGTTCCACGTACAGGGGCGCGCGTCTGGCTCGACACCTCGCGGTGATCCAGTTGGCTGACTGGGGCTATCCGATTGGTGGGGACGCTTCCGATCGAGCGGCCTTGATCATTGCCGAACTCGTCTCCAACGCCGTCAATCACGGGCGGGTGGAGGGGCGCGACTTTGAACTCCGCGTCACGGAGCTGGAGTACGTCCTCCGTCTCGAAGTCTCCGATGCGCGGGCGGACAGGCGCCCGAGTGTCCAGCCGGCCCACATCGGAGAAGGCGGCTACGGGATGTGTCTTGTTGAAGCAACGGCCACCGCCTGGGGTGTTTCGGACCGTGTGATTGGCAAGACGGTCTGGGTTGAACTGGCGAAGCGGGAAGAGGTGGGAGCGTGAGTGCGCAGTTCGGTTTGCCTGGTTGGGGCTTGGATGAGCACGCCATCCTACGGACCGCCCTTGATCAATTTCTCATTGAGAAGGAATGCGACCAGTGGGAATCCGCGATAAGGGCAGCCTTTCCCGGGTTGGTCGTGGGAGCTGCCGAAGTGGTTGACCGCCTCAAGGAGGCTTCCTAGTGGGCCGATTACGACGCGGATACAACTTCGCCGCGCGGTACACGGGCCCCCTCACGCTTGCGATGATCAGCGGCGCCCTGGGATTCTTCTTCGGCGCGGTTCTGGGGATGTCGCGGTGACCACACGCAACGGGAAAAGCCGAACCTGCGGCTCCATGGTGTGGCTCAAGGTGGAACAGGTTGAATATGCCCGGCGCTGCATTTCGGGTGTCGCTCGGCTCTCTGGGTGGGTTGCGAGCCCGGCTGTGTGCTTGGAGCCATCGCACGCGGGAGATCGGTACCACCTTGCTCGTATCCGGTGTGTTCCGCCGGAGCATGGGGGAGGAGTTGTGATTCTTGTGTGGCGCAAGAAGGAAGTCTTTATTCTTCACGACGCACGGAGCCGAAACGTACGCGCAGTCACCTAGATTCCGCCCCTGCCGACGTAGCCGAATCAGAGGCTCCCCCCTTCTATTCGACATCCCGGCAGGGGCGGGCACTACCGCCTTCCCGAGGGAGATACCGTGCATCAGGTAATTGCAACTCCGCAGGATGAAAAGTTTGCGATCTATCGGCCGGGCAGCCCGCGCGCAGTGCAGCTTTCCCGCGCCTTCTACTCGGAGTTGGCGGACGTGGTTGCGGCCGATCGCCCGGTTCCGGCGTGGTTCATCAGCGCCTGCCGTCAGGCGTGGGATCTCGATGTCTCCGGCGTTCCCAGCCGTGAAGCGGTCATGGTGCGGCCGAAAACGGAGCTGAACTACAGTCGCGCCACTTATGAGATCAACAAGTTCTGCAACCTGAACTGCAAGATGTGCTACCTGCCGATGCGTCCCCTTTCGGGCGTTGACCTTGAGGGGAAAGCCACGCTCCTCGCGATGCTGCGGGATGCAGGTGTCGTCTGGCTCCAAATCACCGGTGGTGAGCCGACGGTTGACCGGGACTTCCCCGCGTTCTACCGCATGGCTTACGAAGCTGGAATGATGCTGGATATCCTGACCAACGGCACGCGTCTCCACTCTCACCTAGATCTTCTCAGGGAGTGCCCGCCGAATAAGGTCACGGTCTCCATGTACGGGGCAACGGAAGACGCCTTCGAAGCTCTCACCCGTACGCGGGGCGCGTTCAAAGGATTCATGCAGGGGCTCGAAGGGGCGAAGGCCGCGGGAATCCCTCTCGAAATCACCGTACTTGTCACCAAAGACAACGCGCACGAGGCGGAAGCCATGCGCCTACTCGCAAGTGACTATGCCGAAACCGTCACGGTCTGCGGCACCATTTCGCCCACGTACGAAGGCGGCGGAGACCCCTTGGCCCAACAGGCCGATGGATGGGTTGACCGGTCTGAGATATTCGCCGGATGCCCTGCCGGTCACACGTTTTTCCACGTGGACCCGCACGGCCTTGTGACCATGTGCAAGGTCGGTCGGGAGAATCCCATCAACCTGATCGTCGAAGGACTTGATGGGCTCCTGCGTCTGCCCGGAATTGCGGACGCTCAAATGCTTCGCACCGGTGGATGTGCCGGCTGCAAGCTGTCGAAGACCTGTCGGGTCTGCCGGCCGCTCGCAAAGGCTCACCAGGAAGCGAAGGCACCACTCGCAAGTTACTGCCAACACGGAATGAAGGAGGTCACGGCATGACCGCCGTAGCCGTAGAGATCACCCCGCGGGCCCGAATCGCCACCCTGCCGCCCCTCAAGGCCGCTGCCGTACCGGCGCCCGTGGACGAGCCGGACGGGTTCGTCATCGAGAACGTGGACACGGTGACCCGCAAGTCCGTCCCCGGCTGCAACGACGACAACCCCTACCGGTAGCCAACCCGGGCAACGTCACCCGCGTGGGTCTCACGGTGTTCTCTGTCGTGGGGCCCACGCGGCTCGTGGTGTGGAAGTGTGGACTCGTGGCTACAACTCGTATCGCCCTTGAAGATCTTCCGGCGGGAGTGCTCGCGGAGATCGAAGCGCACGCGGGCCCCCTCTTGAAGGTGGAGCCGGCCAAGGAGGGCTTCAACAGCGAAATCGCCGCACGTGTGTTCACGGAACACGGCAGCGTGTACGTGAAGGGTCTCCGGGCGGATCACCCGCGCGTCTGGACCCAGCGCCGGGAAGCGGAGGTGAATCCGTTCCTTCACGGGATTGCCCCGGCTCTTCGGTGGCGGATCGAGTCGGCGGAGTGGGATCTTCTGGGCTTCGAAGCGCTCGAAGGACACCATGCCGACTACTCGCCTGAGTCGCCCGACGTGCCAAAGGTGGCGAGCCTTCTTGCCCGCCTGGGCCAAGTCCCGTGTCCAGAGATCGACCTTCGTCGGGCGGAACAGCGCCTTGAGCACTACGCCGCGAAGCCGGGAGATCTCGACTTCTTCGCCGGGGACTCCCTACTTCACACGGACTTGAACAACGCCAACGTGCTCGTGGACAAGACGGCCCACCTTGTGGACTGGGCATGGGCCACGAAGGGCGCTGCCTGGCTGGACGCCGGCTACTGGGTGATCTGGCTCATGGCTGCCGGAGACCACTCTCCTGAGTCCGCAGAGAGCTGGGCCAGCAAGGTCCCGGCGTGGCAGGGTGCTCCGGCTGCCGGTGTGACCGCCTTCGCCGTGGCCAACGCCAACGTCTGGGAACAGATCGGAGGCGACGCTCCCGACGCGTGGACCGCCCGGCTGGTGACCGCTTCGAAGAGCTGGGCAACGTACCGCCAAACGGTCTGAGCCCACTCGACCCACCCGGTAGCCACCCCTCCGGCTCCTGGGTGGGTCACCCGTCCTTGTCGGCTCCTCCCGCAGAGCGATTGGCCACGTACGTCCCGCGCTGGGGCACGGTGAACACCCAGCCTTCGTCACGGAGGTACTTCACCGCGTTCCGGGCAGTCTCACGGGCCACGCCGAAGCGCTGGGTGAGGGCGGACTCCGAAGGGATCTTGCGGTTCACCGGAATGGCGCCGCTCTGGATCTCCGCCATGATCAGCGCCGCAATTTGCCGGTAGACCGGCGTGGGCGACTCGTGGTCAATCTCCGACATGGGGCAAGGGTAGACAACCAGCCATGTTCGGGCATCTGCGCGTACGACCCTGTACGTCAATAGACGAAGGTAGACAAGTCTAGGTAAGGTGCGGACACAAAGAACCCCGGCGACGGCGCCAACCGTCCCGGGGCGTGGCCGACAGTTCTAAGGGAGCTGACGACAGTGCGTGACAATACCTTCTGGGGCTTCTTCCTGCCCTGGGCCCTGTTCCTTCTCGCTGTGTTCCACCCCACCGAATCCCGGCGTCCAGCCGGCAAGCACGCCGTACCGCTCGTCTGGAGCCCTCCCGCACCGGAGCCGGTCAAGGTGTCCTTGCTGGGGCTGAGGGGGGCCTTCGATCGCTTCCCGGGCGAAGACCCGGACCTTCCGGAGATCCCCGCCTTCCGTCCCCGATTCGTGGAACTGGCGGAGCGGTTCAAGGCAGATCAGTGGGAAGCCACCCAGCGACGCGAGCGCGCCGTTGCCGCCGTAGCCGCGTCACTCGGCTGTGACTACCCCTACACCTACCCCGGCGCCCCCACTGCCCCGGCCGGAACGGGGGTCCGGGCATGACTCACGAGGAGCTGACCCTCCGCCCCACCTTCGGGCACGTGGCGCTGTGCGTGGTCTGCAAGACGGTCACGAAGGCTCCGGTGGCCGTTCGCCACATCCCCCGCACCAGCGGGCCGGGAACGACCCTGTACGCCTGCCCCGATCACGTGACCCAGGTTTCCCCGGGGCCGACCCTGGGAGAGCTGGACACTCACTTGTAGTGCCTGGGCCCCGTCCGCCGTTCTGGGGTGGGGTGGGGCTCACTTCCGCAGCTTAGACAACCTTTCGATTGCTTCTTCTATCACCACCGTTCGCTTGCAGAACGCGAAGCGCACGAACGGGGCGCCCTGGTCGCGGTGGTCGTAGAAGACCGCGTTCGGGATCGCCACCACGCCGCAGCGCTCCGGCAGCGCCCGGCAGAACGCGAAGCCGTCCGACTCGCCCAGCGGGCGGATGTCGGTGGTCACGAAGTACGTGCCCGCCGGGCGGTACACCGCGAAGCCCGCCTCCGCGAGCCCGTCGGCCAGCACGTCGCGCTTGGCCTGGAGGTCCGCCCGCAGGCCGTCGAAGTAGCTGTCCGGCAGCCGCAGCGCCTCGGCCACCGCGTACTGGAACGGGCCCGAGGAGACGTACGTCAGGAACTGCTTGGCCGACCGCACGGCCGCCGTCAGCTCCGGGGACGCGGTGATCCAGCCGACCTTCCAGCCGGTGAAGGAGAAGGTCTTGCCGGCGGAGGAGATGGTGACCGTGCGCCCGCGCATCCCGGGCAGGGACGCGATCGGCAGGTGCGTGCCGTCGTCGAAGACCAGGTGCTCGTACACCTCGTCGGTCACCACCAGCAGGTCCCGCTCCACGGCCAGTTCCGCGATCGCGGTGAGCTCCTCGCGGGTGAGGACCGTGCCGGTCGGGTTGTGCGGGGTGTTCAGCAGGATCAGCCGGGTCCGGTCGGTCACCGCGGCCCGCAGTTCGTCCAGGTCCAGCCGGTAGGCGCCCTCGTGCGGGCGCAGCGTCACCGGCACCCGGGTGCCGCCCGCCATCGCCACGCAGGCGGCGTAGGAGTCGTAGTACGGCTCCAGGGCGATCACCTCGTCGCCCGGCTCCACCAGCGCGAGCAGCGCCGCCGCGATCGCCTCGGTGGCGCCCGCCGTGACCAGGACCTCGGTGTCGGGGTCGTACTCCAGTCCGTACCGGCGCAGCTGGTGCTCGACGATCGCGGTGCGCAGCTCGGGGACCCCGGGGCCCGGCGGGTACTGGTTGCCGCGGCCGTCGCGCAGCGCCCGGACGGCGGCCTCCCTGACCTCCTCGGGGCCGTCGGCGTCGGGGAACCCCTGGCCCAGGTTGATCGACCCGGTACGGACGGCCAGTGCGGACATCTCGGCGAAGATGGTCGTTCCGAACTCGGCGAGGCGGCGGTTGAGCAGCGGGCGTGTCATGGCCGCCATCCTGTGCGGAACCCGCGCCCGGCTCAAGTGCACCGGGAGGCGTCGCGCCCAAGGGAGCGCGGAAGCTCTGGAGTTGCTCAATTCGCGGTTGGCCCCCGAGGGCGGCGGGGCATCCCCCTGGCACGCGACACGGAACGGCGACGGGGGCCTCACCCCGGGGGACGAGAGGACCGGTGAGGGACATGGCGGTAGGAGTGGTCGTAGCGGTGGTGGTGGTCATCGGGATGGGCGTGCTCGCGGCCAACGCGCGGCGCGCGGCCGGACGGCGCCGCGGCGCGCTCAGGGGCGGGCGCCGCTCCTCTTCCTCCTCCGGCGGCTGGTGGGCCGGGGGAGCGGACGGGGGCGGCTCTTCCTGCGGCTCCTCGTCCGGCGGGGGCCACGGTGGCGGGGGCCACCACTCCTGCGGTGGCGGCCACTCCTGCGGCGGCGGTTCGTCGTGCGGCGGCGGGGGCGGCTGCGGAGGCAGCTGACACGGGGCAGCTGGTCCGCGCTCGCAGAAGGCGCCCGGACGGGTGAACTCCCGTCGGGCGCCTTCTCGTTGCCGACCCTTGTCGTTCTTCTGGGACCGGTTTCTGTTGAACAGTTGAACCGTGGGGCCCCCGAGGGGATGGAAACCCCAGCAAGTTGGGTAAAAACGCTGTGAGCCTCGCGCACTTCATGATTCCCTCGCTGTTGAGAACATCCAGCCCTCGGACCTACGTGCTGGACCCGAGCCGGCGATCCCCCCTCACTCCCTGAGTTGCCTCCGGGACGCCCCCGGTCCACTCGTCACCCCGTGTTTGCGGAGCCCCCATGCTCACGACCCTGAAGACCGCCTACACCGACACGCGCGCCGCCGACCTGGCCTGGGCCCTCGGCCGCGAGCCGCTGCCCGCCCTCGCGGTGCTCGACCTCGAACTGTCCGGCGCCACGCTCCAGCTGCGCCTCCTCGGCGCCTCCCACCAGGTGCTCATGGAGGAGGAAGAGGGCAGCTGTTCGGAGACCGTGGCCTGCATGCCGGGCAGCAGCACCCCCCTCCCGCTCGGCGTGGCCAAACGGGTCGGTGACTGGGAGTACGAGTTCGCCGCGCGGGTGGAGACGCTCTCGCGCGGCTCGTTCGCCGGGCGCGCGCAGGAGCTCCTCGCGCTCGTCGCCGACCACCCCAACGGCATCGCGGGCACCTTCCCCGGATCGCCGCACGCCTTCACCGCGATGCTCGCCCAGCGGTGCGAGGGCCAGGTGCGCTGGCGCACCTGGCACGCGTACCCCCAGGAGGGCCAGCTCGTGGTCACCCGCACCCGCATCGGCGTCCGCACGCCCGCCGCGCTCTAGGTCGGGGCTCCGGCGACCGGCCCGGCCGCCGTCCCGCGGTTCATGCGCGGAGCGCTCCAGTTGCACCCGTGTGGGTGACCGGCCGCACCCGTGGCGTGACGTAGCGTTACCGACATGATCGACCCGCCCGTCTCCATGTCGCACCCCGGTGTGACGCAGCTGCCCGTGCGGCCGGGAGCCGGACGGTTCGTACTCCTCGGCGTGGTCTTCGTCTGCGCCGCCTGCGGGCTGGTGTACGAGCTGGAGCTGGTCGCCCTCGCCTCGTACCTCATCGGCGACTCCGTCACCCAGGCCTCCGTCGTGCTGTCCGTCATGGTCTTCGCCATGGGCATCGGCTCGCTGCTCGCCAAGCGGCTGCGCTGCCGGGCCGCCGTCGGCTTCGGCCTGCTCGAAGCCGCCCTCGCCCTGGTCGGCGGCACCTCGGCCCTGGTGCTCTACGCGACGTTCGTCTGGATCGGCGAGGCGCGCTTCGCCCTCGTCGGCTTCTCCCTCGCCATCGGCGTCCTCATCGGCGCCGAGATCCCGCTGCTGATGACCCTGATCCAGCGGATCTCCCGGCGCGACATGCACGACGCGGGCCGCGCCGTCGCCGACCTGTTCGCCGCCGACTACGTGGGCGCCCTCGTCGGCGGGCTCGCCTTCCCGTTCCTGCTGCTGCCCCGGCTCGGCCACCTCACCGGCGCCCTGGCCACCGGCGCGGTCAACGCGATCGCCGGCGGCTGCCTGGTCCTGTGGCTCTTCCGGCACGACCTCACCCGCCGCGCCCGCTTCTGGCTCGTCGTCACCAACGCCGTCGTCCTCGCGGTCCTGGCCACCACCACCTTCCTGGTCGACGACTTCGAGCGGGCCGCCCGCCGCGCCGTCTACGGCGACCGGGTGCGCGTCGCCCTCCAGAGCGACGTGCAGGAGGTCGTCCTCACCGGCGAGCACACCGCCGACCTCGACCTCTACCTGGACGGCCGCCTCCGGGTCAGCGGCCGCGACGAGTACCGCTACCACGAGGCCCTCGTCCACCCCGCGATGCGCGGCCCGCACGCCCGCGTCCTGGTCCTCGGCGGCGGCGACGGCCTGGCCGCCCGCGAGGCCCTGCGCTACCGCGACGTCACCTCCGTCACCGTCGTCGAGACCGACCCCGCCGTCGTCCGCCTCGCCCGCACCGACCCGGCCCTCGCCGCCCTCAACCACGGCGCCTACCGCGACCCCAGGCTCCGCGTCGTCACCGCCGACGCCTTCGGCTGGCTGCGCGGCGCCACCGGACGCTACGACGTCGTCGTCTGCGACCTGCCCGACCCCGGCATCACCCCGAGCACCAAGCTCTACTCCGAGGAGTTCTACGGACTGGCCGCGCGCGTCCTCGCCGACCGCGGCCGCCTCGTCGTCCACGCGGGCCCCCTGCTCACCCGACCCCGCACCTTCTGGACCGTCGAGGCCACCCTGCGCGCCGCAGGCTTCGCCACCCGCCCCTACACCGCCACCGGCAGCCTCGCCGGCTACGCGGCGGGCCCCGGACGCGGCCCCGACACCCCCGGCGCGCCCCAGGACTGGGGCTTCGTCCTGGCCCGCCCCGGAGCCGTCCCGCCGCCGCTCGCCCTGCCCGCCGGAGCGCCGCCGCTGCGCTCGCTGCGGCCCGAGGTGCTGGCCGCCGGGGCCCGCGACGCCGAGCACGAGCGGATGCCCGGACTGCCCCCGTCGACACTGGTGCACCCGCGCTACGGCGAGTGAAACGGGGGACGCGGACGCCGGGGCTGAGTAGGCTCGGCTCCCATGGAGCATGAGGTGTTCGTTCCGGTACCGGAGGAAAGCCTGCGACGGGTGCTGCGGGACCCCGCCCGCGCGGCCCGCTGCGTCCCCGGGCTCCAGCGGGACGCCGACGGGTCCGCGGGCCCGCTGGCCGGCCGCCTGCGGCTGCGTGCCGGGGGCCAGACCATCACGTACCGGGGCGCGCTGACCCTGACCGAGCGGGACGGCGCCTTCCTGGTGGCGGGCGAGGGCGCGGAGGCCCGGGGCTCCGGCGCGGTCAAGCTCGACCTGACCCTGCGCACCGCCCCGGCCGACGGCGGGACCACGCTCACCCTGACCGGCACCGCCCGGGCCGACGGGCGGCTCGCGGAGCTGGACCCGGACACGGCCCGGTCCGCCGGCCGCCGCCTCCTCGAGCGGGTCGCGGTGGCGCTGGGCGAGGAGGCCTCCGCGGAGCGGCCCGGGGGCGAGGACGAGCCCGGCACCGGGGAAGCGCCCGGGACCGATGACGCGCAGGCAGCTGGGGCCGAAGCGCCTGAGTCCGAGGCCCCACGGGAGGAGCCCGAGGCCCCGGGGGAGGAGTCCGGGCGGTCCGCCGCGTCCGTCTTCGACGCGCCCGTGCCGCCGCCCTCCCTCGACCGGTACGCGGACCAGGAGTTCGACGTGGACCTCCCCGACGAGCTGCCCGCCGAGGCCGCGCACGCCCGCCGCACCATGATCGGCCGCAGCGCCGAGGAGGTCGACCACGCCCCGCCGCGCGGCCGGTACGCCCCCGCGCCCGCGCCCAGCGCCGCCACCACCGGCAGCACCCTGCGCTGGGTGGCTCCCGCGGCCGCCTTCGCGGTGGCCTCCGCGGTGGTGGTGGGGCGCGTCCTGCGGCGCCGCAAGTAGTGTCGAGGTGTGACCAGTAGCGAAGAGAGGGTCCGGCTCGCCGCCGGAGACGTCGAGTTGACGGTGCGTCCGGACAACGGATGCCGGATCGAGAGCCTGCGTGTCGGCGGCCACGAGCTGCTGCGCCAGGGCGAGAAGTACGGCAGCTTCCCGATGGTGCCGTGGTGCGGCCGGGTCGAGCACGGCCTGTTCCGCGACGGCGGCAACCGCCACCAGCTGCCGCTCAACTCCGGCCCGCACGCCATCCACGGCACCGGGCGCGACACCGCCTGGACGACCGTGACCAGTGGCAAGAGCGAGGCCGCGTTCACCTACGACCTGGCCGCGCCCTGGCCGTACGAGGGGAAGGTCACCCAGACCTTCGAGCTGACCGAGGACGCCCTGACGATCGCGATGGGCGTGGAGACGTACGGCGACTCCTTCCCCGCGCAGGTCGGCTGGCATCCCTGGTTCAACCGGGAGATCGACGGCATCCCGGTGACGCTGGACTTCCGCCCCGAGTGGCAGGAGGAGCGCGGCGACGACCACCTGCCCACCGGCCGCCGCATCGAGCCGCGGCCCGGCCCGTGGGACGACTGCTTCGGCATGACCGGTGGCGTCGACGCCACCCTGACCTGGCCGGGGGTGCTGGAGCTGAAGGTGACCAGCCGCACCGAGTGGGTCGTGGTGTACGACGAGCAGGAGGCCGCGGTCTGCGTGGAGCCGCAGTCCGGGCCGCCGAACGGGCTCAACACCCTGCCGCGCCTGGTGACGCCGATCGACCCGCTGGAGCTGTCCACCACCTGGAGCTGGCGCCGCCCCTGAGCGCGCCGCGCGGGGTCCCGAACGGGGCGCTTAAGCTCTGTGCCATGACTGACGTACGCGCTGACCTGCTCCAGCAGATCAAGGACAAGGCCGTGGTGCACGGCAAGGTGACCCTCTCCTCGGGTCTGGAAGCCGACTACTACGTGGACCTGCGCCGGATCACGCTGGACGGTGCCGCCGCGCCGCTCGTCGGTCAGGTCATGCTCGACCTGACCGAGGAGCTGGACTTCGACGCCGTGGGCGGCCTGACCCTGGGCGCCGACCCGGTGGCCACGTCGATGCTGCACGCCTCCGCCGCGCGCGGCGGCAAGCGCCTGGACGCCTTCGTGGTCCGCAAGGCCGCCAAGGCGCACGGCATGCAGCGCCGTGTGGAGGGCCCGGACATCAAGGGCCGCCGCGTCCTGGTCGTCGAGGACACCTCCACCACCGGCGGCTCCCCGCTGACGGCCGTCGAGGCGGTGCGCGAGGCGGGCGCCGAGGTCGTCGCCGTGGCCACGATCGTGGACCGCGCGACCGGGGCCGGCGAGAAGATCAGCAACGAGGCGGGCGTCCCGTACCTCTACGCGTACTCCCTCGCGGAGCTCGACCTCGGCTGAGCCAAAGTCGTGACCTAGGTCCCGACGCCGCGAAGATACGGCCGTGACCTGGGGATATATCAAGGGGCGGGTTGTTTCACGTGAAACACCCCGCCCCTCGTGCGTTCGCGGCATGGACACCGGAAGGCGCCGACGCGAGAGTCTGGAAAGATGGGGGGCGACGATGACGTCGCCCCCAGGTCAGGGCAAAAAAACGCACATACCGCACATCACAAGGAGCGGACAGATGCCCATCGCAACCCCCGAGGTCTACAACGAGATGCTCGACCGGGCGAAGGCAGGCAAGTTCGCCTACCCGGCCATCAACGTGACCTCGTCCCAGACCCTGCACGCTGCGCTGCGCGGCTTCGCGGAGGCCGAGAGCGACGGCATCATCCAGATCTCGACCGGTGGCGCCGAGTTCCTGGGCGGCCAGTACAACAAGGACATGGTCACCGGCGCGGTCGCCCTGGCCGAGTTCGCGCACATCGTCGCCGCGAAGTACGACATCACCGTCGCGCTGCACACCGACCACTGCCCCAAGGACAAGCTGGACGGCTACGTCCGCCCGCTCCTGGACGTGTCGGCCGAGCGCGTGGCCAAGGGCCTCAACCCGCTCTTCCAGTCGCACATGTGGGACGGCTCCGCCGAGACCCTCTCCGACAACCTGGCCATCGGCCAGGAGCTGCTCGCCAAGGCCGCCGCCGCCAAGATCATCCTTGAGGTCGAGATCACCCCGACCGGTGGCGAGGAGGACGGCGTCAGCCACGAGATCAACGACGAGCTGTACACCACCATCGACGACGCGCTGCGCACCGCCGAGGCCCTGGGCCTGGGCGACAAGGGCCGCTACCTGCTCGCCGCCTCCTTCGGCAACGTCCACGGCGTCTACAAGCCGGGCAACGTCGTCCTGCGCCCCGAGCTCCTCAAGGACCTCCAGGAGGGCGTCGCCGCCAAGTACGGCAAGGCCAGCCCGTTCGACTTCGTCTTCCACGGCGGCTCCGGCTCCACCGCCGAGGAGATCGCCACCGCGCTGGAGAACGGCGTCGTGAAGATGAACCTCGACACCGACACCCAGTACGCCTTCACGCGTCCGGTCGTGGACCACATGTTCCGCAACTACGACGCGGTGCTGAAGGTCGACGGCGAGGTCGGCACGAAGTCGAAGTACGACCCGCGCACCTGGGGCAAGTCCGCCGAGGCCGGCATGGCCAAGCGCGTCACCGAGGCGTGCGCCGCGCTGCGTTCGACGGGCACCAAGCTCAAGTAAGCACGGTCACGCGCTCGTACGAGCACCAACCGCCCACGTGGGCCCGGTATCCCCCTGGGGTGCCGGGCCCTCGGCATGCCTGGAGGTCCCATGACGTACGCGTACGACTTCGACACCGCCGTCGACCGCACCGGCACCTGGTCCGTGCAGTGGGACGGCGTCGCCGCCCGCTTCGGCGTGGACGGGCTGCTGCCCTTCACCATCTCCGACATGGACTTCACCTCGCCGCCGGAGGTCCTGGACGCGCTGCGCGAGCGCATATCCCACGGGGTGTTCGGCTACACCGACTGGCGGCTGGGGGAGTTCCGCGAGGCGGTCCGCGACTGGCACGCCCTGCGGTACGGCACCGCTCCCGACCCCGAACGCCTCGTCTACGCCCCCTCGGTGCTCTCCCAGGTCTCCCAGCTGCTGCGGATGTGGACCGCGCCCGGGGACGGGGTGGTCGTCCACACCCCGACGTACGACGGCTTCCGCAAGGCGGTCGACGGGCTCGGCCGGGAGCTGCGCGGCGTCCCCATCGGCGACGCGGCCGCGCTGGAGCGCGAGCTGGCCCGGGACGACGCCCGGGTGCTGCTGCTGTGCTCGCCGCACAACCCGACCGGCCGGGTGTGGACGGAGGACGAGCTCGCCGGGTTCGCGGGGCTCGCCGAGCGGCACGGGGTCGCGGTCATCAGCGACGAGATCCACGCCGACTTCGCGCACGAGGGGCACCGGCACCTGCCGTGGACCCGGTTCGCGCCCGCCCGGGGCCGCTGGGCCCTGGTCACCTCCGCCTCCAAGGCCTTCAACTTTCCGGCACTGACGGGCTCGTACGGGGTGATCGGCGACCCCGACGAGCACGCGGCGTTCATCCGCCGGATGGAGACGGGCGAGGGCCTGGCCTCCCCGGCGGTGCTCTCGCTCACCGCCCACGTCGCCGCCTACCGCCACGGCGCGCCCTGGCTCGACCAGCTGCGCGGGTACGTCATGGGGAACCTGCGCCTGGTCGAGGACCGGCTGGCCGCCGCGTTCCCCGCCGTGGACTGGCACCCGCCGCAGGCGGGTTACCTGGCCTGGATCGACCTGCGCCCGCTGGGCGTGGACGACCAGGAGCTCCAGCGCGAGCTGGTGGAGCGCGAGAAGGTCGCGATCATGCCGGGGGCGGTGTACGGGGCGCCGGGCTTCGTCCGGATGAACGTGGGCTGCCCGCGGACGAAGACGGAGGCGGGGGTGGAGGCCCTGGTGCGGGCGGCGGGGCGGCTGCGGAAGGACTGACGGGCGCCGGTCGGATGTGCGCTGACAGACTCCGGCGTCTGTCATCCGTCATCCGTCAGCCGTCAGCCGTCAGCCGTCAGCCGTCAGCCGTCAGCCGTCAGCCGTCAGCCGTCAGCGGTCAGCGGTCAGCCGTCATCGGTCAGCTGTCATCGGTCAGCCGCCGGACCCGGCACGCCCGACCCGTTCTCCGTATGGCGCCCCGGCGCACGCGCGGCGAGCATGGGCGCATGGACATCCGGCTCGGATCGGCGACCGGGCGCTGGGTGGTGCTGACCACGGTGCTCGGCTCCAGCATGGCCCTGCTGGACTCGACCGTGGTCAACGTCGCCCTGCCCCACATCGGCGAGGACCTGGGCGCCGACATGGCCGCCCTCCAGTGGACCGTCAACGCCTACATGCTGACCCTCGCCGGGCTGATCCTGCTCGGCGGGGCGCTCGGTGACCGCTACGGGCGGCGCAAGGTGTTCGTGCTGGGCGTCGTCTGGTTCGCGCTGGCCTCGCTGCTGTGCGGGCTGGCGCCGAACGCGGGCGTGCTGATCGCGGCCCGGGCGCTCCAGGGCGTCGGCGGCGCCCTGCTCACCCCCGGCTCCCTGGCCATCATCCAGGCGAGCTTCCACCCCGAGGACCGGGCGCGGGCGGTCGGCCTGTGGTCAGGGTTCGGGGGCGTGGGGGCGGCGGTGGGCCCGTTCGTGGGCGGCTGGCTGGTGGACGGGCCCGGCTGGCGCTGGGTGTTCCTGCTGAACGTGCCGCTGGCCGCGCTGTGCGTGCCGGTGGCCCTGCGGCACGTGCCCGAGTCCCGGGACCCCTCGGCGCACGGCCGGTTCGACGCGCTGGGGGCCCTGCTGGGGGCGGGGGCGCTGGCCCTGGTCACGTACGGGCTGATCGGCGAGCTGTGGTGGGCCGGGGTGCTGGGCGTGCTGCTCGCGGTGGCGTTCGTGCTGTACGAGCGGCGGGTGGCGGACCCGATGCTGCCGCTGTCGCTGTTCTCGTCGCGCCAGTTCAGCGCGGTCAACCTGGTGACGCTCTGCGTGTACGCGGCGTTCGGCGGCTTCTTCTTCCTGGCCGCGCTCCAACTCCAGGTGGTGTCCGGCTACTCGGCGCTGGCCGCCGGGACCGCGCTGCTGCCGACCACCGTGCTGATGCTGCTGCTGTCCGCGCGCTCCGGCGAGCTGGGCGCCCGGATCGGGCCGCGCGTGCCGCTGACGGTGGGCCCGCTGCTGTGCGCGGCCGGGATGCTGCTGATGCTGCGGGCCGGTGAGCACGCCTCGTACGTACGGGACGTGCTGCCCGGCCTGCTCGTGCTGGGCCTGGGCATGGTGACCCTGGTCGCCCCGCTGACCGCGACCGTGCTGTCGTCCGTCGACACCGCCCGCGCCGGGGTGGCCAGCGGCATCAACAACGCGGCCGCGCGGGCGGCGGGCCTGGTCGCGGTGGCGGCGCTGCCGCTGCTCGCGGGGATGGGCCCGGAGGCGTACCGCTCGGCGGAGGAGTTCGGGGCGACCTTCCGGCGGGCCATGCCGATGTGTGCCGGGGTCCTGGTGGTGGGGGCCCTGATCGCGTGGGCGGCGGTGCGCCGGGCCCCGGCGGAGGACGCCTGCCACCCGGAGTGCCGGGTGAACTGCGCGGTGGGCTCGCCGCCCCTGGAGCCGGACGCGGCGCGGGCCCCGGCCGTGGACGACGCCCGGAACGGCGACGCCGGGCCCTCCGGTCCCGGGGACCGCTCCGACCTGTGACACTGGGGCACATGGCCATCCACGAGAACCTCCTGGGGGGACCGCCCCCCACCCGCCTGCCCGACGACCCGGAGCCGCGCGAGCTGCTCGCGGGCGGCACCCCGCCCGCCGAGGTCGCCGCGAAGTACCCGACCTCCTCGCTCGCCTGGGCGCAGCTCGCCGACGAGGCCTTCGACGGCGGCCGCGTCGTCGAGTCGTACGCCTACGCCCGTACCGGCTACCACCGCGGCCTGGACTCGCTGCGCCGCAGCGGCTGGAAGGGCCACGGCCCGGTGCCGTGGGAGCACGAGCCGAACCGCGGCTTCCTGCGGGCCCTGCACGCCCTGGCGCGCGCCGCGCAGGCGATCGGCGAGCAGGAGGAGTACGAGCGCTGCGCGACCTTCCTGCGCGACTCCTCGGAGATGGCCGCCAACACCCTGGGCTGAGCCGCCGACACCCCCTGGCCGAGCCGCCGGCTCCTCGGCGACCTGCGCCGGGCGGGGCTCCCGCGTGCTCGGCTGAGCGCTTCCGTAACAGGCCTGTCCCGGTCCTCGGACCGGGGCGGGCCTGTTCTCGTACGCCGGTACGATCGCACGCACCATCGATTCGCAGCCGGAACCGGAGGCCCCCCACGCCCTCTCCCCCCGCACCGGCCGTCCGCAGGGGAGAGTTCCGTCTTGGGCAAGCGCACCGCCGCACCGCAGGGCCGCCGTCGCGGCGGGGACGCCCGCCGTCGCCGTCGCCAGGGCCGCCGGGCACCGCTGCTGCGGCCCGTGCTGCTGGTCCTGGGCGTGGCGGTGCTCTGCCTGGTCGCGGGGGGTGCGTACGGGCAGCTGCGGGGCACCGGGGCGGACGGCGGCGGCCGGGTGGAGGCCGGGAACGTCGGAGGACCGGCGCCCGGGGCGTCCGCGACCACCGCCGCCGAGCGGCCCGTGATGCCGAAGCCCCGGTCCTCGCCGCCGCCCCCGGAGCGGGGTCCGAAGGCGGCCGGCACGGTCCCGGAGACGGGCAGCGGGACGTTCACCACCGCACAGTCCTCGGGCCGCGTCGTCGGCAGCGGCCCGCTGCGCCGCTACCGGGTCCAGGTCGAGAGCGGCCTGGACGTCTCCGCGGAGCAGGCGGCCACCGAGATCCAGAAGATCCTCGCGCACGGCCGGAGTTGGGCCGCGCACGGCCGGGGCTCCTTCCAACTGGTGCCGAAGGGTGGTGACTTCGTGATCCGGATCGCCACCCCGGCCACCGCGGACAAGCTGTGCCTCGCCCAGGGCCTGGACACGCACGGCGAGTTGAACTGCGAGACCGCCGACGGCGTGGTGGTGAACCTCAGGCGCTGGGTGCTCGGCTCCCCGCAGTACGACGGGCCGCCCTCCGAGTACCGCCACCTGATCATCAACCACGAGATCGGGCACGAGATCGGCGTCCGGCAGCACCTGGGCTGCCCGGGCCCGGGCAGGCTCGCGCCGGTGATGATGCAGCAGATCAAGGGCCTGGACGGGTGCCGCTCCAACGCCTGGCCGTACGACAACCGGGGCCGGTACGTCCCCGGGCCCCCCGTGCGATGATGCGGAGGGGCCCGCGGAACGCGAACGCGTGAGCGGGGCCCGAGGGGACCGGGGCTCCACGTCGTCAGGGAAGGAGCGGACCGCTACCCGGTAGTACGTATCGAGGAGACAGCGATGTCTGCACACCCCGATGCCTACGAGGCCGGTTCGGGCACCCCGAACCTGGACTTCGCCGGCACCACCCCCTACGAGGACTACGTCCAGGCGGACGTCCTCACCCACCTCCAGCACCCCCGCTCGGACGACCCGGGCGAGATGGTCTTCCTGGTCACCACCCAGGTCATGGAGCTGTGGTTCACCGTCATCGTCCACGAGTGGGAGACCGCCGGCCGCGCGCTGCGCGAGGACCGGCCCCGGGTGGCGATGGAGGCGCTCAAGCGCTCGGTGCGCGAGCTGGAGGCGCTGAACGCCTCCTGGCGGCCGCTGGCCCAGCTCACCCCGGCGCAGTTCAACTCCTACCGCGCCGCGCTCGGCGAGGGCTCCGGCTTCCAGTCGGCGATGTACCGCCGCATGGAGTTCCTGCTCGGCGAGAAGTCCGCGTCGATGCTGGTGCCGCACCGGGGCGCCCCGCGCGTGCACGCCGAGCTGGAGAAGGCGCTGCACCAGCCGAGCCTGTACGACGAGGTGCTGCGGCTCCTCGCCCGGCGCGGGCTGCCCGTGCCGAAGGAGGCCCTGGAGCGCGACCTGGCGCAGCGCTACGAGCCGTCGCCCGAGGTCGAGCGGATCTGGGCGGAGCTGTACGCGGGCGACCAGGACGACGAACTGGTGCGCCTGGGCGAGGCGTTGAGCGACGTGGCCGAGCTGGTGTGGCGATGGCGCAACGACCACCTGGTGGCGACCCGGCGGGCGATGGGCTCCAAGACCGGCACCGGCGGCTCCGCCGGGGTGGCCTGGCTGGAGAAGCGCGCCCGCAAGAACGTCTTCCCCGAGCTGTGGACGGCCCGCAGCCATGTCTGACACCCGGGACCTCCTGCGGGAGCGGGCCGCTCGGCTGGACGCGGCGGACGAACTGGCCGGTCACCGCGGGCTGTTCGCGCTCGACGAGGGCGTGTACCTGGACGGCAACTCGCTCGGCGCGCTGCCGAGGCACGTGCCGGACCGGGTGGCCGACGTGGTCGCCCGCCAGTGGGGGCAGCTGCGGATCCGCTCGTGGGACGAGAGCGGCTGGTGGACCGCGCCGGAGCGGATCGGCGCCCGGATCGCGCCGCTCGTCGGCGCCGCGCCCGGCCAGCTGGTGGTCGGCGACTCCACCAGCGTGAACGTCTTCAAGGCGCTGGTCGGGGCCGTGCGGCTGGTGGACGACGAGCGCCGGGACGAGATCGTGGTGGACGCGACGACGTTCCCCACGGACGGCTACATCGCCCGCTCCGCGGCCCGCCTGACCGGCCGCACCCTGGTGCCGGTCGCGCCCGGGGAGGTGGTGGACGCGGTCGGGCCGCGCACCGCGGCCGTCCTGGTCAACCACGTGGACTTCCGCACCGGCCGGCTGCACGACCTGCCGGGGATCACGGCGGCGGTGCGCGCGGCGGGCGCCCTGGCGGTGTGGGACCTGTGCCACAGCGCGGGCGCGCTGCCGGTGGGCCTGGACGCGCACGGGGTGGACCTGGCCGTGGGGTGCACGTACAAGTACCTCAACGGCGGCCCCGGCGCGCCCGCGTACCTGTACGTCGCGCGGCGCCACGCGGACCGCTTCGACTCTCCGCTGCCGGGCTGGAACTCGCACGCCGACCCGTTCGCCATGGACCCCGAGTACACGGCGGGCGAGGGCGCGGTGCGCGGCCGGGTCGGCACCCCCGACATCCTGTCCATGCTGGCCCTGGAGGCCGCGCTGGACGTGTGGGACGGGGTGGACGTGGCCGCGGTGCGGGCGAAGTCGCTGGCGCTGACGGACTTCTTCCTGGAGTGCGTGGGCGCCTACGCCCCGGCGGGCCGCGTCGAGTCCCTGACCCCGGCCGCGCACGCGGAGCGGGGCAGCCAGGTGGCGCTGCGGTGCGCCGAGGCCCCGGCCGTGATGGCGGAGCTGATCGCCCGGGGCGTGGTGGGCGACCTGCGGCGCCCGGACGTGCTGCGGTTCGGCTTCACGCCGCTGTACGTGTCGTTCGCGGACGCGGAGCGGGCGGCGGCCGAGCTGGCGGACGTGCTGGAGCGGATCCCGGCGGGGACGCCCGCCGCCTGACGGGCGTCCGGCGCGGGCGTCTGGAGGGCCTCCGGCGCCCGGTCGACCGCGGTGCGACTGCGGTGATCGGCGGGGGCGGTGCGGCTGGTACCGTCCCCGCTGATCAGCAGGACTGGTCCCCCACCCGTTCACCGAAAGGTTGGCGCGCATGACGGACTCCGCCGCTCGCGATGCCGCCGAGGAAGCGTCGGCCTTCTCGCACCCCCCTGTCGACCCGGACGCCACGCTCGCGTACGGCGAACACCCCGACCAGGTCGTGGACTTCTACGCGCCCAAGGGTGTCGAGGGGCCCGCGCCGCTGGTGGTGGCGCTGCACGGGGGCGCCTGGCGGGCGCCGTACGACCGCCGTCATCTGACGCCGTTCGCGGACTTCCTGGCCCGGAGCGGCTTCGCGGTGGCCAACGTCGAGTACCGCAGGGGCAGTTCGCTGCCGCACCAGGGGGCGAAGGCCCCGGTGGCGGGGCGCTGGCCGGAGACGTTCGACGACGTGGCGGCGGCGCTGGACGCGCTGCCCGCGCTGGTGCGGCGGGCGCTGCCGGGCGCGGACCCGCGGCGCACCGTGGTGGTGGGCCACTCGGCCGGCGGCCACCTGGCGCTGTGGGCGTCCTCGCGGCACGTGCTGCCGCCGGACTCGCCGTGGTTCCTGCCGTCGCCGCCCTCCTGGCGGGGCGTGGTGGCGCTGGCCCCGATCGCGGACTTCGCCTCGGCCACGGAGCTCGGGGTGTGCGGCGGCGCGGTCGGCGAGCTGCTGGGCGGGGCGGGCGTGGCCGCGTGGGCGGACCCGTCGCTGCTGCTGCCGACGGGGATCGCGACGACCGTGGTGCAGGGCCGCGAGGACGTGATGGTGCCGAGGGCGGTCGCGGAGGCGTACGTGGACGCGGCGGCGAAGGAGGGCGAGACGGTGGGCTGGACGCTGCTGGAAGAGGTGGGGCACTTCCCGCTGATCGACCCGTCGGCGGACGCCTGCGCGGTGGTGGCGGAGGAGATCGCCCAGCTGGCCTGGTGAGACCGGCCGGCCCGGTCGGCCTGGTGGGACGCGGGGTCGGCCCGTTCGGACGCGGGGCGGGGCGCGTAGTACTTGCGGGGGACGTCCGAGGATCCCTATCAGTGGTGACGCCCCGGGCCGGTGCTGTGCCTACCTTTGATGGTGTGAACCAGACGCATAACAGTCCGCACGGCGAGCAGCGGGAGAGCCGCAGCCCCGAATTCAGGCTGGCCATGGACGCCCTCGGCGGCCTGCGCCGGGACCTGCTGCACGACCCGCTGGCCTACCGACTGCTGCCGCCGCTGCCGGGGACGGGCCGCCTCGGCAGGCTGCCGGCCGGGCTGCGGCGGTGGGCGGTGTGGCTGCCGCACCTGCTCGTCATATCGGCCTGCCTGCCGGTGGCGATGGCGGCGTTCGCCTCCACCCACGACGGCTACGCGGGCGGGGACGTGGAGTTCCTCTTCACCGCCGGGGTGTCGTGCGTGGCGGTGCTGCTGACGCTGGTGCGGCCGGTGGCCGCGTTCTGGCTGTCGATGGCGTCGGTGCCGTTCGTGGCCTTCGTCGCGGACAGCTGGGAGGGCAGGCCGTGGGCGCCGAGCGCCTTCGCGGCGCACCTGGTGGTGCTGACGGTGGTGGCGCTGCGGACCCGGCCCAGGACGGGCTGGTGGATGTGGGGCCTGACCGGGGCGTTCGGGTACGTGATGGGCGTGGCGCTCGGGACGGGGCGCTCCAACAACACCCTGCCGCTGCTCTTCGTGTCCGGGATCGCGCTGCTGGTCGTCACGATGGTGCACATCCGGCGCACGGCGGCCCGCGAGGTCACCGAGCAGCAGACGGTGACGGCCCAGGAGCGCTCGATGCGCACGCTCCTGGAGGAGCGCACCACCATCGCCCGCGAGCTGCACGACGTGGTGGCGCACCACATGTCGGTCGTCGCGATCCAGGCGGAGGCGGCGCCCTACCGGGTGCAGGACCCGCCGCCGGAGCTGGAGCAGGCCTTCGTCACGATCCGGGAGAACGCGGTGGCGGCGCTGACCGAGCTGCGCCGGGTGCTCGGGGTGGTGCGGGCGGAGGACTACCAGGCGCCGGACGCGCCGCAGCCGACGCTGGCGGACCTGGACGGCCTGCTGGCGAACGTGCGGGAGGCCGGCCTGGGCGTGGAGAAGACGGTGACGGGCGCGGTGCGGGAGCTGCCGCAGGGCGTGGAGCTCTCGGCGTACCGGATCGTGCAGGAGGCCCTGAGCAACGTGCTGCGGCACGCGCCGGGGGCGTCGGCGAAGGTGGAGGTCGGCTATGTGCTCGGCGGCCTGGGCCTGCGGGTGGTGAACGGTCCGGCGCGGGGCCTGGTGAAGCCCTCGCCCGGTGCCGGGCACGGGATCACGGGGATGCGGGAGCGGGTGTCGATGCTGGACGGCGAGCTGACGGCGCGGGCGACGGAGGACGGCGGCTACGAGGTCGCGGCGTTCGTCCCGGTGCCGAGGGAGGAGCGGGCGTGACGATCCGGGTGCTGATCGTCGACGATCAGATGATGGTCCGCGAGGGCTTCTCGGTGCTGCTCGGCGCGATGCCGGACATCGAGGTGGTGGGCGAGGCGGTGAACGGCCGGGAGGCGGTCGCGCAGGTCGCGGCGTTGCGGCCGGACGTGGTCCTGATGGACATCCGGATGCCCGAACTGAACGGCATCGAGGCGACGCGGGAGATCGTCGCGGCGGACGGGGACGCCAAGGTGCTGGTCCTGACCACCTTCGACCTCGACGAGTACGTGTACCAGGCGCTGCGCGCGGGGGCCTCGGGCTTCCTCCTGAAGGACGCCTCGGCGCGGCAGCTGGCGGACGGGGTGCGGGTGGTGGCGGCCGGCGAGGCGCTGCTGGCGCCGACGGTCACCCGGCGGCTGATCACGGAGTTCGCCAAGGCGGCGCAGTCGCCCCGGGTGGCGCCGCTGGCGCAGGTGGGGGACCTGACCGAGCGGGAGACGGAGGTGCTGGTGCTGATCGCCCAGGGCCTGTCGAACGCGGAGATCGCCTCGCACCTGGTGGTCGCGGAGTCGACGATCAAGACGCACGTGAGCCGGATCCTGGTGAAGCTGGGCCTGCGGGACCGGACGCAGGCGGCGGTGTTCGCGTACGAGACGAGGCTGGTGACGCCGGGCTAGGACGGGTCCCAAGGGGCTTCGGGGGGCGTCAGGGGGTGTCTTCACACTCGCCGGGGCCCCGGCGTAGCGTCCGCACATGGACGATGTGGATGCGCGGACGGGCGGCGCGGCGGCCCGGGTGTTCGCCCCGGGCGACCCGGACTTCGTGGCCGACCCCTATCCGGGGTACGCGGAGCTGCGGGCGCGGGGCGCGGTGCACTTCTACGAGCCGACGAACCAGTGGCTGGTGCCCCGGCACGCGGACGTCTCGGCGCTGCTGCGGGACCGCCGTCTTGGCCGCAGCTACCAGCACCGCTTCCGGCACGAGGACTTCGGGCGGGTGGCGCCGCCGCCGGAGCACGAGCCGTTCCACGTGCTGAACGACCACGGGATGCTGGACCTGGAGCCGCCGGACCACACGCGGATCCGCCGCCTGGTGTCGAAGGCGTTCACGCCGCGCACGGTGGAGGGCCTGCGGCCGTACGTGGAGCGGCTGGCGGGCGAGCTGGCGGACGGCCTGGTGGAGCGCGGCGGCGGCGACCTGCTCACCGAGGTGGCGGAGCCGCTGCCGGTGGCGGTGATCGCGCAGATGCTGGGCATCCCGGAGGCGGACCGGCCGCTGCTGCGGCCGTGGTCGGCGGACATCTGCGGGATGTACGAGCTGAACCCGCCGCCGGAGACGGCGCGCCGCGCGGTCACGGCGTCCCTGGAGTTCTCGGCCTACCTGCGGGGGCTGATCGCCGAGCGCCGCGCGGACCCCGGCGACGACCTGGTCTCGGGCCTGATCGCGGCGCACGACGGCGAGGAGCGGCTGACCGAGCAGGAGATGGTCTCCACCTGCGTGCTGCTGCTGAACGCGGGCCACGAGGCGACCGTGAACGCCACGGTCAACGGCTGGTGGGCGCTCTTCCGCCACCCTGAGCAACTGGCGGCGCTGCGGGCGGACCGGGGACTGTTGTCCACAGCTGTGGAGGAGCTGATGCGCTTCGACACCCCGCTCCAGCTCTTCGAGCGCTGGGTCCTGGAGGACGTCGAGATCGGGGGAGTGGTGGTGCCGCGCGGCGCGGAGGTGGCGCTGCTGTTCGGCTCGGCCAACCGGGACGGCGAGGTCTTCGCGGACCCGGACCGGCTGGACCTGGCGCGCGCCGACAACCCGCACATCTCGTTCTCGGCCGGCATCCACTACTGCTTGGGCGCCCCGCTGGCGCGCCTGGAGCTGGCGGCCTCGCTGGGGGCGCTGCTCGACCGGGCCCCGGGCCTGGACCTGGCGGAGGAACCGGTCCGCAAGGGCTTCGTGATCAGGGGCCTGGAGGGGCTGCGGGTCACGGTGTGAGAAGGGCCTGTGCTCACCGGTCACCCGGTGGGCACAGGCCCTCACTCCCGTACCCGGTCCGTCCCCTACGACAGGAACGAGTTGATCTCGATGGTCTCGGTGCGGCCGGGGCCGACGCCGATCGCCGAGATCGGGGCGCCGGACATCTCCTCCAGCGCCTTCACGTACGCCTGCGCGTTCTTCGGCAGGTCGGCGAAGGTCTTCGCCTTGGTGATGTCCTCCGACCAGCCCGGCAGGTACTCGTAGATCGGCTTCGCGTGGTGGAAGTCGGTCTGCGAGTAGGGCAGCTCCTCGACCCGCTTGCCGTCGATCTCGTACGCGACGCAGACCGGGATCTGCTCCCAGCCGGTGAGCACGTCGAGCTTGGTCAGGAAGAAGTCGGTGAGGCCGTTCACGCGCGTCGCGTACCGGGCGATGACCGCGTCGAACCAGCCGCAGCGGCGGTCGCGACCGGTGGTCACGCCGCGCTCGCCGCCGATGCGGCGCAGCGCCTCGCCGTCCTCGTCGAACAGCTCCGTCGGGAACGGACCCGCGCCCACCCGGGTGGTGTAGGCCTTGAGGATGCCGATGACGCGCGTGATCTTCGTCGGGCCCACGCCCGCGCCGGTGCAGGCACCGCCGGAGGTCGGGTTCGAGGAGGTGACGAAGGGGTACGTGCCGTGGTCCACGTCGAGCAGCGTGCCCTGGCCGCCCTCGAAGAGGACGACCTTGCCCTCGTCGATGGCGTCGTTGAGGATCAGCGTCGTGTCGGCGACGAAGGGCTTGATCTGCTCCGCGTACTGCAGCATCTCCTCGACGATCTTCGTCGACTCGATGGCGCGGCGGTTGAAGACCTTGGCCAGGAGCTGGTTCTTCTGCTCCAGCGCCGCCTCGACCTTCTGGCTCAGGATCGACTCGTCGTACAGGTCCTGCACGCGGATGCCGACGCGGTTGATCTTGTCCGCGTAGGTCGGGCCGATGCCGCGGCCGGTGGTACCGATCTTGCGCTTGCCGAGGAAGCGCTCGGTGACCTTGTCGAGCGTGACGTTGTACGGCGTGATCAGGTGCGCGTTGCCGCTGATCAGGAGCTTGGAGGTGTCGACGCCGCGCTCGTTGAGTCCGCTCAGCTCGGAGAGCAGGACCGCCGGGTCGACGACGACGCCGTTTCCGATGACGGGGGTACACCCCGGCGACAGGATTCCGGAAGGAAGAAGGTGCAGCGCGTACTTCTGGTCGCCCACGACGACCGTGTGGCCGGCGTTGTTGCCGCCCTGGTATCGCACTACATAGTCAACGGACCCACCGAGCAGGTCGGTGGCCTTTCCCTTGCCTTCGTCACCCCACTGAGCACCGAGCAGCACAAGTGCGGGCACAGGCGTACACCCCTTCCGGGCGGGGCATGTCCAAGGTCAGGGGGCAGTACAAACGTCGTACGACGGTGTACGACACAGCCTGATCCGTCGAACCGGTTGCCCCGGAATAGACGAAGCCCCTGGCGCAATAGCGCAAGGGGCTCTTGCACAAAGATGCTACCCGAGGAAGGACCGAGGTGTCGGCTCCCGACCAGCTCCTTGTGGTGATCGACCCGGTCGCACGGCGTGGGGACGGTGAATCCGTGAGGATCGCCAAGGACGTCCTGTGCGCCGGATCGGCCGCGAAGATCTGCCTCCCCGACGACGCGGAGGAGTTCGCGAAGGCCCTGTCCCGCAGGGGTTCGCGCCGTCCCGTCGTCATCGGCGACGACCGGGCGCTGCTGCGGGCGGTGTCCCTGCTGCACCGCTCCCGCGGCCTGTCCGACAGCGCCCTCGCCCTGGTCCCGGTCGGCAGCGCCGCGTCCCTGGAACTCTCCGCGTCCCTCGGCGTCCCGCAGGGTGCGGTGGCGGCGGCGCGGGCGGTCCTCGAGGGCACGGAGAAGCGCCTCGACCTGCTGGTGGACGACAGCGACGGGGTGGTGCTCGGGGCCCTGCGCATCCCGGCGCTCCCGCTGGCCGCGGCCCCCGCGCCCTCGGTCTGGCACCAGTGCCGCTCGCTGGTCCGCACCCTGGTGCGCCCGGCACCCCCGGCGCCCCACCGCTTGCGGGTGGAGGCGGACGGGGTGGTCCTGGCGGACGTGGACGCGCCGGTGTCGGCGGTGGCGGTGCGCGCGGGCGACGGCACCGGCTACGCGGAAGTCCTGGTCCGCCCCCTGACGGGGAGCCCCCTGCGGGTGGAGGCGGGGACGGTGACGGTGTCGGGGCCGGACTTCCGCTACCGGGCGGACACGATGGTGACGGGGCCGGTGAGGCGCCGCACCTGGACGGTCCGCCGAGAAGCCTGGAGCCTGCTGGTCCCGGCGTGAGCTGGGCCTCCTGGCCCCCGCCCCGCCGGGCCCGAGCTCAGGGCCCGGGCCTCCGGGGAGACCGGCGACCCACCGGGCCGGTCAGGTCGACTCCATGTCCCTGTGGCGAAGGGCCGTCAGGCCCAGGGTCACCAACCCCACCGACACCGCCACCAGGACCCCCACCGCCCCCCACCCCACCTCGCCCCCCGGCAGCTTCGGGAGGTGGGCGAAGGGGGAGACCCCCAATCCCCATGACGGGAGGTCGAAGGCCGCGCCCAGCCACCCCACCCCCAGGCACACCCCCGCGTACCCCCACCCCAGCGGCGCGAGCCGCGGCGACACCCCGTACAGCAGCACCGCCACCGCCCCGATCACCCACACCCCCACCACCTGCACCAGGGCCGCCCCGAGCACCGCACCCGCCCGGTGGCCGTACCCGACCGCCAGGCCCGCGCCGCCCAGCAGCATCACCAGCGCGGCCCCGCCGAAGGCGACCGCCAGGTGTCCGGCCGCCCAGCGCACCCGGCCCACCGCGCCCGCGAGGACGGGTTCCGCGCGGCCGGAGGTCTCCTCGCCGTGCAGGCGCAGCACGGACTGGACGACGTACAGCGCGGCCACCATCCCGAGCATCCCGGTCATCGCCGCCAGGAACGCGTCGGTGAGGCCCTGCTGCCCGCCGAGGCGCTCCAGCATCTCCCGGGTGCGGGCGCTGTCGCCCACCAGGTCCGCCGCCCCCTGCGTCATCGCGCCGAACATCAGCCCGGCGAGCAGGAAGGCGACGCCCCAGCCGAGCAGGCTGCCGCGCTGGAGCCGCCAGGCCAGCGCCCCGGCCGTGCCCAGGCGGCCGGTGGCGGGTCCGGGGCGGGCGGGCAGGAAGCTCATCCCGATGTCGCGGCGCCCGGCCAGCGCGTAGGCGAGGGTGGTCTGCGCGGTGACGGCCGCCGCGAAGAGCAGCAGCACCCACCACCGCTCGGCGGCGAAGGCCCGCAGGTTCTCGGCCCAGCCGATGGGGGAGACCCAGGTCAGCGGGTGCGACCCGTCGACGGCCGCCGCGTCGCCCGCCTGCTTCAGGACCCAGGCGAGCCCGAGCACCGCCGCGGTCAGCCCGCGCGCCAGCCGTGCGGTCTCGGTGAGCTGGGCGACCAGGGCCGCGGCGGAGGCGAACAGCATGCCGGTGGCGCCGATGCCCAGGCCGAGCGCCAGCGCGCCCGCCGCTCCCTGGGCGGCGAGCCCGGCCGTGGTGAGGAGGGCGATCGCCGCGTTGGCGGCGGCGGCGAGCAGGAGCGCCGCCGTCAGGGGCGCGCGGCGGCCGACCACGGCGGCGGAGAGCATCTCCTGACGGCCCGTCTCCTCCTCCTCGCGGGTGTGCCGTACGACGATGAGCAGGCTCATCACCCCGGCGAAGGCGGCCATGAAGGCGAGGTAGCGCCAGGCGACGAGGGCGCCGAGGGAGTCGTCGAAGATGGGGCCGTAGAGCGAGCGCAGGGAGCTGTTGGCGGCCATGGAGCGTACGACTCCGGCGCGTTCGGCGGGGGTCGCGTAGAGCTTGCCGAGGGTGCCGGCGGCGCTCGCGGTGGTGCCGCCGACGAAGAGCACCCAGAGCGGGAGCATCACGCGGTCGCGGCGCAGGGCGAGCCGGAAGAGTGCGCCGGTACCGGCGAGTTGCCGGGAGCGGGCGGTGCGGGGGACGGGCCCGGCGAGGGTGGCGGTCATCGCGCGGCCACCTCGTCGGTGGCACGGGCCGCCGCGCCCTCGCCCTCGTTCGCGTAGTGGCGCAGGAAGAGCTCCTCCAGGGTGGGCGGGGTGCTGGTCAGGGAGCGCACCCCCGACCCGGTGAGCGAGCGCAGGACCGGGTCGAGCTTGTCCGAGTCGACCTGGAGCCGCACCCGGTGGCCTTGGACGTCGAGGTCGTGGACGCCGGGGAGCGCGGCCAGGTCGCCGGGGGCGCCGGCCAGTTCGGCGGTGACGCTGGTACGGGTGAGGTGGCGCAGGTCGGCCAGTGAACCGGTCTCCACCGTGCGGCCGTTGCGGATGATCGACACCCGGTCGCAGAGGCTCTCCACCTCGCTGAGGATGTGTGAGGACAGCAGGACGGTGCGCCCGCGCCCGCGCTCCTCGCGCACGCACTCCTGGAAGACCTCCTCCATCAGCGGGTCCAGGCCGCTGGTGGGCTCGTCGAGGACGAGCAGGTCGACGTCGGAGGCGAAGGCGGCGACGAGGGCGACCTTCTGCCGGTTGCCCTTGGAGTACGTACGGCCCTTCTTGGCCGGGTCGAGCTCGAAGCGTTCGAGGAGCTCGGCGCGGCGGGCGCGGTCGAGGCCGCCGCGCAGCCTGCCGTACAGGTCGATGACCTCGCCGCCGGAGAGGTTGCGCCACAGGGTGACGTCGCCGGGGACGTAGGCGATCCGCCGGTGCAGGGCGACGGCGTCGCGCCAGGGGTCGCCGCCGAGCAGCCGGGCGCTGCCGGAGTCGGCGCGCAGCAGGCCGAGCAGGACGCGGATGGTGGTGGACTTCCCGGCGCCGTTGGGGCCGAGGAAGCCGTGCACCTCGCCGGTGCGGACGGTGAGGTCGAGCCCGTCCAGGGCGTGGGTGCGGCCGAACGACTTGTGCAGTCCGGAGACCGAGATGGCTTCGGCCGGACCCGTCATTGCCTTCGTCATGGTTCCGAACGTACTGTGTTTTCACAAACTTGTGAAGTTAAGGAAGCGTATAAAGTCGGATCACGGGCGCGGGGCGCGAGGGGAAAGGGACACGATGACCGACATGGCCGACATTCCGAGGGCCGCGAGTGCGGCGGCACCGGACCCGGAGGACCGCTCCCGCTTCGTGGAGCGCTTCGCCGGGGAGCTGACCGAGGCCGGGATGCAGCGCATGGCCGCGCGCGTCTTCGCGGCGCTCTTCGCCTCCGAGACCGCGTCGATGACCTCGGCCGAACTCTCCGGGCAGCTCCAGGTCAGCCCGGCGGCCGTGTCCGGCGCGATCCGCTACCTCACGCAGGTCAGCATGGTCAGCCGCGAGCGGGACCCGGGGACCCGGCGCGAGCGGTACGTCCTGCACGACGAGCTCTGGTACGAGACGTTCACCAGCCGGGACCAGGTCCTGGTCCGCTGGGAGAAGGTCCTCAAGGACGGCGCGCGGGCGCTGGGCGAGGACAGCCGGGCGGGGGTGCGGGCGGCGGAGACGGCGGAGTTCTTCGAGTTCCTCCAGGCGGAGCTGCTGGGCCTGATGGACCGCTGGCGCGCGCACAAGGACGCGCGGGGCGGGTGAGCCCGGCTCCGCACGCCTACGTGCTGCGGAAAAACTGCCAGGGCCCCCCGTCCAGGTCCATCGCGTACAGCAGCAGCCGGTCCTTGCCGCCCTCGCGCGAGAAGCGGTAGTAGCGGGCCCCGTCGAGCACCTGGCACTCGTCGTCCGAGCTGTTGCGGTCCACGTCCGGCGGCCCGAGCACCAGCAGCCCGCCCACGGCGCCCACCACCGACGTCTCGGTGCAGTGCAGCAGTTCGCCGTCCACGCTCTTGCCGGTCAGCTCGTCCCACTGCGGACGGGTCACCTCGACCCGCACCAGGCTCGACCCCACCGGCCCCTGGGCGATGTGCAGCCGGGTGTCCCACAGCTGCCGCTGCCCCTCGGGCACCGCCCCCACCGGCGGTAGGGTCCAGTCGCCCACGAACTGCGCCGGCACCGCCGCCGACCCCTTCGCCGCCCGCTTGAAGGTGGCCGTCAGCTTCCCGGACCGCCACTCCAGCAGGTCCTCCGAGCGCACCGTCAGCGTCTGCGCCGAGGTCCCCCGGCACCGGTCCCGGTTCCCGCTCTCCACGGTCCCCGGCCCGAACGCCACCTTCTCCGCGCTCGCCGACACCAGGGCCGCGCGCCCCATGCACAGCTTCTCGCCGTCGACCTGGACGTACACCCCGGCCTTCTCGCCCAGCGCGCCCTGCGAGATCTCGATCCGGGCGGTGGCGTACGGGCGGTCGGCGACGCCCTCCGTCACGCCTTCCCACGCCCCGAGGAACCGTTCCGGCACGACCCCGGTGGCGCGCTCCTTCCCGCCGCCACCGCCCTCGGGCCAGTACGCGGAGGCGAGCGCCCCGCCACCGCCCAGCACGGCGAGCGCCACGACGACGGCCAGCGCGACGCGCCCGCGCCGCCGACCGGCCCGGGACGCGGGCGCGGTGACCCCGGACTCGGACGCGGCCACGGACCCCGTTTCCGCAACGGCCCCGCCCCCGCCCCCGGACTCCTCCCCATCCACCTCAAGGACCTGCTCCGCCTGCCGCCCCAGCCGGGCGAGCACCGGTGCGGGCAGCCAGGGGTCGGTGGTCTCCAGGTGCTGGGCGAGCTGGTCGGCGGGCGGGCGCGCGCCGGGGTCCTTGCGCAGGCAGGCGCGTACGAGACCGTCGAGTTCGGCCGGCAGGGCGGTGAGGTCCGGCTCGTCGCCCACGATCTTGAACATCATGGAGTGCGCGCCGCTGCCGGACTCGCCGAACGGCTGCCGGCCGGTCGCCGCGTACGCGAGGACCGCGCCCAGGCTGAAGACGTCCGAGGCCGGGCCGACCCGCTCCCCGCGCACCTGCTCGGGGGACATGAAGGCGGGGGAGCCGATGACCGAGCCGGTGGTGGTGAGGTCGGCGACGGTGTCGTCGGCGCGCACGATCCCGAAGTCGATCAGGCGGGGGCCGTCGACGGTGAGCAGGACGTTGGCGGGCTTGAGGTCGCGGTGGACGAGCCCGTGGGCGTGGATGTGGGCGAGCGCGGTGGCGAGCCCGGCGCCGAGCGAGTTCACGGACGCGACGGGCAGGGCGCCCTCCTGCCCGACGACATCGCTGAGGGACGGCCCGGCGACGTAGGCGATGGCGACCCAGGGGGCCTCGCAGTCGGTGTCGGCGCCGAGGAGCTCGGTGATCCCGGCGACCCCGCCGAGCCGCCGCAGGGCGGCCACCTCGCGCCCGAACCGGTGCCGGAACTCGGGCTGCTGGGCGAGCTGGGGGTGGACGACCTTCACGGCGACCGCGCGCCCGCCCCCGGACCGGGCGAGGTAGACCCGGCCCATGCCGCCCGAACCGAGGCGTCCGACGAGGCGGAAGGGGCCGATGTGGGTGGGGTCTTCGGAGGTCAGCGGGTCCACTGAACAGAGCATGCCAGAGCTTGGTCACCGCCCGGTCTCGCTCCGGGAGGGCCTTCGCGGGGCGGGCGGACGGTACACCCAAGTCGTCCGTCCCGTACGGAACTTGGTCTAGACCTTGACAGGTCCAGACCAATCCGCTTCCGTGGTGGACGGAACCCCACACCGACGGAAGGACGCACCCCCATGACCCGTCCGCCCCTCACCAGACGCCTCGCCACGCTGCTGGCCGCGCTCTGTACGGCCATCGGACTCACCGTCCTGCTCCCGGCCAGCAGCGCGACCGCCGCGAGCTGCGTGGCCGCGTGGAACTCCTCGTCCGTCTACACCGGCGGCATGACCGCCTCCTACAACGGCCACAACTGGCGCGCCAAGTGGTGGACCCAGAACGAGCGCCCGGGCAACACCGACGTCTGGGCCGACCAGGGCACCTGCGGCGGCGGCACGGACCCGGGCAACCCGGACCCGTCCGGATTCGTGGTCAGCGAGGCGCAGTTCAACCAGATGTTCCCGAGCCGGAACTCGTTCTACACGTACAGCGGCCTGACGGCGGCGCTCAGCTCGTACCCGGGCTTCGCGAAGACGGGCAGCGACACGGTCAAGAAGCAGGAGGCGGCTGCCTTCCTGGCGAACGTGAACCACGAGACCGGCGGCCTGGTGTACGTGGTCGAGCAGAACCAGGCGAACTACCCGCACTACTGCGACACGAGCCAGCCCTACGGCTGCCCGGCCGGCCAGGCGGCGTACTACGGCCGCGGCCCGATCCAGCTCAGCTGGAACTTCAACTACAAGGCGGCGGGCGACTCGCTCGGCATCGACCTGCTGAACAACCCCTACCGTGTGGAGCGCGAGCCGGACATCGCGTGGCGCACGGGCCTCTGGTACTGGAACACGCAGAACGGCCCCGGCACCATGACCCCGCACAACGCGATGGTCAACGGTGCCGGGTTCGGGCAGACGATCCGTTCGATCAACGGCTCGCTGGAGTGCGACGGCCGCAACCCGGCGCAGGTGCAGAGCCGCGTGAACAGCTACCAGCGCTTCACCCAGATCCTGGGTGTCGCACCGGGGGCGAACCTGTCCTGCTGAGCCTGCGGCTCGCGCGCCCCGTCTCCCCGGTCAGCCCTGCCAGGCCACGAAAGCGGACCAGGCCCGGGGGGTGACCGAGAAGACGGGGCTGCGGGGGAGCTTGGAGTCGCGGACGTGGATGGAGTGGGGGCAGGGGGCGACTTCTACGCATTCGCCGCCACCGCTGTCGCTGTGGGTGGACTTGCGCCAGGGGGCGGAGACCTCGATGCATTCGCCGCCGCTGCTACTGCTGTAGGAGGACTTGCGCCAGTCGTAGGCGATTTCCACGCAGTTGCCACCGCCGCTGTCGCTGTAGCTGGACTTGAACCACCGGAGGGTGTTGCTCATCTGCTCTCTCCCGCCAACCTCTCGATGAGGCCCAGCGATTCACGAGGATCCAGGGCCTGTGCTCGGATCTTCGCATAGCGCTGCGTGTATGTACTCACCTTTGCAGGGTCGGAGATCAGCAGGCTCTCGCCCTGGATTTCGAGGAACACCAGGTGCACGTGATCCGGTGTCTCCAGCAGGTTCATGCTGCCTCGGTCTCCTGCGTACTCTCCGCTCAGCCCGGCCTCTAGGGGCAGCACTTGTGCTGTGACGTTGCGCCTTCGAGCGCACTCCGCCAGATGTAGCAACTGCCCCCGCATGATCTCTCGGCTGCCGATCGGGCGCCGCAGGGCGCCTTCTTCGATGACTAGCTCAATCAGGACAGGTGGCTCCCTGTCAAAGAGCGCCTTCCGCTCCATTCGAGCCTGTACCAGCGTCTCCACGCGCTCTTCGGAGAGCGGTGGATATCCCCCGCCGATCAGAGCCCTCGCGTAGTCCTCGGTCTGGAACAGCCCGTGGATCACCAGGGTTTCGTACAGGTGCAGCGCAACCGCCTCCTGCTCCAGCGAGGCGTACCCCTGGAACTGAACCGGGTACTTCTCCTCCCGTACGAACCGCCGTGCCGTCTCGAAGATCTCCATCTCGTTGCCGAGCACCCGCTCCAGCTTCACGAGCATCTGGTCGCTCGGTGGTTGCGCCAGCGTCTCCAGTGCGCTGACCGCCGCCGCGCTGAACCCCAGCTCCACCCCCAACTGCTCCTGGGTCAGGCCCCTCTTCTTCCGCAGCTCGCGCACCAGCGCGGCCACCATCCTCGTCGCCGGACCCGCGATCTCCTTGTTCTCCGAACGCGCCATTTTCGACCACCGATTCTTCTCGATCGGTCTCAACCGAACTCAACCGGTCTCAACCAGATGTCGGCCAATTCAACCGCGCTCAACCGGCGTTTTCGCAGGTCAACCGTAGTGGGACCAGTTCCGCGCAGCCGTGGAAAACGCTAGCGGCGCGCCCCAGAGTTGTCCCTGTGGATGCGGTGAATCAGGACGTAAACCTGGAATGGGTACCGGTTTCCGGATTTCAACTCCGCAGGGCCGGGGTGCAATTCGACGCGGTACGGATCGACGACGAGGACGGGCGGAAGCTGGCCGACGTCCTGGAGGAGCTGACGGGGGGTGACCCGGGCCCGATCGTGATGGCGGAGAACGGGAGGCGTGGGGCGTACTTCCTGGTGCCGCCGGGGTCGACGGCGTACCGGCGGTGGCCTGCGGGGGCGGTGAGGTTCAGTACGTCTCCGGGGCACGTCAGCTACGTACCGATCCCGGCGCTGAGCGGGGCGACCTGGCCCCTGTGGTGGCGGGTGCCGCCGAAGTGCCCGGGGCGGTTCGTGCATCCCCTGCTCCTGCGGAACGCGGCGACCATCTTGCTGTCGGGCTCGCCTTGGAGCGCGACCACACCCGGCAGTTGAGGTGCGGGGTACGCGTGTGAGCCCGGTGGGTCTGGGAGCGGTCATTCGGCTCCGGTAGCAGAATCCAGCCCCTCCGGCGTTTGAGGAGCGGGGTCTGGGGCGGAGCCCCAGGGACCCGGGCCCGTCGGCCCCGCGCCAACCGGGGTCGCGGTACCCGCCGGAGGCTTTCGGGAAGGGGCGGGGTGGGGTACGCCCCTTGGGCCTCGCCCACGAGAACCCGAGCGCATCCGGGGTGCGGGCCTGGGAAGTCCCCTACCCACCCCTTCCCGAAAGCCTCCGGCGGTAAAGGGGGACGGGTATTCCGGGGGCTCCGCCCCCGAACCCCGGGCGGGGCTCCGCCCCTGCACCCCCTGCGGGGCTCCGCCCCTGCACCCCGGGCGGGGCTGGCCCCGGGCCCCGG
>NZ_JBEOYE010000039.1:76941-85530 GCF_040296945.1 Streptomyces sp. NPDC001941 | reverse complement strand
GGTTCCGTACGCACGGAACCGTCGCGGGCCGCCGTGCGTTGGGGCGGGTACGAGATCGTCACGTCCCTTGCCCGGCCCCGTGGTGCCTGCACATACTGGCGCCCGACCGGCAGGGCACGGGGGAGCGGGGGACAAGCGATGGGCCAGAGCACCAGCGGGCGGAGCGGCACGGCCGTGGCCGGGGAGCGCGACGGGGCGCCCATGGTCAGGGTGAGCGACGTGCACCGCTCGTACGGGACCGGGGCGGCGGCCGTCCACGCGCTGCGGGGCGTCTCCTTCGAGATCCCGCGCGGTGAACTGGTCGCCCTCAAGGGCCGCTCGGGCTCCGGCAAGACCACCCTGCTCAACATCGTCGGCGGCCTGGACGCCGCCGACCGCGGCAGCGTCACCCTCGGCGGCACCGAGCTCTCCGGCCTCGGCGAGGACGGCCTCCTCGAGCTGCGCCGCGAGCGCATCGGCTTCATCTTCCAGTCGTTCGGACTGATACCGATCCTGACCGCCGCGGAGAACGTCGGAGTGCCCCTGCGGCTGCGCAAGGCCGACCCGCGCGAGCGCGAGGAGCGGGTGGAGCTGCTGCTGGGCCTGGTGGGCCTCGCCGACCACATGGCGCAGCGCCCCGGCGAGCTCTCCGGCGGCCAGCAGCAGCGCGTCGCCATCGCCCGCGCCCTGGCCAACCGGCCCTCGCTGCTGATCGCCGACGAGCCGACCGGCCAGCTCGACGCCGAGACGGGCCTGGCGGTCATGCAGCTGCTGCGCGCGGTGGTGCGCAGCGAGGGCGTCACCGCGCTGGTGGCCACGCACGACCCGCAGCTCCTCGGCCTGGCCGACCGGGTGCTCGAACTCAGCGACGGCGAGATCGTCGAGCACTGACGGGACCGCCGGCTCCCGGGGAACCGCCGGGCCCTGACCCGTACGGCCGCATCCCCGCATCCGGCGGGCCTTCTGGCGTGATCGCGTCAGGATGCCGTCAAGACCGCTCTGACCTGCGCCCTTCGTTCGATTTGCCGGTATCGCTGGCAGTAGGGTCGACCAGGCGCAGTCAGCGGTGGGTGAAAGACAATGGGGCCATGGGACGCGGCAAGCTACGGATCTACCTCGGCGCGGCGCCGGGCGTCGGCAAGACCTACGCGATGCTCTCCGAGGGCCACCGCAGGGCCGAGCGCGGCACCGACCTGGTGGTCGCCTTCGTCGAGCACCACGGCCGCCCGCGCACCGAGGTGATGCTGCACGGCCTTGAGCAGGTGCCCCGCCGGGAGATCGCGTACCGCGGCTCGGACTTCACCGAGATGGACGTCGACGCCGTCCTCGCCCGGCGCCCCGCCGTCGCCCTGGTCGACGAGCTCGCCCACACCAACGTCCCGGGATCGCGCCACACCAAGCGCTGGCAGGACGTCGAGGAACTGCTCGCCGCCGGGATCGACGTCGTCTCCACCGTCAACATCCAGCACCTGGAGTCCCTCGGCGACGTCGTCGAGGCCATCACCGGCGTGCGCCAGCGCGAGACCGTCCCCGACGAGGTGGTGCGCCGCGCCGACCAGATCGAGCTCGTCGACATGTCGCCCCAGGCGCTGCGCCGCCGCATGGCCCACGGCAACGTCTACCAGCCCGACAAGGTCGACGCGGCCCTCTCCAACTACTTCCGCCCCGGCAACCTCACCGCCCTGCGCGAGCTCGCCCTGCTGTGGACCGCCGACCGGGTCGACGAGTACCTCCAGCACTACCGCGGCGAGCACAACATCCGCACCACCTGGCAGGCCCGCGAGCGCATCGTCGTCGGCCTCACCGGCGGGCCCGAGGGGCGCACCCTCATCCGCCGCGCCGCCCGGATGGCCGCCAAGGGCTCCGGCAGCGAGGTCCTCGCCGTCTACGTCGCCCGCAGCGACGGCCTGACCTCCGCCTCGCCCAAGGAACTCGCCGTCCAGCGCACCCTGGTGGAGGACCTCGGCGGAACGTTCCACCACGTCATAGGCGACGACGTCCCGACCTCGCTCCTGGAGTTCGCCCGCGGGGTCAACGCCACCCAGATCGTGCTCGGCTCCTCCCGCCGCAAGTCCTGGCAGTACGTCCTGGGGCCCGGCGTCGGCTCCACCGTGGCCCGGGACTCCGGACCCGACCTGGACGTCCACATCGTCACCCACGACCAGGCCGCCAAGGGCCGCGGCCTGCCCGTCGCCCGCGGCGCCCGGCTCGGCCGCTCCCGGGTGCTGTGGGGCTGGCTCGTCGGCGTCGCCGGACCCGCGCTCCTGGCCGTCGTGCTCAGCCACGTCCGGGGCGACCTGGGCCTCGCCAACGACATGCTGCTCTTCCTGACCCTCACCGTCGCCGCCGCGCTGGTCGGCGGCATGGTGCCCGCGCTGGCCTCCGCCGCCTTCGGCTCGCTGCTGCTCAACTACTACTTCGCGCCGCCGCTGCACCGCTTCACCGTCTCCGACCCCAAGAACATCGTCGCCATCTGCGTCTTCTTCGGCGTCGCCGTCTCCGTCGCCTCCGTCGTCGACCTGGCCGCCCGGCGCACCCACCAGGCCGCCCGGCTGCGCGCCGAGTCCGAGGTCCTGTCCTTCCTCGCGGGCAGCGTGCTGCGCGGCGAGACCAGCCTGGACGCCCTCCTGGAGCGGGTCCGCGAGACCTTCTCCATGGACTCCGTCGCCCTCCTGGAGCGGGCCGGGGACACCGACCCGTGGACCCGCGCGGGCAGCGTCGGGCGCAACCCCGCCGCCCGCCCCGAGGACGCCGACGTCGACATGCCCGTCGGTGACCACATGGCCCTGGCGCTGACCGGCCGGGTGCTGCCCGCCGAGGACCGCCGCGTGCTCGGCGCGTTCGCCGCCCAGGCCGCCGTCGTCCTGGACCGCAAGCGGCTGGTCGACGAGGCCGAGGAGGCCCGCAAGCTCGCCGAGGGCAACAAGATCCGCACCTCCCTCCTCGCCGCCGTCAGCCACGACCTGCGCACCCCGCTCGCCGGCATCAAGGCCTCCGTCACCTCGCTGCGCTCCGACGACGTGGAGTGGTCCGAGGAGGACCGCGCCGAGCTCCTGGCGGGCATCGAGCACGGCGCCGACCGGCTGGACCACCTGGTCGGCAACCTCCTGGACATGTCCCGGCTCCAGACCGGCACCGTCACCCTGGTGATGCGCCCCACCGGCCTGGACGAGGTCGTCCCGATGGCGCTCGGCGGGGTCCCCGAGGGCAGCGCCGGGCTCGACGTGCCCGAGACCCTGCCGATGGTCGAGGTGGACCGCGGCCTGCTGGAGCGGGCGGTGGCCAACATCGTGGAGAACGCCGTCAAGTACAGCCCGCCCGGCGTCCCCGTCGCCGTCACCGCCAGTGCGCTGGGCGACCGGGTGGAGCTGCGCGTCGTGGACCGCGGCCCCGGCGTCCCCGACGAGGCCAAGGAGCGCATCTTCGAGCCGTTCCAGCGGCACGGCGACGCCCCGCGCGGCACCGGCGTGGGCCTCGGCCTCGCGGTCGCCCGCGGCTTCGTGGAGGCCATGGGCGGCACCCTGTCCGCCGAGGACACCCCCGGCGGCGGCCTCACCATGGTCCTCACCCTCGCCGCCGACGGCCGGACCGGCGCCGGCGCCGACGTCCCCGCCCAGGCCCTCACGTGAACCCGCGCGCCCCGCACGGGACCCCGCACTCCTGGCACTCCCCGCACGGAAGCCCGACCGGCCGGTGCCCGGCACCGGCCCCGACCCCGACAGAAAGCAGGACCCCATGACCCGGGTGCTCGTGGTCGACGACGAGCCGCAGATCGTCCGCGCGCTGGTGATCAACCTCAAGGCGCGCAAGTACGAGGTGGACGCGGCCCCCGACGGCGCCACCGCCCTCCAGCTCGCCGCGGCCCGCCACCCCGACGTGGTCGTCCTGGACCTCGGGCTGCCCGACATGGACGGCGTCGAGGTGATCCGGGGGCTGCGCGGCTGGACCCGGGTGCCGATCCTGGTGCTCTCCGCCCGCCACACCTCCGACGAGAAGGTCGAGGCGCTCGACGCGGGCGCCGACGACTACGTCACCAAGCCCTTCGGGATGGACGAGCTGCTCGCCCGGCTGCGCGCCGCGGTCCGCCGCGCGGAGCCGGTCGGCGGCGAGGACGACGTGGTCGTGGTCGAGACCGAGGGCTTCACCGTCGACCTGGCCGCCAAGAAGGTCAACCGCGAGGGCAGGGACGTACGCCTGACCCCGACCGAGTGGCACCTGCTGGAGGTGCTGGTGCGCAACGCGGGGCGGCTGGTCAGCCAGAAGCAGCTGCTCCAGGAGGTCTGGGGGCCCTCCTACGGCACCGAGACCAACTACCTGCGGGTCTACATGGCGCAGCTGCGGCGCAAGCTGGAGGCCGACCCCTCGCACCCGCGGCACTTCGTCACCGAGCCGGGGATGGGGTACCGCTTCGAGCGGTGAGCCCGCCAGGGCCTCCGGGCAGCCGGGTCTCCGGGACCCCCGCGTCCCCTGTGATCCGGGTGACTCGGCATTGATCCGCTGTCGGGGGTGCCCGGTACGCTTTCGGTATGAGTGCTGCACCGCGTACAGAGAAGCCGGCCGGCCGTTTCCGCCGGATGCTCGACCGGCTGTCCACGTCCCAGCAGGACCTCGAGCGCGAGGAACTGCGGGAGGACACGCAGGCGTCGGGGTGCACGCGTATCTCCGACTGCAACGACCGGCAGATAGTCAAGGTGACTGGTACCTTGCGCACGGTCACGCTGCGTCCCAGGGCGGGCGTGCCCGCCCTGGAGGCCGAGCTGTTCGACGGCACGGCCCCGCTGGACGTGGTCTGGCTGGGCCGGCGCTCGATCGTGGGCATAGAGCCGGGCCGCAAGCTCATCGCCTCCGGCCGGATCTCCATGAGCCACGGCCGCAGGGTGCTGTTCAACCCCAAATACGAACTCCGACCGATCGGACAGGAGTAGCCGGTGACCTCCCCCGACAAGCCGACCGCCGAAGGGGCGCCCGCCCGCAACGGGACCGCCGAAGGCGCCGGGAGCGACGAGAGCGCCGCCAGGGAGGTCACCGAGGCCGCCCTCTTCGAGGCGTTCGGAGGCATCCGGGGCGGCGTGGAGACGGTCCTGCCCGGACTCCTCTTCGTCACGATCTTCACGGTCAACAAGAACCTGCAGGCCTCGGCGATCGCGGCGCTCGCGCTGTCGCTGGTGCTCGTCGCGGTCCGGCTGGTGCGCAAGGACACCGTCAAGCACGCCTTCAGCGGCGTCTTCGGCGTGGCCTTCGGCGTCGCCTTCGCGATGATGACCGGCAACGCCAAGGACTTCTACCTGCCCGGCATGCTCTACACGCTGGGCCTCGGCCTGGCGTACGTGATCACCACGCTGGCCGGGGTGCCGCTGATCGGCCTGATCCTGGGCCCGGTCTTCAAGGAGAACCTCTCCTGGCGCACCCGCAACCCGGGCCGCAAGAAGGCCTACGCCAAGGCGAGCTGGGCCTGGGGCCTGATCCTGCTCGCCAAGTGCGCGATCCTCTTCCCGCTCTACTGGTGGGCCGACACCGCCCAGCTCGGCTGGGTGCTGGTCGCCCTGAAGATCCCGCCGTTCCTGCTGGCCGTCTGGCTGACCTGGGTCTTCCTCGCGAAGGCGCCCGCGCCCATCGACGTGTTCGCGGAGATGGAGGCCGAGGAGGCCAGGGAGAAGGAGCTCAAGGAGCAGGAGCGCGCCGCCGCCACCGCCTCCTCCCAGGAGCGCGAGGCGTAGCCGGTCCCGTACCGGCGGCACGGGCGTACGCGAAGGGGCCCGGGACCTGTGCAAGGTCCCGGGCCCCTTCCCCGTACGTACCGCCCGGTCGGCTACACGTCCTCGCGCGTCACCGACAGCAGGTCCTCCAGCTGCTCCTCGCGCGCCTGCGCGGCCACGAACAGCAGCTCGTCACCGGCCTCCAGGGTCTCCTCCGGGCTCGGCGTCAGCACCCGCGAACCGCGGATGATCGTCACCAGCGAGGTGTCCTCCGGCCAGGCCACGTCCCCGACCTGGGTGCCCGCGACCGCGGACTCCGGCGGCAGCGTCAGCTCCACCAGGTTCGCGTCGCCGTGGCTGAAGCGCAGCAGGCGCACCAGGTCGCCGACGCTCACCGCCTCCTCGACCAGCGCCGACATCAGGCGCGGCGTCGAGACGGCGACGTCCACGCCCCACGACTCGTTGAACAGCCACTCGTTCTTCGGGTTGTTGACGCGCGCCACCACCCGCGGCACCCCGTACTCGGTCTTCGCGAGCAGCGACACCACCAGGTTGACCTTGTCGTCACCGGTGGCCGCGATGACCACGTTGCAGCGCTGCAGCGCCGCCTCGTCGAGGGAGGTGATCTCGCAGGCGTCGGCCAGCAGCCACTCTGCCTGCGGCACCCGCTCCACCGAGATGGCGGTCGGCGCCTTGTCGACCAGCAGGACCTCGTGCCCGTTCTCCAGGAGCTCGCCCGCGATGGAGCGACCCACCGCGCCGGCACCGGCAATCGCCACGCGCATCAGTGACCGCCCTCCTCGGGGCCCTCGGCGAAGGCCGCCTCGACCTTCTCGACCTCGTCCGTGCGCATCATCACGTGGACCAGGTCACCCTCCTGCAACACCGTCTGCGAGGTCGGCAGGACCGCCTCGCCGAGCCGGGTGAGGAACGCGACGCGCACGCCGGTCTCCTCCTGCAGCGTGCTGATCTTGTGGCCGATCCAGGACGGCGAGGTGTGCACCTCGGCGAGCTGGACGCCCCCGCTGGGGTCGCGCCACAGCGGCTCGGCCCCCGACGGCAGCAGCCGGCGCAGCATCTGGTCGGCGGTCCAGCGGACCGTGGCGACGGTGGGGATGCCCAGGCGCTGGTAGACCTCGGCGCGGCGCGGGTCGTAGATCCTGGCGGCGACGTTCTCGATGCCGAACATCTCGCGGGCCACCCGGGCGGCGATGATGTTGGAGTTGTCGCCGCTGCTCACCGCGGCGAACGCGCCGGCCTCCTCGATCCCCGCCTCGCGCAGGGTGTCCTGGTCGAACCCGACCCCGCTCACGCGGCGGCCGCCGAAGCCCGAGCCCAGGCGGCGGAACGCCGTCGGGTCCTGGTCGATCACCGCGACCGTGTGCCCCTGCTGCTCCAAGGTCTGCGCGAGCGCGGCTCCCACGCGTCCGCAGCCCATGATGACGATGTGCACGTGCACCTACCCCGCAGTCCTGGTAGCGCCGATGACCTGCGAAAACACCCTGTCCACTCTTCTCTCCACAACCCTGCCGGGCCACCACGGGCAACGGTGTGCCCTGTTGCCAGATGACGAGCTTATGCCGGGTGGGCCCCGTTGCCCGCATCAGCGTCGGCGTCGGCTCGGTCGGGCAGCGTACGCGCCAGCAGCCAGGCCAGTGCGGCCACCCCCGCCAACGGCAGCAGCGCCGCCCCCAGGCCCGCCCGGTCCGCGAGCAGCCCGAGCGGCGGCCCGGCCGCGCCACCCACGCTCACCGCGAGCCCCAGGGTCACCCCGCTCGCCGTGCCCACCCGCCCCGGCAGCGCGTCCTGACCCAGCGTCACGTGCAGCGAGAACGGCACGTACAGGGCCACCGCCGCCAGCGCCGCGAAGACGTACGGGGACGCGGCCCCCGGCACCAGGACGAGCCCGGCCACCGCGGGCACGGCCGCCGCGTAGGCGGCCCGCAGGGTGCGCAGCCGCCCCCACCGGGCGGCGAGCCGGCCGCCCAGGACCGTACCGGCGGCGCCCCCGGCGAAGAGGGTGAACAGCGCGGCCGACCCGGCGGCGGGACCGGCTCCGGTGCGCTCCTGCGCGTACAGGCCGACGAAGGTGCTCAGCCCGACGTACACGACCGACCGGCACACCACGACCGCCGAGAGCCGCAGGAAGAGCGGCCAGTCGTCGCGTCCCGCGGGCCGCCCCGCCCGGGTGGCCTCGGCGGCCCGCCGCGCCAGGCGGCGCACCGCCGCCACCGTGATCAGCACCCCGGTGAGCGCGGGCAGCAGCAGCCACGGGGTGGCCCCGAGCCCGCCGGCGGACAGCACCGGGCCGACGGCGAGCGGCGCGAGCGCGAAGCCGATGTTGCCGCCCAGCGAGTACCACCCCATCGCGGTGTGGCTGCCGCCGCTCGCCAGCCGGGCCAGCCGCGCCGACTCGGGGTGGTACGCGGCCACGCCGACCCCGGACAGCGCGACCGCCAGCCAGGTCAGGGCGTACGAGCCGGACACCCCGGCGAGCGCGATGCCCAGGCCCGCGACGGTGGTGGCGACGGGGATCAGCCAGGGCAGCGGGCGCCGGTCGGTGAGCGTCCCGAACAGCGGCTGCACCACGGAGGACAGCAGGGTGGCGGCGAGCACGACGCCGGACGCCGCCGCGTAGCCGTACCCGCGCGCGGCGACGAGGAAGGGGACCAGGGCGGGCACCGCGCCCTGGTAGAAGTCGACGGCCGCGTGGCCGAGGGCCATGGCGGTGACGGGACGGCCGCGGCGCGCGGGCCGGACGGCGGGGCGCGCGGGACCGCTCCGGAGGCGGTTCGGATAGGTGGTCATCCCACGATCGTGGGCGCGGAGGCGGGTGGCGGGCTTCCGATAAACTGCCACGTCATGCCGACTTTCCGCCACGGCCCCCCGCACCTGCCGACCACGACCAGGTTCC
>NZ_JBEOYE010000039.1:0-76846 GCF_040296945.1 Streptomyces sp. NPDC001941 | reverse complement strand
GTTCCTGGCCGCCGGTACCGGAGTGGAGTCCCACCGCCACGACATCCACCAGGTCGTCTACGCGGGCCGCGGCGTCCTCGCCGTCACCACCGGCGGCGGGTGGCGGGCTTCCGATAAACTGCCACGTGATGCCGACTTTCCGCCACGGCCCCCCGCACCTGCCGACCACGACCAGGTTCCTGGCCGCCGGTACCGGAGTGGAGTCCCACCGCCACGACATCCACCAGGTCGTCTACGCGGGCCGCGGCGTCCTCGCCGTCACCACCGGCGGCGGCACCTGGGTGGCCCCCGCCAACCGCGCGCTGTGGATCCCGGCGGGCACCCCGCACGAACACCGGGCGCACGGAGAGACCGACCTGCACACCGTCGGCCTGCCGCTCGGCACCAACCCGCTGGGCCTGGAGCGGCCCGCCGTGCTCGCGGTCGGCCCGCTGCTGCGCGAGCTGATCATCACGTACAGCGGTCCGGGGACGGTACGCGGCTCCGCCGAGGCCCGGCGGCTGCTCGCGGTCCTCGTGGACCAGCTGCGCCACGCCCCCGAGCAGCCGCTGCACCTGCCGAGGGCCCGCGACCCCCGGCTCGTCGCGGTCTGCGAGCTGCTGCGCGCCGACCCGGCCGACGGGCGCCCGCTCGCCGCGCTCGGGGCGCGGGCGGGGGCGAGCGCCCGGACGCTGACGCGGCTGTTCCGGGCGGAGCTGGGGATGACGTTCCCGCAGTGGCGCACCCAGCTGCGGCTGCACCACGCGCTGCTGCTGCTCGCCGAGGACACCCCGGTCACCACGGTGGCGCAGCGGTGCGGGTGGTCCTCGGCGAGCGCGTTCATCGACGTCTTCCGCCGCGCCTTCGGGCATACGCCGGGGGCGCGGGGGAGCGGCACGGGGGCCGGGTCGGACGCCCGGCCCGGTACGGGCGGCCCGTGACCGGGTCAGGCGCCCCGTGACCGGACCAGGCGCTTCGTGACCGGGGCCGGTGCCCGTACCGGGTCAGGAGCATCATGTCCGGGTCAGGAGCATCATGACCGGGGCCGGCGCCCCGTGACCGGGGCCGGCGTCAGGGGCGGGCGAGGATCTTCTTGAGCTCGGTGATCTCGGCGGACTGCGCCTCGATCACCTCGCCCGCGAGCTTCTTCGCCGCGCTGTCGGCGCCGTCCTTCCGCTCGGCCTTCGCCATCTCGATCGCCCCGTTGTGGTGGGCGACCATCAGCTCCGCGAAGGAGAGGTCGAAGTCCTTGCCCTTCGAGGCCTTGAGCCGCTCCATGTCGTCGGCCGTCATCATCCCGTCCGTGCTCCCGGCGTGGTCGCCGTGCCCGCTGCCCGGCGCCGACTCCGGCTTGCCCCAGGCCTTGAGCCAGGATCGCAGGGTCGCGACCTCCGGCTCCTGGGCGCCCTTGACGGCGCCCGCGATCCGCTTGACCTCCGGGTCGGCCGCCCGGCCTTCGGCCAGCGCGGCCATCTCCACGGCCTGCTGGTGGTGGGGGATCATCTGCTGCGCGAACGTGACGTCCGCGTCGTTGAAGGAGCCGCCGCCCTTGTCGTCACCGCCGCCACCGCAGGCGGTGAGCAGCAGGCCGCCGGCGAGTACGGCGCCGGTGAGGGTGGTCCGGGTACGGCTGAGGAACGTGCGCATGACGGAATCTCCTGATGACTGACTGTCTGTCAACTATGACTGCGGGGTGGCTGGGGACCGTGATCGGCCCGGGCGTGTTCCGGCCCTGGCGCGACCTGTCGGCCCAGGGCCTGTCCTAGATCCGCAGGACGGAGAGCCGGGAGAGTTCGGGCGGGCGCGCGGGCGCCGGGGCCGGCGCGGTGGACGCCGGGACGGCGGGTACGCGCAGGAGGCGCCCGGAGTGCCGGGCGCGGGCGGCCCGTACGAGTGCGAGCAGCACCCAGGCGGCGAGCAGCACCGCGACGCAGAGGGAGGTCATGTCCATCCCGGACATGGGGTGATGCGACGCCCCGGACGGGGCGGAGGCGTGGTCAGGGGCCGTGTGGCCGGGGTCCATGTGGACCGGGGCCGTGTGGTCCGGGCCCATGGCGTCGGGACCCATGTGGACCGGGCCCATGTGTGCCGGGCCCATGGCGTCGGGACCCATGTGGACCGGGCCCGTGGAGGCCGGAGCCATGTGTGCCGGACCCATGTGGACCGGGCCCATGTCAGCCGACCCCATGTCGGCCGACCCCATGGGGACCGCCGCCACCCCCACCGATGACGTACCGCTCCCGGACGCGGCGTCCGGGTCCGGGTGGCCCATCGTGTGCATCAGGAACACGCCCAGCGCGAGCACGAGGACCAGCAGTAGCTGTCCGTGCGCCCCTCGACGGCGGTTCGCGATCATGAATGGCCTCCCGTGCCCCTCTGGGCCCACGCGTGCCGGACAATACCCCAACCCCCTACCAGTACGGTGCGGCAGGAGCGGGAGATTCCGTGCCGATGGGGGGTGGTGGGTGGGCGGCCGCCTTTTCGAACGCTTACGATCCTCTGCGTGTCCAAACTGACCGACGTGCCCAAACGGATCCTGATCGGGCGGGCGCTCCGCAGCGACCGACTGGGAGAAACGCTCCTCCCCAAGCGCATCGCGCTCCCCGTCTTCGCTTCCGACCCGCTGTCCTCCGTGGCCTACGCGCCCGGCGAGGTCCTGCTGGTCCTCTCGATCGCGGGCGTGTCGGCGTACCACTTCAGCCCCTGGATCGCGGTCGCGGTCGTGGTGCTGATGTTCACCGTCGTCGCTTCCTACCGGCAGAACGTGCACGCGTACCCCAGCGGCGGCGGCGACTACGAGGTCGCCAACACCAACCTCGGCCCGAAGGCCGGACTCACCGTCGCGAGCGCGCTGCTCGTCGACTACGTCCTGACCGTCGCCGTCTCCATCTCCTCCGGAGTGGAGAACCTCGGCTCGGCCATCCCCTTCGTCGTCGAGCACAAGGTCCTGTGCGCCGTCGCGACCATCGTGCTCCTGACGCTGATGAACCTGCGCGGCGTCAAGGAGTCGGGCAAGCTCTTCGCCATCCCGACGTACGTCTTCGTCGTCGGCGTCTTCGTCATGATCGCCTGGGGCGCCTTCAAGGGCATCGTCCTGGACGACTCCATGCGCGCCCCCACCGCGGACATGGAGATCAAGCCCGAGCACCAGGGCCTGGCCGGCTTCGCGCTTGTCTTCCTGCTGCTGCGTGCCTTCTCCTCCGGCTGCGCCGCCCTCACCGGCGTCGAGGCGATCTCCAACGGCGTCCCCGCCTTCCGCAAGCCCAAGTCGAAGAACGCCGCGACCACGCTGGCGCTGATGGGCGGCCTGGCCGTCACCATGTTCTGCGGCATCATCGGCCTCGCCATGGCGACCAACGTCCGGATGGCCGAGAAGCCCGCCACCGACCTGCTCCGCGACGGCGTCCCGGTCGGTTCCGGGTACGTGCAGAACCCGGTGATCTCGCAGGTCGCCGAGGCCGTGTTCGGCAAGGGCAGCTTCCTGTTCATCGTGCTCGCCGCCGCTACCGCGCTGGTCCTCTTCCTGGCCGCCAACACCGCGTACAACGGCTTCCCGCTGCTCGGCTCGATCCTGGCCCAGGACCGCTACCTGCCCCGCCAGCTGCACACCCGCGGCGACCGCCTGGCCTTCTCCAACGGCATCGTGCTGCTCGCCGGCGCGGCCACCCTGCTGGTCGTCCTGTACGCCGCCGACTCCACCAAGCTGATCCAGCTCTACATCGTCGGCGTGTTCGTGTCCTTCACGCTCAGCCAGACCGGCATGGTCCGGCACTGGAACCGCCACCTGCGCAGCGAGCGCGACCCGGCCAAGCGCCGCCACATGATCCGCTCGCGCGCGATCAACACCTTCGGCGCCTTCTTCACCGGCCTGGTCCTGGTCGTGGTGCTCGCCACCAAGTTCACCCACGGCGCCTGGGTCGCGCTGCTCGGCATGGTGATCTTCTACGGCACGATGACCGCGATCCGAAAGCACTACGACCGGGTGGCCGACGAGATCTCCGCCCCCGACGAGCCCAGCGACGACAGCATCCGCCCGTCGCGCGTCCACTCGATCGTGCTGGTCTCCAAGGTGCACCGGCCCACGCTGCGCGCCCTCGCGTACGCCAAGCTGATGCGCTCCGACCAGCTGGAGGCGCTGTCCATCAGCGTCGACCCGGCCGAGACCAAGGCCCTGCGCGAGGAGTGGGAGCGGCGCGGCATCAACGTACCGCTGAAGATCCTGGACTCGCCGTACCGCGAGATCACCCGCCCGATCATCGAGTACGTCAAGGGCCTGCGCCGGGAGAGCCCGCGCGACGCGGTCAGCGTGTACATCCCCGAGTACGTCGTCGGCCACTGGTACGAGCACCTGCTGCACAACCAGAGCGCCCTGCGCCTGAAGGGCCGCCTGCTCTTCACCCCGGGCGTCATGGTCACCTCCGTCCCGTACCAGCTGCAGTCCTCCGAGGCGGCCAAGAAGCGGGCGAAGAAGCGCCAGGAGTGGAACGCCCCGGGCGCGGTGCGCCGCGGCCCGGTGGAGAAGCGCGGCGGCAACGGCGGCGGGGGCCCGAAGGAGCCGGCGGCCAAGGCGTAGGCGCGGGGGCGGGGCGGGGTGGCGCGGGCCTCGCGCGCGCCACCCTCCGGGGGGACGTAAACTGGACCGTTCGTCCACTCCCGTCCCCCTTCCCTCCCTCTCCCTCTGGAGCACCCCGCCATGCCGCAGAACGCGTCGCCCGAGTCCTCGACCTCTTCGCTGGTCGGCGAGGAGTACGAGGTCGAGGTGGGCCCGGTCGCGCACGGCGGCCACTGCATCGCCCGGACCGAGGACGGCCGGGTGCTGTTCGTACGGCACGCGCTGCCCGGCGAGAAGGTCGTGGCGCGGGTGACCGACGGCGAGGAGACGAGCCGCTTCCTGCGCGCCGACGCGGTCTCCGTCCTCGTCCCCTCCAAGGACCGGGTCGAGGCCCCCTGTCCCTTCGCGGGCCCCGGCAAGTGCGGCGGCTGCGACTGGCAGCACGCCAAGCCGGGCGCCCAGCGCCGGATGAAGGGCGAGGTGATCGCCGAGCAGCTCAAGCGGCTTGCGGGCCTCACCCCCGAGGAAGCCGGCTGGGACGGCACGGTCGTGCCGGCCGAGGGCGACAAGCTCCCGTCGGGCGAGGTGCCGCGCTGGCGCACGCGCGTGCAGTACGCGGTCGACGAGACGGGCCGCGCGGGCCTGCGCAAGCACCGGTCGCACGAGGTCGAGCCGGTCACCGACTGCCTGATCGCCTCCGAGGGCGTGCACGAGCTGGGCGTGGAGTCGCGCACCTGGGAGGGCATGGCGACGGTCGAGGCGATCGCGGCCACCGGCTCCCAGGACCGCCAGGTGATCCTCACCCCGCGCCCGGGCGCCCGGCTCCCGATCGTGGAGCTGGACAAGCCGGTCTCGGTGATGCGGGTCGACGAGAAGGACGGCGGGGTGCACCGCGTGCACGGCCGCCCGTTCGTCCGCGAGCGCGCCGACGAGCGCACCCACCGCGTCGGCAGCGGCGGCTTCTGGCAGGTCCACCCGAAGGCCGCCGACACCCTGATGAAGGCCGTCATGCAGGGCCTGCTCCCGCGCAAGGGCGACACCGCCCTCGACCTCTACTGCGGCGTCGGCCTCTTCGCGGGCGCCCTCGCCGACCGGGTGGGCGACCAGGGCGCGGTGCTCGGCATCGAGAACGGCAAGCGCGCGGTCGAGGACGCCCGCCACAACCTGGCCCACTTCGACCGGGTCCGCATCGAGCAGGGCAAGGTCGAGTCGGTCCTGCCGCGCACCCGGATCACCGAGGTCGACCTGATCGTCCTGGACCCCCCGCGCGCCGGCGCCGGCAAGCAGACGGTCGCCCACCTCACCACCCTGGGCGCCCGCCGCATCGCCTACGTCGCCTGCGACCCGGCAGCCCTCGCCCGCGACCTGGGCTACTTCCAGGAGGGCGGCTACCGGGTGCGGACGCTGCGTGCGTTCGACCTGTTCCCGATGACGCAGCATGTGGAGTGCGTGGCGGTGTTGGAGCCGGTGAAGTAGCGAGTTCCGCGCGCGGATCCACGAGGCGCTGACGGCGGCGTGAGCCGTCGAGTCCACCTCAGGATCCGCGCCACTGTGTCGGTACCGGTCTCGGTACCGGCACGTTCTGTCGCCGCTCTCGCCCACGGAAGATTCCGCTCGGTCGAGCCCGAGCCCGCGGGCGAGGGTGTTTCATGGTGGACCGGACCGGACCGGACCGGTATCGAGGTTCGACGGTTCGGGGAGAGGACGGGCGTGCACGCTCAGGAGACCACGTTCAGCAAGCTGGTCCAGGGGGAGCAGCAGTTCCAGGTACCGCTCTACCAGCGCACCTACAGCTGGCAGCGCGACGAGCTGCGGCAGCTGTGGGACGACGTGCAGGAGCTGGTCGAGGACCGGCGGGAAGGGCGGCCCGGCTCGGGTCACTTCCTCGGTTCGGTCGTGCTCGCACCCGAGCGCGTGGCCGCGGGCGGGATGCGGCGCTGGCTGGTCGTCGACGGTCAGCAGCGGATGACCACCCTGATGCTCGCGTTCACGGCGCTGCGGGACCACTACCGGGAGCGGGGCCCGGCGAAGAACGCCGCCCGCATCAACGACCTCGTCCTGGTCAATGCGTACCAGGACGGGAACGACAGCTACCGGCTGCTGCCGACACAGGCGGACCGCGAGGCCTACACGGCCTGTGTGGACAGCCTCCCGAAGGCCGGTGGCGCCGGGAACGTGGGGGCCGCCTACCGCTTCTTCGTCGCTGCGCTGGCAGACGGGGCGGAGAGCGGCGGTGAGGGCTGGGTGGACGCGGTCGAGTCCGTCCTGGGCGACTGCCTCTCGATCGTCGCGATCACTGCGGCCGAGGGCGACAACGTCTACCGCATCTTCGAGTCCATCAACAACACCGGAGTGGGGCTCAGCCAGAGCGACCTGCTGCGCAATTACCTGTTCATGTACCTGCCCACCAGGGGCGAGGACGTCTACCGCAAGCGGTGGCTCCCCATGCAGGAACTGCTCGGCCCCGCCCACCTCGAGCTGCTGGTGTGGCTGGACCTCGTGGTCGCGGGGAACAGCCGGGCCCGGCAGAGCGAGATCTACCGGGACCAGAAGAAGCGCCTGGAGCCGCTGAGCGGGGACGAGTCGGCCCTGGAAGCCGAGATCGCGCGGTTCTCCCTGCGCGCCGACCGTCTCATGCGCATCCTGGAGCCGGAGAGGGAGGCCGACCCGGAGCTGCGGGCGGTACTGGAACGCCTGTCGCGTTGGGGCGGGCAGACCCATTACCCGCTGGCCCTTCGCCTCCTGGACCTCGTGGACGAGGGCGGGACCACGGCCCCGGAAGCGGCGGAGGCGCTCGCCCTCGCGGAGAGCTACATGGTGCGGCGCCTCTTCGCGGGACTGTCCACGACGGGCAGCAACCGGGTGTTCATGGAACTTCCCAAGGAGCTGGACAGGGACGGCTCCCCGGCCGAGGCCGTGCGCCGGTTCCTTTCGCGCCCCCGCACGGGCGCCCGCGTCTGGCCGGGCGACGACGCGGTCCGTGAAGCCGTCCGAGCCCGCCCCTTCTACAAGACCGGCCGCAGCAACCAGCGCTTCCAGATCCTGCGCCGACTGGAGGAGAGCTACGGTTCGAGCGAACCCGTCGACTACGACAAGGCGCCGCTCACCGTCGAACACGTGCTGCCGCAGAGCCCGGCCGAGCACTGGTTCGACCTGCTGGCCGAGGAAGCCGCGGACGGCGAGAGCCCCCAGGAGATCCACAACCTGTTGGTGCACACCCTCGGCAACCTCACCCTCTCGGGAGAGAACGCACGGCTCTCCAACCACCCCTTCCACCGCAAGCAGGAACTGCTGGACGCCAGCGCGCTGCGGATGAACCAGCGGATCGCCGCACAGGAGCGCTGGGGCCGCAGGGAGATCCTGGCCAGGGCCGAAGAACTGGCCGACCGGGCCGTGGACCTGTGGCCCGGGCCCTTGGACGAGGTCGCGCGGTCGGACGACGAATGGGCCGGCTGGCGGGAGCTGCGGGAGATCCTGCTCGCCGTCCCGGCCGGCACCTGGACGTCGTACGGCGAGCTCGCCGCCCTCATCGGCACCAGCGCCATCGCCGTCGGCAACCACATGGCGACCCGGACGGGGCTGCACTGCGCGTACCGCGTGCTGACCGCCGACGGCCGTATCGCGGGTGGATTCCGGTGGACCGACGACCGGCACTCCGGGGACCCCAGGGAAGTCCTGGAGGCGGAGGGCGTGCCGTTCGACGAGAACGGCCGGGCCTCGAAGGCCCACCGGCTCAGCAGCACCGACCTGGCCGTCCTGGTGGGCAAGGAGCTGCCGGAGGAGGCCCCGGCGGGGTCGGCCGCGTCGCGGGCCGGCGGGGATGACGCGAGCACCCGCTTCGAAACGCTGCTGCGCGCGAACCAGACGCCGGAGGTCGTCGAGGGCGTCCTGGCCGCGATCCGGTTCTGGGCGGAGCAGGGTGGATACCAGGTCTACGGCAAGGCGAGCGAGACCAGCTGCTTCCCGACCGTGGACGCGGGTGGTCCGGGGGCGCCGCGCGCTCTGTGGCCGATCGCCGTCTACCCGGTGTCCGGGACGGCGGAGGTCGTCTTCCAGCACCTCAAGCGACGTCCGCCGTTCGACGACGAGCCCCTGCGCCGCAGCCTGATGGAGCGGTTCAACGCCATCGACGGCATCGACCTCGCCGAGGCCAAGCTCGATCTGCGCCCCTCCTTCTCCCTGGAGGTCTTCGCCGAGCACACCGACGAGATCCGCTCCGTACTGGAGTGGTTCATCCATGAGGTCGCCTCGGCGGGAACCCGTCGCCCCACCGGCGACGGCGACCCGGTCTGATCACGGGGGCTGGGCTGCCCCGGCCCCCCGCCGTCGGCCGCGGGCCGCGGGTTTCCCCTGGCCGCGGCCGACGACAAGCGCCCCTCGCGGTCGCGTCAGTTCGTCTCCGCGCCCGTCGTCTCCACGCCCCCGAACCGCTCCCGGTACGACTCCAGGTCCTCCTCCGAGACCTTCGCGAAGAGCACCGGCGGCACCGTGAAGGGCGTGCCCGACGGCAGTGCGTCCAGGGACCTCGCGGCGGCGGGGGACACCCACGTCGCCGTGTCGCCCTCCAGGGCGAACGCGCCGCGCATCGCGGCGGCCGAAGCCGGGATGAAGGGCTCGGAGACCACCGCGTACAGGTGGATCAGGTTCATCGCCGTACGCAGGGTCAGTGCGGCGCCCTCCTGGTTCGTCTTGATCTCCAGCCAGGGGGCCTTCTCCTCCAGGTAGGAGTTGCCCGCCGACCACAGGGCGCGCAGCGCCGCCGCGGCCTTGCGGAACTGGAGGGCCTCCATGTGCTCCTCGTACTCCGCGAGCAGACGGGCGATCTCCTCGCCGAGCTTCGTCTCGGCCTCCGCCGCCTGCGCGCCCGCGGGGACCTCGTCACCGAAGCGCTTGCGGGAGAACGACAGTACGCGGTTGACGAAGTTGCCCAGCGTGTCCGCCAGGTCCTTGTTGACCGTCGCCGCGAAGTGCTCCCACGTGAAGGAGGAGTCGTCGGACTCGGGCGCGTTGGCGACCAGGAAGTAGCGCCAGTAGTCCGCCGGCAGGATCTCCAGCGCCTGGTCGGTGAAGACGCCCCGCCGCTGGGACGTCGAGAACTTCCCGCCGTAGTACGTCAGCCAGTTGAAGCCCTTGACGAAGTCGACCTTCTTCCAGGGCTCGCGCACCCCGAGTTCGGTCGCCGGGAACATCACCGTGTGGAACGGGACGTTGTCCTTCGCCATGAACTGGGTGTAGCGCACGTCGTCCGCCTCGTACCACCACGACTTCCAGTCGCCGCCCGTGGCGTCGGACCACTCCTTCGTCGCCCCGATGTACTCGATCGGGGCGTCGAACCACACGTAGAAGACCTTGCCCTCGGCGGCCAGCTCCGGCCAGGTTTCGGCCGGTACCGGTACGCCCCAGTCCAGGTCGCGGGTGATGGCGCGGTCGTGCAGCCCCTCGGTCAGCCACTTGCGGGCGATGGACGAGGACAGCTGGGGCCACTCCTCGCCCACCGCGTCGATCCACGCCTCGACCTCGTGCTGGAGCTTGGACTGCAACAGGAACAGGTGCTTGGTCTCGCGGACCTCCAGGTCCGTGGACCCGCTGATCGCCGAGCGCGGGTCGACCAGGTCGGTCGGGTCGAGCACGCGCGTGCAGTTCTCGCACTGGTCCCCGCGTGCCTTGTCGTAACCGCAGTGCGGGCAGGTCCCCTCGACGTACCGGTCCGGCAGGAAGCGGCCGTCCACGGGGGAGTACACCTGGCGGATCGCCCGCTCCTCGATGAACCCGTTCTCGTGCAGCCTGCGCGCGAAGTGCTGGGTGATCTCGACGTTCTGGGACGACGAGCTGCGCCCGAAGTGGTCGAAGGCCAGGGCGAAGCCGTCGTACACCGCCTTCTGCGCGTCGTGCGCCTGGGCGCAGAACTCCGCGACCGGCAGGCCCCGCTCCTTGGCGGCCAGCTCCGCCGGAGTGCCGTGCTCGTCGGTGGCGCAGATGTAGAGGACTTCGTGGCCGCGCTGGCGCAGGTAGCGGGAGTACACGTCCGCCGGCAGCATCGACCCGACCATGTTGCCCAGGTGCTTGATCCCGTTGATGTACGGAAGCGCGCTGGTGATCAGGTGTCGAGCCATCCTCGGATGCTCCCTTTCGTACGGAACGTATGGTGCGCGCGGCGCCCGTGAAGGCACCGCGGTCGGTTCACGGTCGGTTTGTGGATTTGTGTACGCGCGGCCGCCCCGGACAGGCGGCCAAGCTAGTCCGGGGCGGCCGAGCCCAACCAGTCTAGAGGCGGCACGTCCCCCGCTTCTCCCGCGCGATCAGGCATCACAGCTCTGTCTCCCGGCCGCCCCCCAACAGCCCCGCCTCCCGCCCCGCCTCCTCCAGCACCCCCCTCAGCATCTCCGGCGTCAGCCGCCCCGTGAACGTGTTGCGCTGGCTCACGTGGTAGCAGCCGAACAGGGTCAGGTCTTCGCTCCCACTGGTGCCCGCGCCCCCGTCCGTCGTCGGCAGCCGCACCCGTGACCCGTGCGCGAAGGCCGGGCGGGGGCGCGGGAGCGGCCAGCCCGCCTCCGAGAGGGCCGGGAGCAGGGCCTGCCAGCCGAACGCGCCCAGGACCACCACCGCCCGCAGCGTCGGGCGCAGTGCGCGCAGCTCGGCCACCAGCCAGGGGCGGCAGGCGTCGCGCTCCGCCGGGGTGGGCTTGTTCTCCGGCGGAGCGCAGTGCACCGGGGCCGTCACCCGGACCCCGAGCAGCCGCAAGCCGTCTCCGGCGGACACCGACTCCGCCTGGTTCGCCATGCCGGTCGCGTGCAGCGCCGCGTACAGCACGTCGCCCGAGCGGTCGCCGGTGAACATCCGGCCCGTCCGGTTGCCGCCGTGCGCGGCCGGTGCCAGGCCCACCACCAGCAGCCGCGCGTCCGGCGGGCCGAAACCCGGCACCGGGCGCGCCCAGTACTCCCAGTCCGCGAACGCGGCCCGCTTCTCCCTGCCGACCCGCTCGCGCCACTCCACCAGGCGCGGGCACGCCCGGCACCCGGCCACCCCGGCGTCGATCCGTTCCAGCTCGTCCACTCCCACGACGGTAGCCAAAACCCGGGCCGGGCCCCATGGCCTGTGGATAACTCCGGACCGCCGCGCCGCCGCATGCCGCCGCCCCGTAGGGGTACGCGTTGCGCCCCCGCCCCCGGAGCGGGAAGGTCGAAGGACAGCACGCCCCCAGGAGGTCGTCCCCCATGCCCATCGCCACGGTGAACCCCGCGACCGGCGAGACGCTCACGACGTACCCGCAGATGAGCCCCGAGGAAGTCGAACGGCGCTTGGTGCAGGCCACCACCGCCTTCCGCGAGCACCGGCTCACGGACTTCCCGCAGCGGGCCCGGCTGATGGTCCGCGCCGCCGACCTCCTCGACGCCGACCGCGACACCGTCGCCGCGCTCATGACCACCGAGATGGGCAAGCCGGTCGCCGCCGCCCGGGCCGAGGCCGCCAAATGCGCCAAGGCCATGCGCTGGTACGCCGAGCACGCCGCCTCCCTGCTCGCCGAAGAGGCCCCCTCCGACGCCGACGCGCACGACTCGGGCGCCTCCCGCGTGAGCGTCGTGCACCGCCCGCTGGGCGTCGTCCTCGCCGTCATGCCGTGGAACTTCCCCCTGTGGCAGGTCGTACGGTTCGCCGCGCCCGCCCTGATGGCGGGCAACGTCGGACTGCTCAAGCACGCCTCCAACGTCCCGCAGACCGCGCTGTACCTGGAGGACCTGTTCCGCCGCGCCGGATACCCCGAGGGCTGCTTCGGCACCCTGCTGATCGGCTCCGGCGGCGTCGAGGCCGTACTGCGTGACCCGCGCGTGGCCGCCGCCACGCTCACCGGCAGTGAGCCCGCCGGGCGCGCCGTGGCGGCCGTGGCCGGTGACGAGGTCAAGCACACCGTCCTGGAGCTGGGTGGCAGCGACCCGTACGTCGTGATGCCCTCGGCCGACCTGGAGAAGGCCGCGCGGACGGCCGTCACCGCGCGCGTGCAGAACAACGGACAGTCCTGCATCGCCGCCAAGCGCTTCATCGTGCACGCCGACGTGTACGACGCGTTCGCCGAACGGTTCACCGCGGCCATGAGCGCGCTGACCGTCGGCGACCCCATGGACGAGAAGACGGACGTCGGCCCGCTCGCCACCGAGGGCGGCCGCGCCGACCTGGAGGAACTCGTCGACGACGCCGTGGAGCAGGGCGCCACCGTCCTGTGCGGCGGCGCACGCCCCCAGGGGCTCGACCGGGGCTGGTTCTACCAGCCGACCGTGCTGGCGGACGTACGGCCCGGGATGCGCATCCACCACGAGGAGGCCTTCGGGCCGGTCGCCACGCTCTACCGGGTCGCCGGCCTCGACGAAGCGGTGGACCTCGCCAACGACACGCCCTTCGGGCTCAGCTCCAACGTCTGGACGCGCGACCAGGACGAGGTGCGCCGCTTCACCCGCGACATCGAGGCGGGCGGCATCTTCTTCAACGGCATGACCGCTTCCCACCCGGCGTTCCCGTTCGGCGGCGTCAAGCGCTCCGGCTACGGACGCGAACTGTCCGCGCAGGGCATCCGCGAATTCTGCAACGTGACCACTGTCTGGCACGGACAGGACGGACAGGAGTGACGCCCGCGGTGATGCCCGTACTTGATGCCTGTACTGATGCCTGCGGCGATGCCCGCGGTGGTCCCGTCTCCGTCCCGCTCGGTGGGTGACATGCGTCCCGCGCCCGCGGGTGCGATTCTCGGCCGTGTCGCTGTTGGGCCGAACGGGTGAGGGGCGCGAAGATGGCCCCATGAGCAGGTACGAGCGATACGACAGGTACGACGCCACCGACGAACAGTGGGAGGGCCTCGCCCAAGTCGTGCCGCTGCGCAGCCGCAACGAGTGGCCGTCCCAGATCGACCACCGCACGGTGCCCCAGGATTACGAGCAGGCGGCCGAACAGCGCCGCATGGTCGTCCTGCGGGTGCAGATCTTCGCGGACGCGCGCGAGGTCGCCGAGCACCTCATCGCCCAGGTGCCCGTGCTGCTCGACCTCACGGCCGCCGACACCGATGTCGCCAAGCGCGTCCTGGACTTCAGCAGCGGCGTGGTCTTCGGCCTCGGCAGCGGCATGCACCGCGTCGACCGCAACGTCTTTCTGCTCGCGCCCGTCGGCACCGAGGTGGAGGGCACCGAGGCGGCGGCCGTACCGCAGGCATAGTCGCCCGTTCGTAGGAAGGTCGTTCAGGCGTAACGGTTCCTCGCTCCGGACCGGATCTAGGGTCCGGCTCGTGCACACCATGCGTCCCGCAGTCACCGAACTGCGGCTCTCTGCCTTCCGCTCCCATCGGCGAGCCACTTTCCCCATCACCCCCGTCACCCTCTTCGCGGGGGCGAGCGGCAGCGGCAAGTCGACCGTCCTGCGCGCGTACGAGGCGCTGGCGCGACTCGCCTCCGGCGCACCGCTGGAATCGGTCTTCGACGACCCCGTCTCGTACGTGCCCGAGCGCGCCGCCGCCGACGCGCAGGGACGGCGCGGCTTCCGCATCGGCTGTACGGCCGACGGGCCCCTCGGCCCCGTCCACCTCGACGTGGCGATCCAGGCCGAGCCGGAACTCCGCGTCGTCGGCGAACGTTTGACCTGGGACGGACGCGAACTGCTGACCACCGCCCTGCGCGACCCCGGCCGCTCCTCCGTGCAGGCCGCCTGGCTCACCGGCGGCGCCGCGGCCGTCACCCGGGCGCCCCTGCCCGACGACCGGCTCGGCACGGCCCTGCTGCCCCTGCGGGTCGCCGGCAGTACCGAGGGCCAGCTCCAGGTGCTCGCGGCCGCCGAGCAACTGCTCGTCGCGCTGCGCTCGGTGTTCGCCTGCGACCCCCAGCCGGTGCGGATGCGGCGGCCCGCCGCTCCGGGTGACGGACGGCTGCGGCGCGGCTGCGACAACCTCGCCGAGGTGCTGCTGCGCACCCGCACCGAGTGCGCGACCCGGCACGCGGCGCTGGTGAGGGCGCTGCGGGACGGGTGCTCGGGGGAGGTGGAGGACCTGGCCGCCCACACACGGGACGACGGGACGGTACGGGCGCTGCTGGCCCGGCCGGAAGGCCGCCCGGACACGCCCGTGGAACGCCTGGGCGACGGTGAACTGCGCTTCCTGGCGCTCGCCCTGGTCGTGCTCACCGGCCCGGGTGTGCTCGAAGTGGAACAGGCCAGTGAGGTTCCGGCCGCGATCCAGTCCCTCACCGTCGTCGCGGACAACCTGGACCGGGGTCTGGACCGCCGCCAGTCCAGCGGCCTCTTACGCCTCGCCGTCATGGTGGTCGAGCGCGGCCACGTGCGGCTGACGGGTGCGGTGGGGGAGACGGGGGCACAGTGCGCGCGCGAGGTCGAGGGCGTCACGGTGGTAGACCTGGAGCCGTGAGCGACACGAGTGACGAGACGAAGAACGACATGAGCGGTACGGGTGCGGACGGTCCCGGCGGTGGCGTTGCGGGCGGGGGCGGTACGGATGGGGGTGGCGTTGCCGCCGGGGATGCTGCGCATGGAGGTGGTGGTGTCGCGGCAGGGGCGGGAGCGGTCCACGCGGCCTCCGGCGAAGCCGAGTTGACCGTCGCCGGGCTCCAGCGTCGGCTGGCCGCGTTCGCGGCCTCGCGCGGCTGGCAGCCCTACCACGCGCCCAAGAACCTGGCGGCGGCCCTGAGCGTCGAGGCGGCCGAACTCCTCGAGATCTTCCAGTGGATGACACCGGAAGAGGCCGCGCGCGTGATGGAGGACCCCGAGGACGCCCATCGGGTCCGCGACGAGGTGGCCGACGTCCTCGCGTATCTCCTGCAGTTCTGCGGCTCGTTGGGCGTCGACCCGCTGACGGCGCTCTCCGAGAAGATCGACCGCAATGAGCTGCGCTTCCCGGTGGGGCGGCCCCCGGGGCGCAAGGCCCGGGCGGAGGGCTGAGACGCGGACCGGGGCCCGTCCAGGGGCGGGCCCCAGCGGGGCGGGTTTCAGTGGGCAGGCCGCAGTGGGTCGGGCCCGGTCCGGCCCGCACCGCCCGCACCGGCCCGATCCGGCTCGCACCGGCCCGGTCCGGCCCGCGCCGGAGCCGGGCGGGACCTGGTTTCGACCCCTTTCGGGCCCACTTCCTCACGCAGAGTCACTCTTGGGAGTGAGCGGGTTGTGCACATGCGGCTTCGTGTCCACAGATTTCCGAATTCCCCTGGCGTTTCGGCTCGTTCGCATTCACTCTGGGTAGTGGTTTGAGTGGGAGGACAGTCGTACGAACGGGGGCGGTGCGCATGGACGCGGAGCGTCTGATCGGGCACGGTCGGCAGGCCCTGGCGCGGAGCCGGGAAACAGTGGACGTCGTGACCGAGGCCTGGCAGGCCCAGGCCCTGGCCCAGGCGATCGGGAGCAGCCTGGCGCTCTCCGGGCCGCCGCAGGTGCGCGGCGAGGCGCGGGGGCTCAGCGAGACCGGGGGGCGGGGCTGCGGGGTGCTGGACCAGGTGACGCTGAAGGCCGGGGGGATACGGGCCACGCAGCTGACCGGGATCGCCGACGCCCGGCGCACGCTGACGGAGCTGGGCGTGCTGCTCGGTGAGGTGGGGATGGCGCTGGTGGGTGTGGCCTGCTCCACGGAGGAGGAGGGGCTGTACTGGCAGTGCATCGAGGCGATCGACGCCGCCGACGAGTCCAGCGACCGGGTGCACGCGATGCTGCGCAGGATCCCCGAGCGACAGACGGTCAGACCCGCGCGGCCCGCCCGGCGCGATCAGGCGCGCGATCTGCTGCGCGATCCGGCGGACACCCTGGACGCGCTCGACGACCTGGATGATCTGGACGGCCTGGACGAGTTCGACGCGCTGGAGGACCTGGACGTCCTGGACGGCCTCCAGGGCGGGGGAGACCCGCTCGACGACCTCGGCGGCCTGGACGGCCTTCGCGACCCGGCCGACCCGCTGGACGGCCTGGACGAGTTGGAGGCTCTGGAGGCGGTCGAGCCGCCTCCCAAGGATCCGGCGGACTCCGCCGCGGGACCGCCGTGAAAGCGGTCGCGGTCCCGGTGGACGGGGCCGCGGTGGCCGCGGCGCGCCGGGCGCCACGGCCGGGAAGCGGGGCTCGTCGTGGCCGTGCGGAGGCCGTCATGGCCCCCGCACGAGCGACAGCGGCGCGGACGCTACCGGGTCCGCGGTCAGAACGCCCCGTCCGGGCGGCTTCCATCGGCGGACTGCCGCGGGGACGCACCAGTGTCGGACGGGCGGTCCGACGAGGACTGGAGGTCGGCGTCGAGCTGGTTGAGATCGGCGTTGAGCGCCGCCATCAACTCCTCCATCTGCTGAAGCAGACCCTTGGGGGCGCCACCGCCCTTCTGCTCGGGCACCGACTGGTGCACCGGCTGTTCGGGCATCGCCTGTTCGGGCACGGCTTCCTGGGACATGGCGGCCTCCTCGGCCCAGGCCCTCCGCGTGAGGGGAGGGCGGCAACAGAGAAAGACGCACCGGCAGCTTCCGCCGGCGCGCGGGCCGGGCGGTCCGGCTCCGCCCGAGCCAACGACCCGGCCCCGTCGCTGGTCACTGGTGGGGTCGGCCGTGGCCCGCCGGGTTGACGGATATTCACCCGACAGGGCCGGAGAGAGGAGGGTGGTGCGAGTGGGGTTGACGGCCGTTCGAAGGTGCAGGATGGATCCATGGATCTTCGAATCTTCACCGAGCCCCAGCAAGGGGCGAGCTACGACACCCTGCTCAAGGTCGCGAAGGCCACCGAGGAACTGGGCTTCGACGCCTTCTTCCGCTCCGACCACTACCTGCGGATGGGCTCCGCCGACGGGCTGCCCGGGCCGACCGACGCGTGGATCACCCTCGCCGGGCTGGCCCGCGAGACCAAGAGGATCCGTCTGGGCACGCTGATGACGGCCGGTACCTTCCGGCTGCCGGGCGTGCTCGCCATCCAGGTCGCGCAGGTGGACCAGATGTCCGGCGGCCGTGTCGAACTGGGCCTGGGCGCGGGCTGGTTCGAAGAGGAGCACAAGGCGTACGGGATCCCGTTCCCCAAGGAGAAGTTCGCCCGCCTCGAGGAGCAGCTGGCCATCGTGACCGGTCTGTGGGGCATGCCGAAGGGCGAGACGTTCTCGTACGACGGGACCTACTACCAGCTGGCCGACTCGCCCGCGCTGCCCAAGCCGGCCCAGGCGAAGCTGCCCGTGCTGATCGGCGGGCACGGGGCGACCCGGACGCCGCGGCTGGCCGCGCAGTTCGCGGACGAGTTCAACATCCCGTTCGCGTCGCTGGAGGACAGCGAGCGCCAGTTCGGCCGGGTGCGGGCAGCCGCCGAGGCGGCCGGGCGCAAGGCGGACGACCTCGTGTACTCCAACGCCCTGGTGGTGTGCGTCGGCAAGGACGACGCCGAGGTGGCGCGTCGTGCCGCGGCGATCGGCCGGGAGGTGGAGGAGCTGAAGGCGAACGGCCTCGCGGGCTCACCCGCCGAGGTCGTCGACAAGATCGGGCAGTTCCAGGCGATCGGCTCGTCCCGGCTCTACCTCCAGGCCCTGGACCTGGACGACCTGGACCACCTGGAGCTGATCTCCTCCCAGGTCCAGTCGCAGCTGGGCTGAGAGCGGGCGGGGGCTCCGCGGGCGCGCGCCCGGGGCGGCCGTTGTACGGTCCGGCGCCCGCCCCGAAGCCGTACGATCCACCGCCCGGGCCCGCCCTGAAGCCGCGCGTACCCGGGGCGGGTCCGCCCCGGTGCGGCGCGCACCCGCAGCCGGCCCGTACCGGGCGCGGCGGACCAGTCGTGGAGATCCGTCATGGAGGAGCAGCAGCAGTGAAGCCCGTTCGTACGCTCGCCGAGGCCCTGGCAGGTCCCGTCCCGCTGGTCCTGGACGGCGGGCTGGCCAGTCAGCTGGAGGCCCAGGGCTGCGACCTGTCCGACCACCTCTGGTCGGCCAGGCTCCTCGCTGACGACCCCGGACAGGTCCAGGCGGCCCACGCGGCGTACGTGCGGGCGGGAGCCTCGGTGCTGATCACCGCCAGCTACCAGGCGAGCTTCGACGGCTTCGCCCGGCGCGGCGTGGGCTACGACGAGGCCCGCGCGCTGTTCGCCGGCAGCGTGGCGGCGGCCCGGCGTGCGGGAGCGGCGGCCGGGCGCGAGGTGTGGGTGGCCGCCTCGGTCGGACCGTACGGGGCGGTGCTCGCGGACGGCAGTGAGTACCGCGGCCGGTACGGACTCTCGGTGCGCGAGCTGGAGCGCTTCCACCGCCCGCGCGTGGAGGCGCTCGCCGAGGCGGGGCCCGACGTGCTCGCCCTGGAGACCGTGCCCGACGCCGACGAGGCGGAGGCGCTGCTGCGGGCCGCCGAGGGCTGCGGGGTGCCGCTCTGGCTCTCGTACACCGTCCGGGACGGGCGCACGCGCGCGGGACAGGACCTGGCGAGCGCGCTGGCCCTGGTCGCGGGCAACGACCAGGTGATCGCGGCCGGGGTGAACTGCTGCGATCCGGCCGACGCCGACCGGGCCGTGCCGCTCGCCGCCGAGGTGACCGGCAAGCCGGTCGTCGTCTATCCCAACAGCGGCGAGGGCTGGGACGCGGCCGTCGGGCGGTGGACCGGCGCCCCCACCCTCGACCCGGCCCGCGCCGCCTCCTGGGGCGCCTCGGGGGCCCGTCTGATCGGCGGCTGCTGCCGGGTCGGCCCCGAGTCCATCGCGGCCCTCACGCGCGCGGTGGCGGCCCGCTAGGGGGCGCGAGGGGCGCGGGCCACCCCGGTCGGCCCGAGTCTGGCCGGGCCACCGGAAAACCCGTCGTAGCCGGGGCACGATTCCGGTCATAATCGGACGCGTGTTCCTGACGATCAGCACGACCGGTACCCCCGAGCGCCCCGCCACCGACCTGGGCTTCCTGCTGCACAAGCATCCCGACAAGGCGCAGGCGTTCTCGACCTCGCACGGCCAAGCGCACGTGCTCTACCCCGAGGCCACCGCCGAGCGCTGCACGGCGGCCCTCGTCCTGGAGGTCGACCCCGTCGCACTCGTGCGCCGGGGCAAGGGCAAGGGCCGGGGCGGCGCCCCCGACGCGGCCCTCGCGCAGTACGTCAACGACCGGCCCTACGCCGCGTCGTCGCTGCTCGCGGTCGCGCTCAGCGCGGTCTTCAAGAACGCCCTGCGCGGCGACTGCAAGGCCCGCCCCGAGCTGCCGGAGCGGGCGATGCCCCTGCGCGTCGAGATCCCCGCACTGCCCGCACGCGGCGGCGCCGAACTCGTGCGCAAGCTGTTCGAACCGGTGGGCTGGACCTCCGTACAGGCCGAACCGGTCCCGCTGGACGGCCGCTTCCCCGAATGGGGCGACTCGCGGTACGTGACCCTCGTCCTGGAGGGCGAGCTGCGGCTGGCCGAGGCGCTGCGCCAGCTGTACGTACTGCTGCCGGTCCTCGACGACGCCAAGCACTACTGGGTCGCCCCCGACGAGGTCGACAAGCTGCTGCGCGCCGGTGAGGGCTGGCTCGCCGACCACCCCGAGCAGAAGCTCATCACCAGCCGCTACCTCTCCCGCCGCTGGGGCCTCACCCGCCAGGCGATGGAGCGCCTGGAACTGGTGCGCCTGGCCGAGGCCGAAGGACTGGAGGTCGAGGACGTCGACAACGCCGTCGACGAGGCCGTCGACACCGAGGAGCGCCCCGTGCCCCTCGCCGAGCAGCGCCGCGAGGCGATCCTGGCCGCCCTGGGCGCCGCCGGGGCCTCCCGCGTGCTCGACCTGGGCTGCGGGCAGGGCCAGCTGGTCCAGGCGCTGCTCAAGGACGTCCGGTTCACCGACGTGGTCGGCGTCGACGTCTCCGTACGCGCGCTGTCCATCGCCGCCAAGCGGCTGCGCCTGGACCGCATGGGCGAGCGGATGTCCGACCGCGTCACCCTGCTCCAGGGCTCGCTCACGTACACCGACAAGCGGCTCAAGGGCTACGACGCGGCCGTCCTCAGCGAGGTCATCGAGCACCTGGACCTGCCGCGGCTGCCCGCCCTGGAGTACGCGGTGTTCGGCTCGGCCCGCCCCACGACCGTGCTGGTGACCACGCCGAACGTCGAGTACAACGTCCGCTGGGAGACCCTGCCCGCCGGACACGTACGCCACGGTGACCACCGCTTCGAGTGGACCCGCGGGGAGTTCCGCACCTGGGCCGGCGACGTCGCCGGACGGCACGGGTACGACGTGGAGTTCGTCCCCGTGGGCCCCGACGACCCCGACGTGGGACCGCCCACACAGATGGCCGTCTTCACCCTGGCCGCACCGACCCCGAAGGAGGAGAAGGCGGCATGACCACCAGCACCAACCGCACCGCACGCACGCTTCCCGTCACCGACCTGTCCCTCGTGGTCCTCGTCGGCGCCACCGGATCCGGCAAGTCCTCGTTCGCGCGCAAGCACTTCAAGCCCACCGAGGTCGTCTCCTCGGACTTCTGCCGCGGCCTCGTCGCCGACGACGAGAACGATCAGAGCGCCAGCCGCGACGCCTTCGACGTCCTGCACTACATCGTGGGCAAGCGCCTGGCCGCCGGACGGCTCACCGTCGTCGACGCCACCAACGTCCAGCAGGAGAGCCGCAAGCAGCTGGTCCAGCTGGCCCGGCAGCACGACGTGCTGCCCATCGCCATCGTCCTGGACCTCCCCGAGGACGTCTGTGCCGAGCGCAACGCCCGGCGCCCCGACCGCGCGCACCTGCCGCGCCACGTCATCCAGCGCCACCGCCGCGAACTGCGCCGGGGCCTGAAGGGCCTGGAACGCGAGGGCTTCCGCAAGGTGCACGTGCTGCGCGGCACCGAAGAGGTCGACGCCGCCGAGATCGTCCTGGAGAAGCGCTACAACGACCTGCGCCACCTCACCGGACCGTTCGACATCGTCGGCGACATCCACGGCTGCTCCTCCGAACTGGAGACCCTGCTCACCCGGCTCGGCTACGTCGACGGACAGCACCCCGACGGCCGCACCGCCGTGTTCGTCGGAGACCTCGTCGACCGTGGCCCCGACAGCCCCGGCGTGCTGCGCCGCGTCATGGGCATGGTCGCCTCCGGAAACGCCCTGTGCGTACCGGGGAACCACGAGAACAAGCTCGGCCGCTGGCTCAAGGGCAAGAAGGTCCAGCAGACGCACGGACTGGCCGAGACCATCGAACAGCTGGAGCGCGAGCCGGAGGAGTTCTCCGCGCGCGTGGGCGAGTTCATCGACGGACTCGTCAGCCACTACGTCCTCGACGACGGCAAGCTCGTCGTCTGCCACGCCGGTCTGCCCGAGAAGTACCACGGCCGCACCTCCGGAAGGGTGCGCTCGCACGCGCTGTACGGGGACACCACCGGAGAGACCGACGAGTTCGGCCTGCCCGTGCGCTACCCGTGGGCCGAGGAGTACCGCGGCAAGGCCGCCGTGGTGTACGGGCACACCCCCGTACCCAACACCTCGTGGATCAACAACACCATCTGCCTGGACACCGGCGCGGTCTTCGGAGGGAAGATGACCGCCCTGCGCTGGCCGGAGCGCGAACTGGTCGACGTACCCGCCGAGCGCGTCTGGTACGAGCCGGTGAAGCCGCTCGCCACCGAGGCGCCCGGCGGGCACCAGGGACGCCCCCTGGACCTGGCCGACGTGCACGGCAAGCGCGTCGTGGAGACCCGGCAGATCGGCAACGTCGGCGTGCGCGAGGAGAACGCCGCGGCGGCCCTGGAGGTCATGAGCCGGTTCGCCGTCGACCCGCGCCTGCTCGCCTACCTGCCGCCCACCATGGCACCGACGGCGACCTCCCGGCAGGACGGCTACCTGGAGCACCCCGCCGAGGCGTTCGCGCAGTACGCGTCCGACGGCATCGCGCGCGTGGTGTGCGAGGAGAAGCACATGGGCTCGCGCGCGGTGGCCCTGGTGTGCCGCGACGCGGACGCGGCACGCGAGACGTTCGGCGTCGACGGCCCCACCGGCTCGCTGCACACCCGCACGGGACGGCCCTTCTTCGGCGACGAGAAGGTCACCGAACAGGTCCTGGAGCGGCTGCGCCGGGCCATCACGGCGGCCGGGCTCTGGGAGGAGCTGGACACCGACTGGCTGCTGCTCGACGGCGAGCTGATGCCGTGGTCGCTGAAGGCCGCCGGACTGCTGCGCACCCAGTACGCGGCCGTGGGCGCCGCCGCCGGAGCGGCCCTGCCGGGCGCGGTCGCCGCGCTGGAGGCCGCCGCCGCACGGGGCGTCGAGGGAGTCGGGGACCTGCTCGCCAAGCAGCGGGAACGGGTCGTGGACGCCGCCGCGTTCACCGACGCCTACGGGCGCTACTGCTGGGCCACCGAAGGGCTGGACGGCGTCCGCTTCGCGCCCTTCCAGGTCCTCGCCGTCCGCGGACGCTCCCTGGCGGCCGTCCCGCACGACGAGCAACTGGCCTGGCTGGACCAGCTGGTGGAACAGGACCCGACGGGCCTGCTCCAGGTCACCCGCCGCCTGGTCGTGGACACGGGCGACGAGGCCTCGGTGCGCGCCGGAGCCGACTGGTGGCTGGAGATGACCGCGGCCGGCGGCGAGGGCATGGTCGTCAAGCCGCTGGGGGCCCTGGTCCGCGACGGCAAGGGACGCCTGGTGCAGCCCGGAGTGAAGGTCCGCGGCCGCGAGTACCTCCGGATCATCTACGGCCCCGAGTACACCCGGCCGGAGAACCTGGAGCGGCTGCGCGAGCGGCACCTGGGCCACAAGCGGTCCCTGGCGCTGCGCGAGTACGCCCTGGGCCTGGAGGCACTGGCCCGCCTCGCGGACGGCGAACCGCTGTGGCGGGTGCACGAGGCGGTGTTCGCGGTCCTGGCGCTGGAGTCGGAGCCGGTGGACCCGAGGCTGTAGCGGCGAGGTCCGGGGGCTCTGCTCCGGTTCGGGGGTTGGGGCAGGGCCTCCGGTGCTGGGCCCGGGTTCGGGTTCGGGTTCGGGGGTCAGGCTTCCGGTTCTGGGCCCGGGTTCGGGTTCCGGGCCAGGCTTCCGGTTTTGGGCCCGGGCTCTGGTTCGGAGCCAGGACTCCGGGGCCGGGCTCGGGCCCGGCCCCAGGCCTTCGGCGTCATCGTGCCTGGTCAGGTGTGGTGCGGACCTCGTTGTCAGTGGGGGCTCGTAAGGTGTGATCACTCGCTCGGACCGTGGGCGGGTGAGCACGTCACGGGGGTACGACATGGGGGACCAGGGACACTGGAAGGCCGTCGGGGACTACGAGTTGGGCCTCGACGCCTACGACGAACCGAAGCCGGCGGTGCTGTGCCGCAGGACTTCGACGGGGCGCGAGCTCAAGAAGGTACCGGCCGCGCTCAAGGGCGATCCGCACCTGGCCGGGCTGACCGCGCTCGCCGACTGGATCGGGGACCACGCCGAAGAGGCCCGCGCCCGGGTCGAGCACTGGATGACCCAGTCGCTCCCCGTGCCCGCGGAGCTGATCCGGCAGGTGTGGCCCGACCCGTACTGGCGCCGGGCCCTGCGCCTCGCGGTCCTCGCGCCGTACGAGGACGGCGCACCGGACACCGCCAGGGCCGGGCTCCTCTTGGACGCGCCCGCGCACGGGGGCCTCGCGCTGACCGGGCTCGACGGCGACCTCGGCGTGTCCGACACGACGGTGGCCGTGCTGCACCCGGCCCTGCTCGACCCGCGCGGCACCGGCAGGCTGGCCAAGTGGCGCGAGCTGCTGGACCGGTTCGGGGGAGAGCAGCGCATCGAGCAACTGCGCCGTGCGGTGTTCGTGCGCCCCGACTCCTCGCCCGCTCCCCATCCGCACGTGCAGCGCCTGCAGATCCGGGCGTTCGACGGCGTGGAGTACGACAGCGGGGCCCGCTTCGAGCGGGTCGTCTCCCGCTTCGGCGGCCGCATCGCCGGAGAGCAGGCCCGGTTCGGCTTCTCCGAGCGCGGCCAAGGCTTCGGCCTCACCCTCGACCTGCGCTACCAGGGCCCTTTCTCCGGGGTGAACGTCCACGACTTCTGGTGGACCCGCACCCGGGGCCGGTTCGGGCCGGGGGCATTCGACGCGATCCCGCACGTGGTGTGGTCCGAGGGACTGCGGGCGATGGCCGCCGTGTACGACGAGCGGTCACCCGACGAGACCACCCGGTCCGGGGGCCGGGACGTGCCGCCCGACGCCCACAGTGCCTACCAGGCCTTCCTGGTGGAGTGCGCCGAGTACGGGCGCTCGGCCGAGCCGTGCCCGCCGCAGCCCGCGCCCGAGCCCGCGACGGACGGGCAGTTGCTCGGGGTCGGTGCGGTGCTCGCCGGAGAGCCCGTCGGCGGGCGGCCCGAGGAGACGATGACGGCGCGGACGTACGGCTGGGACGCGCTCGACGACGGGCAGTACGTGGTCCGCCTGGTGCCGGAGCGGGCCGGCACGGCGGAGGACGCCGTCGCCCGCGCGCTGGGCCTGGACCCCGGGGTCGGTCCGGCGGCCGTGGTGGGCCGGGTGCGCACCGCGCCGCTGTCCTTCCTCTCCCAAGCGTGCCGTGCCCACCCCGAGCACGCCGCGCGCGCCGTCGCCCTGCTCGCGCCACTGCGCCGGTGCGAGGAGCAGGCCGTGGCCAAACCGGGCCGGGCGGCCACCCAACTGCGTGACAACCTGGTCAAGCTGACGGCCGATGCGCCACAGCTGCTGCCGTACGCGCTCGACGAGGGCGCCCGGGTGGTGGCCGGTGCGGGCAGCCCCGCGATGGCCAAGCCTCTGTTCGCGGCGGCCCGTGAGGCCGAGCTGAGCAGCGGCCGGGCGCCCGATGAGGACGAACTGGCGGCACGCATGGCCGAGTTCACCACCCTCGGCGTCATCACCGACAAGATGCTCAAGGAGTACCGCAAGGGCCTGACCACCCGGCTGCCCGCCGAGCAGGCCGACCGGCGCTTCCGGGACCTCGTCCTCACCTGGTGCCGCTCGGGGCGGACCACCCCGGCCACCTTCGCCGTCGAACTCGCCGGCCCCGCCGGAGCCCCGCTGCCGGACGACGACGAGCACGCGGAACTGGTCGCCGGACTCCTGCGCGGCCACGCCTTCGACGAGACCCCGCCCAAGGTCTGGCAGTCGTGGCTGCCCCCGCTGCGGCGCGCGCTGGCGCGCGAACCCGAGCTCGCCCTCGTGGTCCTGCCCCTGCCGCCCCAGCACCGGGGCAACTCTCCCGCCGGGCTCGCCCGGGCCGCCGAGACCTGGCTGGACCTGCTCGACGCGTCCGGGATCCTGGACCGGATCACCGCTGCACCCGGTGCCGACCCGCTACCTGTGGAGACCGCGCAGCAGTGGCTCGACCTGGTCCTGCGGACGTACGCGGGCGCGGCCGTACCCGTCCCGCGCCTGGACGAGGTGCTGCGCGCGGTCGCCCGGCGGACCCGGGAGGCCGGACTGGAGCGCGAACCGCTGCGCGCGCTGGCCGCGCGGGTCATGAAGTGGCCCTGGCCGGCCGCCGTGGAGCTCGGGATGCTGGCCTCACTGGTGCGCGCCGGGATGCCGACGGCGCCCTGGCCCGAGGACGCCTACCTGGGCGTGTCGCAGTGGCTGGAGCGTCGGGACGCCGCCGTGGCCGAGGAGCTGCTGGACCTGCCCTGGTTCGCACGGCGGGTACGGGCGGAGCTCGTCGTGCCCGTCGACGCGGAGCCGGGGTCGTCGCCGGGCACGCACCCGCTGGCGAAGCTGCCGTTCGCGGCCGGGCGCCTGCTGCGTTCGGAGCGGCTGCGGGGCGTCGTACTGCCGGAGCTGGACCGGTGGGCACGCACCCTGGCCGAGGAGGCCGAGGATGGGGCCGGGGAAGGTGGGGCCGGGCGGCTGAGGGTGCTGCTCGCGCTGCTGGTGCACGCGGAGGCGTTCGCCGCACCGATCGAGGGCAACCCGGCGGCCGAGGCGGTACGAGTGGCCCGGGACACCGATCCCGTACCCCTGCTGGCCGAGGAACTGCGGCGCTGCGGGGCCGTGGACATGACGCCGGAGCGGGCGGCGGCGCTGCTCGCCGCCGTGGAGGAGCGGGAGGCGCTGGCCCTGGCGTACGACACCAGGAGGCTGATCGGCGGCAACGTCAGCGTCGCCGGTGGGGAGACCGCCCGGGGCAGCGGCGCCTGGGGAGGCCTGCGGGCCCTGGTGGGGCGCGCACTGCCGGAGCTGGTCGAGACCGGACCGGGAGGGGCGGAGGCGACCGGATCCGGAGGGGCAGTGGAGCCCGGTCCTGGAACGGCTGCGAGCACCGGGCCGGAAGGAGAAGCCGGCTCCGGAGGGGCTGGTGGGGACGCGGGAGCGGGGTGGGACCGGGCCGTCGTCGCGGTGTACGACGCGGTGCAGTGTCGGACGCGACAGGAGAAGCTGCGTCCTTCACCGGGTGAACCCGGGCCCGCGCGGTGAGGATGGGGTCATGGGATTCCATGTCGATTCCGAGACCGGGCGGCTGCGCCGCGTCATCCTGCACCGGCCGGACCTGGAGCTGAAGCGACTCACCCCGACGAACAAGGACGCGCTGCTCTTCGACGACGTGCTGTGGGTGCGCCGGGCGCGCCAGGAGCACGACGGCTTCGCGGACGTCCTGCGCGACCGGGGGGTGCGGGTGCACCTCTTCGGGGACCTGCTGCGCGAGGCGCTGGAGGTCCCGGCCGCGCGCAAGCTCGTCCTGGACCGCGTCTTCGACGAGAAGGAATACGGCCCGCTGGCGACGGACCACCTGCGGGCCGTGTTCGACGAGATGGAGACGCCCCGGCTGGTGGAAGCGCTGGTGGGAGGGATGACCAAGCGCGAGTTCCTGGCGGGCCACCAGGAGCCGACGTCGGTGCGGTTCCACGTGATGGACCTGGACGACTTCCTGCTGGGGCCGCTGCCCAACCACCTGTTCACCCGGGACACCTCCGCCTGGATCTACGACGGCGTCTCGATCAACGCGATGCGCTGGCCCGCCCGCCAGCGCGAGACCGTGCACTTCGAGGCGATCTACAAGCACCACCCGCTGTTCACCGGCCCGGAGGCGGGCGCCTTCCACCACTGGTCCGAGGGGCAGGACGACTACCCGTCGACGATCGAGGGCGGCGACGTCCTGGTCATCGGGAACGGGGCGGTGCTGATCGGGATGAGCGAGCGGACCACGCCGCAGGCGGTGGAGATGCTGGCCAGGGGACTGTTCGCGGCGGGGTCGGCGCGCACGATCGTGGCCCTGGACATGCCCAAGCGCCGCGCGTTCATGCACCTGGACACGGTGATGACGATGGTGGACCACGACACCTTCACCCAGTACGCGGGCCTGGGCATGCTCCGTTCGTACACGATCGAACCGGGCGAGGGCGGCCGGTCCCTGAGGGTCACCGACCATCCGCCGGAGCAGATGCACAGCGCCATCGCCGCCGCCCTGGGGCTGCCCCGGATCCGGGTCCTGACGGCCACCCAGGACGTGCACGCGGCGGAGCGCGAGCAGTGGGACGACGGGTGCAACGTGCTGGCGGTCGAGCCCGGGGTCGTCGTGGCGTACGAGCGCAACGTCACCACCAACACGCATCTGCGCAAGCAGGGGATCGAGGTGATCGAGATCCGGGGCAGCGAGCTGGGGCGCGGCCGGGGCGGCCCGCGCTGCATGAGCTGTCCGGTGGAGCGGGACGGCGTATGACCCCGGGACCGTGACTCGACAGGGCTGTATATAAATTCAAGATCTCGTATAGACTTCCAGAGTCCCGCATTCGGAAGCGCATTCGGATACCCGCCCTGAGGCCGACGGTACCCCGGATGCGACCGGACCCCAGGAATCCAGGAGCGTCGCCATGGCCACAGACCTCACCGGCCGCCACTTCCTCAAGGAGCTGGACCTCACCGCCGAGGAGTTCCGTGCCCTGATCGACCTGTCCGCCCGGCTCAAGGCGGACAAGAAGGCAGGGACCGAGACGCAGCGCCTGCGTGGCCGGAACGTGGCACTGATCTTCGAGAAGTCCTCCACCCGCACCCGCTGCGCCTTCGAGGTCGCGGCGGCGGACCAGGGCGCCTCCACCACGTACATCGACCCGGCCGGCTCCCACATCGGCAAGAAGGAGTCCGCGCGCGACACCGCACGCGTCCTGGGCAGGATGTTCGACGCGATCGAGTTCCGCGGCGACGCCCAGGCCACCGTCGAAGCGCTGGCCGCACACGCCGGAGTGCCCGTCTACAACGGCCTCACCGACGAATGGCACCCCACCCAGATGCTGGCCGACGTGCTCACCATGACCGAGCACTGCGCCAAGCCGCTGGAGGAGGTCTCGTTCGCCTACCTCGGCGACGCGCGCTTCAACATGGGCAACTCCTACCTCGTCACCGCCGCCCTGCTCGGCATGGACGTGCGCATCACGGCGCCCCGCGCGTACTGGCCCGCCGAGGAGGTCGTGGACCGGGCGCGCAAGCTCGCCGCCGACAGTGGAGCCCGCATCACCCTGACCGAAGACGTCGAGGAGGGCGTGCGCGGCGCGGACTTCGTCGTCACGGACGTGTGGGTGTCCATGGGGGAGCCGCAGGAGGTGTGGGACGAGCGGATCACGGCCCTGCGTCCGTACGCGGTGACGATGGACGTGCTGCGCGCGACCGGCAACCCGGACGTGAAGTTCCTGCACTGCCTCCCCGCCTTCCACGACCTCGGCACGGCCGTGGCGCGCGAGATCCACGAGCGGTACGGCCTGTCCGAGCTGGAGGTCACCGACGAGGTCTTCGAGTCCGCGCACTCGGTCGTCTTCGACGAGGCCGAGAACCGGCTCCACACGATCAAGGCCGTCATGGTGGCCACACTGGCGGGCCCGGACGCCTGACCGGCCCCGCGCACGACCATCGATGCATAGAGATGCGCCCGATTGGGTGAATATGCGGAGTGGCGGTTAGTATCGGCCGACAAGGTGGGGTTCCGGGCTCGCACGCTCGGAACCCCACCTTTGCGTCGTGTACGAACCAGAGATGAGAACCACCCCATGCGCCCGCCCTCGGCAGGACCGCGGAACCGGAACCCCCTCGGAACGCGGATCAAGTCCCCCCAGCAGCTGATCGCCGAATCCGGCACCGACCTCGAAGGCCACGGCCTGCGCCGCACCATGGGCCTGTTCCAGCTGGTCTGCTTCGGCATCGGCGCCATCGTCGGCACCGGCATCTTCGTCGGCCTGTCCGACTCCGTCGCCGAAGCCGGGCCCGCCGTCGTGGTCTCCTTCGTACTCGCCGCGATCACCTGCGTCTTCACCGCCTTCTCGTTCGCCGAGCTGGGCAGCGCGATCCCGGTCTCCGGATCCTCGTACTCCTTCGCCTACGCCACCCTCGGCGAGCGCGTCGCCTTCCTCGTCGGCTGGTGCCTGCTCCTGGAGTACGGCGTCTCCGTCTCGGCCGTCGCGGTCGGCTGGAGCCAGTACCTCAACGAACTGCTGAACAGCATCACCGGCTGGCAACTGCCCGCCGCGCTCTCCGCCGGCCCCGGCGAAGGCGGCGTGATCAACCTCCCCGCCGTCGTGGTGATACTCCTCGCCGCCCTCCTCCTCGTCCGCGGCATCCGCGAGAGCGCGCGGGCGACCGCCGCCATGGCGATCCTGAAGATCGCGATCCTGATCCTGTTCTGCGCCATCGCCTACTCGGCGTACCGCGACGGCAACCTCTCGCCGTTCGCCACCGAGGGCGTCGCGGGCATCACCTCCGGCGCCTCCGTCGCGTTCTTCTCGTACATCGGCTTCGACGCGATCACCACGGCCGGCGAAGAGGTCAAGAACCCCCGGCGGAACATCCCCATCGCCATCCTGATCTGCATCGGCCTGGTGACGCTGCTGTACGTCGCCGTCGCCGTCGCGGCCATCGGCGCGCTCGGCGCGGACGACGTCGCGGACAAGCCCGCGGCGCTCTCCCTGATCGTCAACCAGGTCACCGACTCCACCATCGGCGGCGGCGTCATCGCCTTCGGCGCGGTCGTCGCCATCGCGTCGGTCGTCCTCGCGGTCATGTACGGGCAGACCCGCATCCTGATGTCGATGTCCCGCGACGGCCTGATCCCGCGCGTCTTCGAACGGATCTCCCCGCGCACCGCGACACCGGTCGCCAACACCTGGATCGTCGCGTCCGTCTTCGCTATCCCCGCCGCCTTCTCGTCACTCGACGTGGTCGTCAACCTCACGACGATCGGCACCCTCGCCATCATGGCCGTCGTCAACATCGCGGTGATCGCCCTGCGCCGCCGTGACCCGGACCTGCAGCGCTCGTTCCGCGTGCCGCTCTACCCGGTCAGCCCGGTCCTCGGCGTGGCGTTCTGCCTGTACCTGATCTGGGGCACGGGCTGGACGACCTGGCTCCAGTTCGCCGCGTTCCTGGTGGTGGGGGCGCTGGTGTACGTGGCGTACGGACGCCGCAACTCGCGGCTCGGAGCCGCGGAACAGGACGCGCCGGGCCGAGCGCCCGCGTCCTGAGTGGATCTCGGGTCCGAGGGGCGCGTCCCCGCTCCTCGGGCCCGGTGCTGCTTTCCGGCCGGGGCGGGGTCAGGCGTGGGCCGGACGGGTCGGCAGCGTGAACCAGACGGCCTTGCCCTGGGCCGTGGGCCGGTGCCCGCAGGCGGAGCTGAGCGTACGTATCAGCAGCAGGCCGCGCCCGTGCTCCTGCCACGGATCGGGCGGACCGCCCGGACGGCCGGGGGCGAGGTCGCCGGGCGGGGCCGGATCGGGGTCGTGGACCTCGACCTGACAGCCGGTGGGCAGCAGCTCGACGACCAGCTCCAGCGGACCCTCGCCCTTCGTGTGCTCCACGGCGTTGGCCACCAGCTCGGCGGTGAGCAGCTCCGCCGTGTCACTGTCCGCGGCGGGGGCGTCCGACTCCAGCAGGTCCGCCATCACGGTACGGATCAGGGCGCGGGCGATGGGCACGGCGGCGGTGGTGTGGGGCAGTGCGATACGCCAGGAGGTGGGGCGGCCGGAAGCTGCGGGCAAGGCTGGGTCCGTTCGGTCCGATCGGGAGTGAAGGCTCGTGGGTGGAGAGCCGGTGACGTCCTGGTTTCAACCTTACGAACCGCAAGGACCGGGACAAGGGGCACCCGGCGGGTGGGGAGTGGGACCTGCGCCACACGGGAGGTGGGACTTTCGGCCGGGTCGGTCGGCGGTCGGGCGGTCGGCGATGCGTTGAAGGGGCGATGTGAGCGATCGGCGGTCGGAGGGGTGACGTGCGGTGGGTCTCGACGGTTTGCCGTCAGCCGTCAGCCGTCAGCCGTCAGCCGTCAGCCGTCAGCCGTCAGCCGTCAGCCGTCAGCCGTCAGCCGTCAGCCGTCAGCCGTCAGCCGTCAGCTGCTATCTGTTAGCCGTCATTTGTCAGCGGATGTCTGTCCGACGTCACCTGTCAGCTGTCGGGCTACCAGCCAGCCGACTCGCGCCCCGTCCGCCCGCATCGAGAAGCCGACATGCGTATCGCGCCCTCGTGACGGCAGTCACGTACGAGTGATAGCTTCGAGGGGCAGCCATCGCCCGGCAGCAGCAGCGCTCTCTGTCGCGCCGGCCGTGCCACTCCGCCCAGGGAGGCCGCACCGCATGAGCCCCTTCCCCAGCTCCGCGTCCCGCACCGAGCAGTGGCGGCATCTGCGCCTCGACCTCGACGACGGCGTCGCCACCGTCACCCTCGACCGTCCCGACAAGCTCAACGCCCTGACCTTCGGCGCCTACGCCGATCTGCGGGATCTGCTCGCGGAGCTCTCCCGCGAGCGTTCCGTACGCGCCCTCGTCCTCGGGGGCGAAGGGCGCGGCTTCTGTTCCGGCGGCGATGTCGACGAGATCATCGGCGCGACCCTCGGCATGGACATGGCGCAGCTGCTCGACTTCAACCGGATGACCGGCCAGGTCGTGCGTGCCGTGCGGGAATGCCCCTTCCCCGTGGTCGCGGCCGTGCACGGTGTCGCCGCCGGGGCGGGCGCCGTCCTTGCGCTCGCGGCGGACTTCCGGGTGGCCGACCCCACGGCCCGGTTCGCGTTCCTGTTCACCCGGGTCGGGCTGTCGGGCGGCGACATGGGGGCGGCGTACCTGCTGCCCCGCGTCGTCGGGCTCGGGCACGCCACCCGGCTGCTGATGCTCGGCGAGGCCGTGCGCGCGCCGGAGGCAGAACGCATCGGGCTCATCAGCGAGTTGACCGAGGAGGGGCAGGCCGGGGTGCGCGCCGCCGAGCTGGCCCGTCGCCTCGCCGACGGTCCCGCGCTCGCGCTCGCGCAGACCAAGGCGCTGCTCACCGCCGAGCTGGACATGCCGCTCGCCGCCTCGGTGGAGCTGGACGCCGCCACGCAGGCCCTGCTGATGAACGGCGAGGACTACGCCGAGTTCCACGCCGCGTTCACCGAGAAGCGTCCCCCGAAGTGGCGGGGCCGGTGAGCGCGCCCGGTCCCGGGGCCCCGGGGCCCGCCGCGAGGGCGCTCCGGGTCGCCGTCATCGGCGGCGGACCCGGCGGCTTCTACGCCGCCGCCCTCCTCAAGCGCCTCGACCCCGAGCGCGAGATCACCGTCTGGGAGCGCAACGCCCCCGACGACACCTTCGGCTTCGGCGTCGTCCTCTCCGACGAGACCCTGGGCGGCATCGAGCACGCCGACCCGGCCGTCTACCGCGCCCTGCAGGCCGACTTCGTGCGCTGGGACGACATCGACATCGTCCACCGGGGTCGCACCCTCACCTCCGGCGGCCACGGCTTCGCGGCCCTGGGCCGCCGCAGGCTCCTGCAGATCCTGCACGAGCGCTGCACCGAGCTCGGCGTACGGCTCCGCTTCCGTTCCGAGGCCCCGCCCGCCGCCCAACTGGCCGCCGAGCACGACCTGGTGATCGCCGCCGACGGGGTCAACAGCGCCACCCGCGCCGCACACGCCGACGTCTTCGGTCCCCAACTCACCACGCACCGCTGCCGTTACATCTGGCTCGCGGCCGACTTCGCCCTCGACGCCTTCCGCTTCGAGATCGCCGAGACCGAGCACGGCGTCATGCAGCTGCACGGCTACCCCTACTCGGCGGACTCCTCCACCGTCATCGTCGAGATGCGCGAAGAGGTCTGGTACGCGGCCGGGTTCGCGGACCTCGACGAGCGCGCCTCGACCGAACGCTGCGCCAAGATCTTCGCCGACGCCCTCGGCGGACGCGCCCTGCGCGGTAACAAGTCCTCCTGGACCGCGTTCCGCACGGTCACCAACTCCAGCTGGTCGCACGGCAATACGGTCCTGATCGGCGACGCCGCCCACACCGCGCACTTCTCCATCGGGTCCGGCACCAAGCTCGCCGTCGAGGACGCCCTTGCGCTCGCCGCCTGCGTCCAGGAGCACCCCGACCTGCGCACGGCGCTGCGGGCGTACGAGGAGGAGCGCCGGCCCGTCGTGGAGTCGACCCAGCGCGCGGCCGCCGCGAGCCTGCGCTGGTTCGAGGAGCTCGGTACGTATCTGGACCAGCCGCAGCGGCAGTTCGCGTTCAACCTGCTCACCCGCAGCCGCCGCGTCACCCACGACAACCTGCGCCTGCGCGACCCCGGGTTCACCGATGCCGTCGAGCGGGACTTCGGCTGCCCCGCCGGAACGCCCCCGATGTTCACGCCCTTCCGGCTGCGCGGGCTGACCCTGCGCAATCGCGTCGTCGTCTCCCCGATGGACATGTACTCCGCCGAGGACGGCGTTCCCGCCGACTTCCACCTGGTCCACCTCGGCGCCCGCGCCCTCGGCGGCGCCGGACTGGTGATGACGGAGATGGTGTGCGTCAGCCCCGAGGGCCGCATCACGCCCGGCTGCACCGGCCTGTACACCAGCGAACAGGCCGACGCCTGGCGGCGGATCACCGACTTCGTGCACGGCGGCTCACCGGGCACCGCGCTCGGCGTGCAGCTCGGCCACTCCGGCCGCAAGGGCTCCACCAAGCTGATGTGGGACGGCATCGACCAGCCGCTCGACGGCGGCAACTGGCCGCTCTCGGCCGCCTCCCCGCTCCCGTACCGCCCCGGCGTCAACCAGGTCCCGCACCAGCTGGACGCGACCGGACTCGCCCTGATCCGGGACCAGTTCGCCGACGCCGCCCGCCGCGCCGCCCAGTGCGGCTTCGATCTGCTCGAACTGCACTGCGCACACGGCTACTTGCTCTCCGGCTTCCTCTCCCCGCTGACCAACCTGCGCACCGACGGCTACGGCGGGGAACTCGCGGGCCGTCTGCGCTTCCCGCTCGAAGTCTTCGACGCGGTACGGGAGGTGTGGCCCGAGGAGCGTCCGATGACCGTTCGGATCTCCGCGACCGACTGGGCCCCCGGCGGCACCACCCCCGAGGAATCGGTGGAGATCGCCCGCGCCTTCGTGCGCCACGGGGCCGACGCCATCGACGTCTCCACCGGCCAGGTGGTGCCCGAGGAGCGCCCCGAGTTCGGGCGCTCGTACCAGACGCCCTACGCCGACCGCATCCGCAACACCCTCGGCGTCCCGGTCATCACCGTCGGCGCCATCTCCTCCTGGGACGACGTCAACTCGCTGCTGCTCGCGGGCCGTGCCGACCTGTGCGCGCTGGCCCGGCCGCACCTGTACGACCCGCACTGGACGCTGCACGCGGCCGCCGAGCAGGAGTACGCGGGGCCGGGCGCGCCCTGGCCCGTGCCGTACCTGGCCGGCAGCCGCAAGCCGCCGACGGGCCGCACGGACGCGCCCAAGCCCCGTCTCACGCTCACCGGGCCGTGACGGGGCGCGGGGGTGTGCGGCCCGGGTTCAGCCCTGCCGTACGAACCGTTCCCCGAGGTCCCGCAGCCGTTCGTGCAGCGCCGTGAAGACTTCCGCCGCCCTTGCCCCCGGCCAGTGCGGCGGCAGTAGGGAGGCGGGCAGTCCCGGGTCCGCGTACGGCAGTTGGCGCCAGGCGTCCAGTGCCACCAGGTAGTCCCGGTAGGCCTCCTCCGCTGAACCGGCCTCTCCCGACTCCCACTTGAGCAGGACCGGCTCCTGCGTCGCGAGGAAGTCCTCGTGCAGACGGGCGATCGCCGACAGGTCCCACCAGCGCGAGACGGCCTCGGCGGTCGCCGCGAAGCCCAGGTGCTCGCCCTTGAACAGATCGACGTACGGGTCGAGTTGGAGGCGGCGCAGGGTGTGGCGGGTCTCCTCGTGGAGTCCCGCGGGCGCGATCCAGACGCCGGGCGCCGCCGTGCCGAAGCCGAGCCGGGCCAGCCGCGAGCGCAGCAGGTGCCGCTTGCTGCGCTCCTCCTCCGGCACGGAGAACACCGCGAGCACCCATCCGTCGTCGCGCCCCTCGTCCGCTCCGGGCCGGGTGCGGGAGTAGATGCGCCGGTCGCCGTCGTCCAGGAGCTGGCGGGCGTCCTCGGACAGGGCGTATCCGGCGCCGCCCCCGCCGGTGCGCGCGGCGACGAGCAGGCCGCGCCGCTTCAGCCGGGACACCGAGGAGCGCACCGAGGGCGCGTCCACGCCGAGCACGCCGAGGAGCCTGATCAACTCGGCCACGGGGAGCGGTGCGTTGTCCGGTGTGCGTCCGTACGCGCCGTACAGGGAGACGATCAGGGAGCGGGGGGTGTGCTGCTCGGCCACGTGATCACTCTAGGACCTCGGCCCGCCGGGGGCCCCTGGGGGCCGCTGCGGGGCGGGGAGCCCTTCGCGCAGCCGGAAGCGCTGGAGCTTGCCGGTGGCGGTGCGGGGGAGTGCGTCGAGGAAGACGACGCGGCGCGGGCACTTGTACGGGACGAGCCGGCTCTTGACGAACTCCCGCAGCTCCTCGGCGGCCCCCTCGTCGCGGGGGAGGCCCTCGCGCAGTACCACGTACGCGACGACGACCTGGCCGCGCAGCTCGTCCGGCAGGCCCACCACGGCGGTCTCGACGACGTCGGGGTGGGCCAGCAGCGCGTCCTCGACCTGGGGACCCGCGACGTTGTACCCGGCCGAGATGATCATGTCGTCGGCGCGCGCGACGTAGCGGAAGTAGCCGTCGGGCTCGCGCACGTACGCGTCACCGGTGACATTCCACCTGTCACGTACGTACTCCAGCTGGCGCGGATCGGCCAGGTAGCGGCACCCCACGGGGCCGCGCACGGCGAGGAGCCCCTCCTCGCCGTCCGGCACGGGATGCCCGGAGGCGTCGACGACGCGGGCCTGCCAGCCGGGGACCGGGACGCCGGTGGTGCCGGGCCTGATGGCGTCGTCGGCGGCGGAGATGAAGATGTGCAGCAGCTCGGTGGCGCCGATGCCGTTGATGACGCGCACCCCGGTGCGCTCGTGCCAGGCGCGCCAGGTGGCGGCCGGCAGGTTCTCCCCGGCGGAGACGCAGCGCCGCAGGCTGGAGACGTCGTACGCGGGCGCCGCACCGGTTCCCGCGGCGGCCAGCTCGTCCAGCATCACGCGGTACGCCGTCGGCGCGGTGAACAGGACGGTCACCCCGTGGCCGGATATGGCCGGCAGGAGCTGCTTGGGGCCCGCCTGCTCCAGGAGGAGGGACGCGGCGCCCGCCCGCATCGGGAAGACGACCAGGCCGCCGAGGCCGAAGGTGAAGCCGAGCGGGGGGCTGCCCGCGAACAGGTCGTCCGGGCGGGGCCGCAGCACCTGGGCGGAGAAGGTGTCGGCGACGGCCAGGACGTCGCGGTGGAAGTGCATGCAGCCCTTGGGCCGTCCCGTGGTGCCGGAGGTGAAGGCGATCAGCGCCACGTCGTCGGCGGCGGTGGCCACGGGCTCGTACCGCGCGGGCATCCGGGCGGCCAGCCTCAGCAGGTCGTCCGGGGCGTCCCCGCCGTACGCGGTGACGCGCAGTCCGGGCACCTCGGCCTTGACCAGGTCGTCCACGGAGCGCACGTCGCACAGTGCGTGTGTGACACGTGCCATGTCACACATGACGGCCAGCTCCTGGGCGCGCTGCTGGGCCAGCACCGTCACGGCCACGGCGCCCGCCTTCATCACGGCCAGCCAGCACGCCGCGAGCCAGGGGCCGGTCGGTCCGCGCAGCAGCACCCGGTTGCCCGGCACCACGCCGAGCGGCCCGGTCAGCACGTGGGCGATGCGGTCCACGCGCTCGCGCAGTTCCCCGTAGGTCCAGCTGCCGCCGGAGCCGTCGCGGAAGACGGTGCGGTCCGGGCCGAACCGCCCGATCGTGCCGTCCAGGAGTTCGGCGCCGCAGTTGAGCCGATCGGGGTACGCGGGCAGACCGGACAGGTCGAGTTCCGGCCACTGCCCCGCGGGCGGCAGATGGTCACGGGCAAACGTGTCGAGGTGGGCCGAGACGGTCAGCTCCATGATTCGCCCCTCGTCGTGGTGGGGTCGCCCATCGAGCGTATCGTGAAGGTGACGACAGTCAACGGTGCGCGATAGAAGCGATGGCAGTGCCGAGGAATTGGGGTAACGAATGCCCGTATTCTCGCTCGAACCCGACCGGGCCGCCTGGTGCGAGGAGCTGCGCGCCCTGGCCGCCGAGCGCCTCCGCCCCCTCGCCGACAAGGGCGAACCCGGCCGCGTGAACCGGCCGCTGGTCGCCGCCCTCGGTGAACTCGGCCTGATCGGGCGGCTGTTCACCTCGGGGGCACTCGACCTGTGCCTGATGCGGGAGTCGCTGGCCCGCGTGTGCACCGAGGCGGAGACCGCGCTCGCCCTCCAGGGGCTCGGCGCCCACCCCGTCGCCGCGTCGGGCACCGCCGCCCAGCGGGAACGCTGGCTGCCGGAGGTGACCGCCGGGCGCGCGGTGGCGGCGTTCGCGCTGAGCGAGCCGGACGCCGGGTCGGACGCGGCGGCCCTGGCGCTCGCCGCGGAGCCGGACGGGCCGGAGGGTTCCGGGCGCTGGCGGCTGAACGGTGAGAAGTGCTGGATCTCCAACGCCCCCGAGGCCGACGTCCTCACCGTCTTCGCCCGCACCACCCCGGGCGCCGGGGCGCGCGGGGTCACCGCCTTCCTGGTGCCGGCCGACCGGGCCGGGCTCGGCGGGCGCCCGCTCGACATGCTCGCCCCGCACGCCATCGGCACGGTCACCTTTGACGCGGTACCGGTGACATGTGACGACGTACTGGGCGAGACCGACCGGGGCTTCCGGGTCGCCATGCGCACCCTGAACCTGTTCCGTCCCAGCGTCGGCGCCTTCGCCGTCGGCATGGCCCAGGCCGCGCTGGACGCGACGCTGGCGCACACCACCGGGCGGCGGGCCTTCGGGGGACCGCTCCGCGACCTCCAGGCGGTGTCGCACCAGGTCGCCGAGATGGCCACCCGCACCGAGGCGGCGCGGCTGCTGGTGTACGCGGCGGCGAGCGCGTACGACGAGGGGGCGCCCGACGTCCCCCGGCGGGCCGCGATGGCCAAGCTGCTGGCCACCGAGACCGCCCAGTTCGTCGTGGACGCCGCCGTCCAGCTGCACGGCGCCCGCGCCCTGCAGCGGGGGCACCTGCTGGAGCACCTGTACCGCGAGGTGCGGGCCCCGCGCATCTACGAGGGGGCGAGCGAGGTCCAACGGACCATCATCGCCAAGGAGTTGTACAAGGACCTGGACGCCGCGAAGGAGGCCGGGGCGTGAGCCTGGACCGACGCAATCCCGAGGAGCTGTCGCCGCCCACCGGCTTCTCGCACGCGACCGTGGCGACCGTCGCGACGGGGACCCGGGTCGTCTTCCTGGCCGGGCAGACCGCGCTGGACGGGGAGGGCAAGGTGGTCGGCGCGACGCTGCCCGAGCAGTTCGAGCGCGCGCTGGGCAACCTGCTGGCCGCCCTGCGCGCGGCCGGCGGTTCCCCCGGTGACCTGGCGCGGGTCACGGTGTACGCAACGGACGTCGCGGACTACCGGGCGCACGCCCGTGAACTCGGCCTGGTATGGCAGCGGTTGGCCGGGCGCGACTACCCGGCCATGGCCGTGATCGGTGTGACCCGGCTGTGGGACGAGCAGGCGCTGGTGGAACTGGACGGTTTCGCCGTCCTCGACTGATCCGGCCCGGCAGGGCCGCCCACCTGCGTACTCGGCCGCCAAGTGCCCCTTGAGTGAGGGTGCTTGGCGGCTTTTGTCGTGTCCGATGGCGTGACGCGCGGGCAACGGGGAGGTGCACGGGGCTTGTCAGTGCAATTTCACATTACTATTTTACGTCTCACATTGCAGTGGCCATGACACCCAACGGCCGACCGCAACGACGGCTTTCGAGCCGGTCCGCACGCACCGCAGATCCGCACTGCTGAAACACCCCCCTCACATCAACTCCCCACCAGGAGCACCCAGGTGTCCCAGTTCAGACGTGTGCGCACGCCCCTCCTCGCCGCGGCCCTGACCGCCGCGCTGCTCGGAGCGGCCGCCCCCGCCGCACCGGCCGCGGCCCCCGCCGCGCCGCAGGCTCCCGCCCCCGCGGTCCCGCCGACCTTCACCGGCCGCCCTGCGGCCCAGGCCCCGAACCCGTTCGACGAGGTGACGCGCCTGGCCCAGGCCCCCGTGCCCACGGCCGCCCCCGCTCCCGCGCCCGGTGGCATCACGGCCGGCCGCGTCCCCGGAGCCCACAAGGCCGACGCGAAGAAGGCCGCCAAGTCTCTTGCAATGAACGGCGGTTCGCCGCGAACGGCCGCTGCCGTCCCCTGCGCCCTCGACGGGATCACCCGGCTGGCCCCCGAGCAGTTCGCCGACTTCCTCGCCGACCCCGCCGTCACCGCCGACGGCTGTCTGCGCGACCTCATCTGGACCTGGGACGCCCGGCTCGCGCCGGTCATGTCCGACGCCCACGTCCAGGCGGTCTCCCGGCGCATATCCAGCCTCGCCGCCGCCCACGACGGCAGGAACTCCACGCACCTGCTGGAGATGTTCACCTACCTCCACGCCGTCGCGTACCACGACTTCTCGCGCCCTGAGATCGACGTCACCGACGCCCCCACCGCCGAGGCGATGCGCCGGGCCATCAACGACTTCGGCACCGCCGCCCGCACCTTCAACGTCACCGCCACCAACGCCGAGACGCTGCGCGAGGCCCTCTACGCAGGCTCCGCCCCCGGCCTGCGCCAGTCCCAGCTGGGCCTGATCAAGAAGGTCCTGGCCACCATGGACCAGTACCACAACACCCAGTACTCGGACGCGACATGGGGCGGCGCGGCCCTCGCCGCGCTCTCCGTGAACTACCTGGGCGTCTACCCGGGCAACAACGACACCGCGTTCCACACCCTGGTGGCCCGCGACGCCGCGTACCGCGACGCCTTCAAGAAGTTCGCGGGATACACGCACCTCAAGGGCACCGCGAACGAGTGGGTCGTGCGCGACGCGCTGTCCGAGTACGGGCGGTTCGGGCAGGTGGCGGGCCTGCAGGCGGAGGTGGTGCAGAACCTCGGGGCCCTGCTCGCCCCGGTGGTACGGGACTTCGGGCAGGGCAGCCAGCCCTGGGCCAAGCTGGTGTCCTGGCTGAACTTCTACGAGGCCTGCAAGCCGTACAACGTGTGCAAGGAGGACATCGAGCGCCAGCTGTTCCCGTACACGTACAGCTACGACAACGGCGGGATCAAGGTGCGCACCGCGCTGGACCGGGCCACCGTGGACCAGCTCTACTACGCGAGCAAGCAGGTCAAGGCGCAGTTCCACCGGGTGGTCGGCTCCGACCAGCCGCTGGCCGGGGACACCAACACCACGCTGAACATCGTGCTGTACGCCTCGCGCGCCGACTACGAGAACTACCACCCGATCCTCACCGGGATGGACACCAACAACGGCGGCATCTACATCGAGCGCGGCGCGACGTTCTACACGTACCAGCGCCGGGTGCCGCAGGACTCCTCGCTCACGCTGGAGGAGCTGTTCCGCCACGAGTACACGCACTACCTCAACGGCCGCTTCGCGGTGCCCGGTTACTTCGGCGAGGGCGCCTGGTACGAGGGGGACCGCACCACCGCGATGGACGAGGGCACGGCCGAGTTCTTCGACGGCGCGACCCGCGACAACGGCATCGCGGTGCGCAAGTCCCTGGTCAAGGGCATCATGGCCGACACGGCGGGCGGTGGTCCGCGGATGACGGTCGACCAGCTGCTGCACGCCACGTACGACGGGGACGGCTTCCGCTTCTACAACTACGCGGGCACGTTCTTCGAGTTCCTGTGGACCGAGCGGCCCTCCGAACTGCAGTCCATGTACCGCTACTTGCGCGCGGACGACCCGGCGGGCTTCGACGCCTGGCGCAACAGGCTCGGCCGGGACGCCTCGGTGCAGAGCGCCTACGGCCGGTTCCTGGACGCGCAGATCGCCAAGGTGAACGACCTGTTCGTGCCCAACACCGCCTTCGTGGCCAACGACCAGCTGCGCGACTCCACAGCGGCGGCGGTGCGCTCCGCCTTCGCGAGCGCCACCTACAACACGCCGGACTGCGTGGAGAACGGCGAGCCCGGCAAGCGGCGCTTCACCTGCACCGGGCGGATCACCGCGAACCTCTCGGACGCGTCCAGCGCCGACAAGGTCTTCAAGGACATGTCGGAGACGGTCGACTACTTCATCCTCGACCGGGCCAAGCCCGCCTCCACGAACTTCGCCGACATGAACTGCTCGTTCGGCGAGGTCGAGATCTGGAGCAACCGCACGGCCGGCACGGCCCCCTTCAACTGTGAGGGACCGCTGCGTAGCTGAGGCCCACCGCGCTGTCCGGGCTCCTCCGCGCGAAGCCCAACTGCCCTGTGGCCGGGGCGGATTCGGAGTTCCGTACTCCGCCCCGGCCCGGGGATCACCCCTTGTCCGTGCTCTATGAAATGTGAAATATTACTGCCGTGCCCAAGAGACACACCCTGGACGTCGTGATCATCGGTGCCGGAGTCGTCGGAGCCGCCTGCGCGTACTACGCGGGCCGCGCCGGCCTCGCCGTCGCGGTCGTCGACCGCGGTTCCGTCGCGGGCGGTACGACCGGCGCCGGGGAAGGCAACCTGCTCGTCTCCGACAAGGAGGCGGGCCCGGAGCTCGACCTCGCGCTGCTGTCCACCCGACTCTGGCGCGACCTCGCGCGGGAACTCCCACCGGAGACCGAGTACGAGCCCAAGGGCGGTCTCGTCGTGGCGCCCGACGAGACCGCCCTGCGCGCCCTGCGCACCTTCGCCGAAGGCCAGCGCTCGGCAGGGGTGGAGGCCCGCGAGATACCGGCCGACGCCCTGCACGACCTCGAACCCCACCTGGCCCCCGGCCTCGCCGGAGGCTTCCACTATCCCCAGGACGCCCAGCTCCAGCCCGCCCGCGCCGCCGCCCAACTCCTGCGGGCCGCAGCCGAGTCGGGGGCCGAGATACGGCTCGGCACCGAAGTCACCGAAGTGCTCACCGGCCCCGGCGGCGCGGTCCGGGGCGTACGCACCCCGGGCGGCGACCTGCTCGCCCCCGCCCTGGTCAACGCCGCGGGCACCTGGGGCGGCCGGATCGCCGCCCTGGCCGGCACCCGGCTGCCGGTCCTGCCCCGTCGCGGCTTCGTCCTCGTCACCGAACCGCTGCCCCGCGTGGTGCGGCACAAGGTGTACGCCGCCGACTACATCGCCGACGTCGCCAGCGGGTCCGCAGCCCTCCAGTCTTCGCCCGTCGTCGAGGGCACCCCCTCGGGCCCCGTCCTCATCGGCGCCACCCGCGAACGCGTGGGCTTCGAGCGGAGCCTGTCCACCGAAGCCCTGCGCCGCCTGGCCGTCCAGGCCGCCGCGCTCTTCCCCGTCCTCGCCGACGTCCGCGTCATCCGCGCCTACCACGGCTTCCGGCCCTACCTGCCCGACCACCTCCCCGCGATCGGCCCCGACCCGCGCGTGCCCGGGCTGCACCACGCCTGCGGCCACGAGGGGGCGGGCATCGGCCTCGCCCCGGCCACCGGCGCATTGATCGCCGCCGGTCTCACCGGCTCCCAACCCGCGCTGGACACAGGCCCGTTCGATCCCGCACGCTTCACCGCCGACCAGCGGACAGGAGACGCCGCGTGACCCGCCCCGGACCGCGCAGGACCCCGGCCTCGCTCGTCGGCGCCGCGCCCGCGACGCAGTACACCATCACATGTGACACCCGTGAGATCACCGCGCTGCCGGGCCAGAGCATCGCCGCGGCGCTGTGGGCCGCGGGCATCCTCGCCTGGCGCACCACCCGCGAGGGCGGCCGCCCCCGCGGCGCCTTCTGCGGGATCGGCGCCTGCTACGACTGCCTCGCCACCGTCAACGGACGCCCCAACCAGCGCCTCTGCATGGTCCCCGCCCGCCCGGGCGACGCCGTCACCACCCAGGAGGGCACCGGCCATGGCGACCTCGGCGTCTGAGCGGCCTGAGCCGGCTGTGCGACCTGGGCCGGCTGTGCGACCTGAGTCGGCTGTGCGGCCCGAGGGGCCGGAGTGGGCCTTTCGATCCGGGCCGCTTGGGCGACCGGAGCGCGTGCACGGCGGCCCGGACATGGGTGCGCCGTACGACCTCGCCGTGGTCGGAGCCGGGCCTGCCGGGCTGGCGGCCGCCGTCACTGCCGCCGACCTGGGGCTGCGGGTCGCGCTGGTCGACGCGGGAGAGCGCCCCGGCGGCCAGTACTACCGCCACCCCGCCCCCGAGCTCGGCGCCCGCCGCCCCCAGGCCCTGCACCACGGCTGGAGCGCCTTCACCCGCCGTACGGACAAGCTCGCGCGCCACCAACAGACCCGCGCCATCACGTACTTGCCGTCCCACCACATCTGGACCGTCGTGCGCGACGGCGACCCGGAGGCGCGACGCGAGGGAGACACCACGGAACCTCCCGCCACGGAAGCCTCGGGCGGCGGCCCGGGCTGGCGGCTGCACGCCGTCGAGGGCCCGGACGAGCGGCCCGCCACCATCAGGGCGCGTACCGTGCTCATCGCCACCGGCGCGTACGAACGCCAACTCCCCTTCCCCGGATGGACCCTGCCCGGCGTCGTCGGCGCGGGCGGAGCGCAGGCCATGCTCAAGTCCGGGCTCGTGCTGCCCGGGCGGCGCGTCGTCGTCGCGGGCAGCGGACCGCTCCTGCTGGCCGTCGCCGACTCGCTGGCCGCCGCGGGCGCCCGCGTCCCGGCGGTGGTGGAGGCTGCCGACTACGCCGGATACGCGCGCCAACTGCCGCTCCTGGCAAGGAATCCGGCAAAGCTCGCCGAGGGCGCGCTGTTCGGCGGCGGACTCCTGAGGCACTCCGTACGCCTGCTCACCCGGCACGCCGTCACCGCCGTGCACGGCACCGACCGGGTCGAAGCGGTAACCGCCTCCCGGCTCGACCGTCACTGGCGCCCGCTGCCCGGAACCGGGCGCCGCATCCCCTGTGACGCGCTCGCCGTCGGGCACGGACTCGTCCCGCAACTGGAACTCGCCCTCGGCCTGGGCTGCGCGACCCGCCGCACCCCGGACGGAACCCTCGCCCTGGACCTCGACGCGTCCCAGCGCACCTCGGTGCCAGGGGTCTGGGCGGCGGGGGAGGCGGGCGGTGTCGGTGGAGCTCAACTCGCTCTGATCGAGGGGGAGCTGGCGGCCCACTCGATCGCGGCCGTCGTACGAGGAGGGGCGTCCGGAGCCGTTCCTGGGAGGTTGCCGCGGCGCAGGGCGCGGCTGCGGGCCTTCGCCGACGCGATGGCGGCGGCCCACCGGCCGGGGGACGGCTGGGTGGAGTGGCTGGACGACGCCACCGACGTCTGCCGCTGCGAGGAGGTGCCCGCCGGGCGCGTCCGGGAGGCCGTGGTGGAGCTGGGCGCGCGGGACGCCCGGAGCGTCAAGCTGCTGACCCGGGCCGGCATGGGCTGGTGCCAGGGGCGGATGTGCGGCCAGGCGGTGGCGTGCCTGGCGGGCGGGGAGCCCGCGCCCGAGACGCGGCCGCTCTCCTGCCCCGTACCGCTGAAACAGTTGGCGGAGCTGCCGTCTGACGAATAGTCAGAGCCGGGATCGGTTACGGCGCCTGACCTGTTGGGCGGGCGCGCTCAGGTCTACCGATCCCCGGTCCGTCGATCCCTTGTGGGCGCCGTTCGCGCCTTAATAAAATGTCACACCTCACACTAGGAGTCATGCGATGAGCCATGAGATGGGCCATGCGACGAGTCATGTGATGACGGCTGAGAACGCGCTGACGAACCCTGGTACGACCTCGACCTCGACCTCGACCTCGACCCCGACTTCGACCCCGATTCCGACCCCAGACGCGACCCCGGACGCGCCCGCCGGACGCGCCAGGCCCTGGCACGGCATCATGGTCGCCACGGCGCTGCCGCTGCGCGACGACCTCTCCGTGGACTACGACGCCTTCGCCGACAACGTCGCCTGGCTCGTCGCGAACGGCTGTGACGGCGTGGTGCCCAACGGCTCGCTCGGTGAGTACCAGACCCTGACCGACGAGGAGCGCGCGCGGGTCGTGCGCGTCGCCGTCGAGGCGGCGGGGGACGGGGCCAGGGTGATGCCAGGCGTCAGCGCCTACGGCAGCGCCGAGTCGCGCCGATGGGCCGAGCAGGCGGCCGAGGCGGGCGCCGGATCCGTACTGCTGCTGCCGCCCAACGCCTACCGGGCGGACGACGCGACCGTGCGTGCCCACTACGCCGAGACGGCCCGGGCCGGCCTCCCCGTGGTCGCGTACAACAACCCCTACGACACCCGCGTCGACCTGACTCCCGCCCTGCTCGCCGCGCTGCACGCGGAGGGTTCGATCGTGGCGGTGAAGGAGTTCAGCGGAGACGTCCGGCGCGCCTATGAGATAGCCGAACTCGCCCCGGGGCTCGACCTGTTGGTGGGAGCCGACGACGTTCTCCTCGAACTGGTGCTGGCGGGTGCCGTGGGCTGGATCGCCGGGTACCCCAACGCGCTGCCCGTCTCCTCCGCCGCCCTCTACCGCGCGGCTGCCGAAGGGGACCTGGACACCGCGTTGCCCCTGTATCGCTCGCTGCACTCGCTGCTGCGCTGGGACTCCAAGACCGAGTTCGTCCAGGCCATCAAGCTGTCCATGGAGATCGCGGGCCGCCCCGCGGGCCCGACCCGCCCGCCGCGCTCACCGCTGACCAGTGAGCAGGAGGCGGCCGTGCGCGCGGCCACCGAGAAGGCCCTCGCCGACGGCCACAAGTAGCCGGGCAGCCAGGTATTAGCACAGGTACCCGAGGCATCAGAGAGCTTCCAGGGGAGGGGAATCCACCATGAGAACCCGTCACGTCTACCACGCCGTCGACTCGCACACCGAGGGCATGCCGACCCGCGTGATCACCGGCGGCGTCGGCGTCGTCCCCGGCGCCACCATGGCCGAGAAACGGCTGCACTTCATCGAGCACCTGGACCAGGTGCGCACGCTGCTCATGTACGAGCCGCGCGGGCACGCGGCCATGAGCGGCGCGGTCCTCCAGCCGCCGACCCGCCCCGACGCGGACTTCGGCGTGCTCTACATCGAGGTGTCCGGGCTGCTGCCGATGTGCGGGCACGGCACCATCGGCGTTGCGACCGTCCTGGTCGAGACCGGGATGGTGCCGGTCGTCGAGCCCGTCACAACCGTCCGCCTGGACACCCCGGCCGGGCTCGTCTCGGTGGACGTGCACGTCGTGGACGGGGAGGCCAGGTCGGTCACCCTCGCCAACGTGCCCGCCTTCAGCGTCGGCCTGGACCGCAAGGTCGAGGTGCCGGGACATGGCACGGTCACGTATGACATGGCATACGGCGGCAACTTCTACGCCTTCGTCAGCCTGGACTCCCTCGGGTTGCCCTTCGACCGTGCCCGCAAGGATGACCTGATCACCGCGGGGCTCGCCATCATGGAGGCGATCAACGCGACCGACCGCCCGGTCCACCCGGAGCAGCCCGAGATCAACGGCGTGAAGCACGTCTACCTCGCCGCCCCGGGATCCGACGCCACCCACTCCCGCCACGCGATGGCCATCCACCCCGGCTGGTTCGACCGCTCGCCCTGCGGCACCGGCACCTCCGCACGCATGGCGCAGCTGCACGCCAGGGGCGAACTGCCCCTGGAACAGGACTTCGTGAACGAGTCGTTCATCGGAACCCGGTTCACCGGACGGCTGGTGGGCGAGGCGGAGGTCGGGGGAGTCCCGGCGGTGCTGCCCACCGTGACCGGCCGCGCCTGGATCACCGGCACCGCGCAGTACTTCCTCGACCCCAAGGACCCCTTCCCCGGCGGGTTCCTCCTGTGAGCAGCCCCAACACCACTTACCCGGCAGGTGAACTGACGGTCCGTACGACCGACTACCACGTGGCGGGCGAGCCCTTCCGGATCGTCCACGAGGGGCTGCCGCCCGTCCCCGGTGACACGGTCGCCGAGCGCTGCGCCACCGCGATCGGCCCGGGCGGCGCGACCACCGCACCCCGCCCGGGCGCCCTCGACGACCTGCGCAGGCTGCTGGTCCAGGAGCCGCGCGGCCACGCCGGGATGTACGGCGGCTTCGTGGTGCCCCCGGACGACGACGGCGCGCACTTCGGCGTGCTGTTCTGGCACAAGGACGGCTACTCCACCGCGTGCGGGCACGGCACGATGGCACTCGGCGCCTGGGCGGTGGACAGCGGCCGGGTCCCGGCCCCGGACGACGGAGCGGCGCAGGTCCGCGTCGACGTACCGTCGGGCCGGGTCTGCGCCACCGTTCACCGCGCTGCGGGCCGCACCACCGGCGTCACCTTCCGCAACGTCGCCTCCCAGGTCACCGCGCGCAAGGTGCCCGTCGCCACCAGCCACGGGACGGTGGACGTCGACATCGCGCACGCCGGCGCCTGCTACGCCTCGGTGTCCGCCACGCAGCTCGGCCTCGCCGTCGACCGGGCCGCGCTGCCGGTGCTCACGGCGGTCGGCCGGGAGGTCCGCGCCGCCCTGGCGGGCCACCCCGCCACCTGGCACCCGGACGGTGCGCTGCTGTCGGGGGTGTACGGGGTGATCCTGCACGAGGACCTCCCCGACACCCCGCGTGGCCCGAACCAGCGGAGCATCACCGTCTTCGCCGACGGCCAGGTGGACCGGTCGCCGTGCGGCTCGGGCACCTCGGCCCGGCTGGCGCTGCTCGCGGAGGACGGCCGCATCGGCGCGGGGGAGGAGTTGCGCCACGAGTCCGTGGTCGGGACGGTCTTCCTCGGCCGGGTCACGGGGGCGGACACGCAGGCGAACGGGCTGGTCACCGAGGTGACGGGGACAGCTCACCGCACCGGTGAGCACACCTTCGTACGGGAGGCGGGGGACGTGCTGGGGGCGGGGTTCCTGCTCTGAGCGGCGGCGAAGGAGAGGGGCAGGGGGCGAGGAACAGATGGGGTGTGGAGGAAGAGGAGCGTGGAGGAGCGGAGGGGCGTGAACGAGTGTGAACGGTCACATGGGGGATGGAGTGTGTGACATTTCGGGTAGGACCGGTGATATGTCACACCCCACCCATGACAGTGCGATGTCACGCGCCACCCATGACACTCCGACGCCACACCCCACCAAGCACACCCCGCCCTCCCACGCCGCGGCCTCCGCCCCGCCCTTCCCCTTCATCGGCCCCGACGACGTCCCCGCCCTCCTCACCCCCGTCGCCGCCGCCGACGCCCTCGAACAGGCGCTGCGCGACGGGCTTGACCCCGAGGAGGGCCAGCCGCGCGTCCACGCCCCGGTGGGCGACGGCGAGTTGCTGCTGATGCCCGCCGCCGGCGGTGGCTACGCGGGCGTCAAGCTCGCCGGGGTCGCGCCCGGCAACCCGGAGCGCGGGCTGCCCCGGATCACCGGCGGCTACCTGCTGTTCGACGGCCCGACCCTGACCCCGCTCGCGTACGTGGACGGGCCCGCCCTCACCTCCCTGCGCACCCCGGCCGTCTCCGCGCTCGCCCTGCGGCACCTCGCGCCGCCGGGGGCCCGGCACCTGGTGGTGTTCGGGGCGGGACCGCAGGCGTACCACCACGTCGAAGCGGCGCTCGGCGTGGCCGAGTTGAGCGAGGTGACCGTGGTCGCGCGACGGCCGGACGCGGCCGGGGCGCTGGTGGCGCACGCCGAGTCCCTCGGGCTCGACGCCCGTACGGGTACGGCTTCCGATGTCGCCCGGGCCGACCTGGTGGCCTGCTGCACCACGGCCCGCGAGCCGCTCTTCGACGGGAGTCTCGTCCCCGCCCACGCCGCCGTGGTGGCGGTCGGCTCGCACGAGCCGGAGGCCCGTGAACTGGACACGGAACTGATGCGCCGGTCCGCCGTGTTCGTCGAGGCGCGCTCGGCCGCCCTGCGCGAGGCGGGGGACCTGCTGGTGCCGATCGCCGAAGGGGCCTTCGGACCGGAGCACATCGCGGGTACGCTCGCGGAACTCGTCAGCGGCGAGATCACGCCGACCCGGGGTTATCCACAGGTCTTCAAGAGTGTCGGCATGGCCTGGGAAGATCTGGCTGTCGCCGCCGCCCTGCACCGTGCGGTCCGGACGGGCGCGACGTGACAGAGGACGTCGGCGTTTCACGGACACGGAGGGACCCGCCATGGGGGGCCAGCTCAAGCAGAAGATTCTCGTCGTCACCACCCATGAGCGGTTGCGTGACCAGGTGGGCAACGCGCTGCGCGCGGGGATGATCTCGGGGGACCTGGTGCCCGGCGAGATCTACTCCGCGCCGCAGCTGGCCGCGGAGTTCGGTATCTCGGCCACCCCCGTGCGCGAGGCGATGCTGGACCTGGCGCGCGAGGGGCTGGTCGAGCCGGTACGGAACAAGGGGTTCCGGATCACCGAGGTGAGCGAGCGGGACCTCGACCAGTACGCCCAGCTGCGCGAGCTCATCGAGATCCCGACCATCGGTGCGATCACGCGCACCGCCACGCGCGAGCAGCTGGAGGCGCTGCGCCCGATCGCGAACGAGATCGTGGCGTGCGCGCGCAAGCACGACCTGATCGGCTACCTGGAGGCGGACCGCCGCTTCCACCTCTCCCTGCTCGGCCTGTCCGGGAACGACCGGCTGGTCCAGGTGGTGGGCGACCTGCGCAACCGCTCGCGGCTGTACGGGCTGACGGGCCTGGCCGAGCGGGGGCTGCTCGTGGACTCGGCCGAGGAGCACCACGAGCTGCTCGACATCATGATCTCCGGGGACGCCAAGGCGGCCGAGGAGTGCCTGGCCCGCCACCTGGGCCACGTCCGCTCCCAGTGGGCCCAGGCGCGCGACGAGCCGGTGGCCCCCCGCCGCAAGCGCCGCCTGGGCGTGGCCCCGCTGAACGCGCGCAAGCCGGCCGCTTCCTGACGCGAGGTCAGGAAGCGGCCGGTGCGGGCGGGAGAAGGCCGGGTCTAGATGTCCCGGAAGATCTCGATCTGCGCGCCCACCGAGTTCAGGCGCTCCGCCAGGTCCTCGTAGCCGCGGTTGATGACGTACACGTTGCGCAGCACCGAGGTGCCGTCCGCGGCCATCATGGCGAGCAGGACGACGACCGCCGGGCGCAGCGCGGGCGGGCACATCATCTCGGCCGCGCGCCAGCGGGTCGGGCCCTCGACCAGGACGCGGTGCGGGTCCAGGAGCTGGAGGCGGCCGCCGAGGCGGTTGAGGTCGGTGAGGTAGATCGCGCGGTTGTCGTACACCCAGTCGTGGATCAGCGTCTTGCCCTGGGCGACCGCCGCGATGGCCGCGAAGAAGGGGACGTTGTCGATGTTCAGGCCGGGGAACGGCATCGGGTGGATCTTGTCGATCGGCGCCTCCAGCTTGGAGGGGCGGACCGTGAGGTCGACCAGGCGGGTGCGGCCGTTGTCGGCGGCGTACTCCGGGGAGCGGTCGTGGTCCAGGCCCATCTCCTCCAGGACCGCGAGCTCGATCTCCATGAACTCGACCGGCACCCGGCGGATCGTCAGTTCCGACTCGGTGACCACCGCGGCGGCCAGCAGGCTCATCGCCTCGACCGGGTCCTCGGAGGGGGAGTAGTCGACGTCGACGTCGATCTGGGGCACACCGTGCACGGTCAGCGTGGTGGTGCCGATGCCGTCGACCCGTACGCCCAGCGCCTCCAGGAAGAAGCACAGGTCCTGGACCATGTAGTTGGAGGAGGCGTTGCGGATGACGGTGACGCCGTCGTGGCGGGCGGCGGCCAGCAGCGCGTTCTCGGTGACCGTGTCGCCGCGCTCGGTCAGCACGATCGGGCGGTCGGGCGCCACGGACGGCTCGACCTCGGCGTGGTAGAGGCCCTCGGTGGCGGTGATGTCCAGGCCGAACCGGCGCAGCGCGATCATGTGCGGCTCGATCGTGCGGGTGCCCAGGTCGCAGCCGCCGGCGTAGGGCAGCTTGAAGCGGTCGAGGCGGTGCAGCAGCGGGCCGAGGAACATGATGATCGAGCGGGTGCGGCGCGCGGCCTCCGCGTCGATGGCGTCCATGTCCAGCTGCGCGGGCGGGACGATCTCCAGGTCGACGCCGTCGTTGATCCAGCGGACCCGTACGCCGATGGAGCTGAGGACCTCCAGGAGGCGGAAGACCTCTTCGATGCGGGCGACGCGGCGCAGCACCGTGCGGCCCTTGTTGAGCAGCGAGGCGCACAGCAGGGCCACGCACGCGTTCTTGCTCGTCTTGACGTCGATGGCGCCGGACAGCCGGCGGCCGCCGACCACCCGCAGGTGCATCGGACCGGCGTAGCCGAGGGACACGATCTCACTGTCGAGCGCCTCACCGATGCGCGCGATCATCTCAAGGCTGATGTTCTGGTTGCCGCGCTCGATGCGGTTCACGGCGCTCTGGCTGGTGCCGAGCGCGTCGGCCAGCTGCGTCTGCGTCCAGCCCCGGTGCTGGCGGGCGTCGCGGATGAGCTTGCCGATGCGTACGAGGTAGTCGTCTGCCATGCGACGCAGGCTATCTCAGATATGAGATGACGCTCGCGCGGGGGTGGTCCATTGGTGTGACGGTCATACGAGTGGCATTTCCGGCTGTCCGTACCGTTTCGCGGCCCGGCCCGTGCGGCTCGATGCTCGAACGGATCTGACGGGTCGTCAAACGCTGGGGCTCCGTCCGGGTGCCCGCACCCCCGTCCTGTCGCTCCGGGGGTGCGGCGCCCGGCGGTGTGCCGGTCCGGGAGAGGGGGTACCCGGACCCCGCACAGAGGTGCGACTGCCCCCGGTCGCGCGATCCATGCGTGCGACGGCCCCCGGGGGCCGGGGCGGGCGCGGGTCGCGGGCGTGGCCTGGCGCACAGCGGGGCGCCCGGGCATGACCAGGCAGCGGTGATGTACTAGAGTTATCTCGACATCGAGATATCTGCCGAAGACGCACCGCGGTCGTCACCCGGTAAGGGTTACCTAACTAAGTCTTACCTTAGCGGATCGGCCCCCAGGGGTGGCGGCAGGATTGCGGTAGTACGCGCACATTGATGAAGGAGACTGTCGTGTCGGCGAACAGCTTCGACGCCCGCAGCACGCTGCGCGTGGGCGACGAGTCGTACGAGATCTTCAAGCTGGACAAGGTCGAGGGCTCCGCGCGCCTCCCTTACAGCCTGAAGGTGCTCCTGGAGAACCTGCTCCGCACCGAGGACGGCGCGAACATCACCGCCGACCACATCCGCGCGCTCGGCGGCTGGGACTCCCAGGCCCAGCCCAGCCAGGAGATCCAGTTCACGCCGGCCCGCGTGATCATGCAGGACTTCACCGGTGTGCCCTGCGTCGTCGACCTCGCCACCATGCGCGAGGCCGTCAAGGAGCTCGGCGGCGACCCGGCGAAGATCAACCCGCTGGCCCCGGCCGAGCTGGTCATCGACCACTCCGTCATCGCCGACAAGTTCGGCACCAAGGACGCGTTCGCGCAGAACGTGGAGCTGGAGTACGGCCGCAACAAGGAGCGCTACCAGTTCCTGCGCTGGGGCCAGACCGCCTTCGACGAGTTCAAGGTCGTCCCGCCCGGCACCGGCATCGTCCACCAGGTCAACATCGAGCACCTGGCCCGCACGGTCATGGTCCGCAACGGCCAGGCGTACCCGGACACCCTGGTCGGTACCGACTCGCACACCACCATGGTCAACGGCCTGGGCGTGCTGGGCTGGGGCGTCGGCGGCATCGAGGCCGAGGCCGCGATGCTCGGCCAGCCGGTCTCCATGCTCATCCCGCGCGTCGTCGGCTTCAAGCTCACCGGTGAGCTCAAGCCCGGCACCACCGCCACCGACCTGGTGCTCACGATCACCGAGATGCTGCGCAAGCACGGCGTCGTCGGCAAGTTCGTCGAGTTCTACGGCGAGGGCGTCGCCGCCACCTCGCTGGCCAACCGCGCCACCATCGGCAACATGTCGCCGGAGTTCGGCTCCACCGCCGCGATCTTCCCGATCGACGACGAGACGCTGAAGTACCTGCGCCTGACCGGCCGCGACGCCCAGCAGGTCGCGCTCGTCGAGGCGTACGCCAAGGAGCAGGGCCTCTGGCTCGACCCGGCCGCCGAGCCCGACTTCTCGGAGAAGCTGGAGCTCGACCTCGCGACGGTCGTCCCCTCCATCGCCGGCCCGAAGCGCCCGCAGGACCGCATCGTCCTGGCCAACGCCGCGCAGCAGTTCGCCGCCGACGTGCGCAACTACGTCAGCGACGACGAGGAGGCCGGCAAGGAGTCCTTCCCGGCGTCCGACGCCCCGGCGTCCGCCAACGGCGTCCCGACGAAGCCGACCCCGGTCACCCTGGCCGACGGCACCACGTTCGAGATCGACCACGGCGCGGTGACGGTCGCGGCCATCACCTCCTGCACCAACACCTCGAACCCGTACGTGATGGTCGCCGCCGCGCTCGTCGCGAAGAAGGCCGTGGAGAAGGGCCTGACCCGCAAGCCGTGGGTCAAGACCACCCTCGCCCCGGGCTCGAAGGTCGTCACCGACTACTTCGACAAGTCCGGTCTGACGCCCTACCTCGACAAGATGGGCTTCAACCTGGTCGGCTACGGCTGCACCACCTGCATCGGCAACTCCGGTCCGCTGGACGAGGAGATCTCGAAGGCGATCAACGACGCCGACCTGGCCGTCACCTCGGTGCTCTCCGGCAACCGCAACTTCGAGGGCCGGATCAACCCCGACGTCAAGATGAACTACCTGGCGTCCCCGCCGCTGGTCGTCGCGTACGCCATCGCCGGCTCGATGAAGGTGGACATCACCACCGAGGCCATCGGCACCGACGCCGAGGGCAACCCGGTCTTCCTCAAGGACATCTGGCCGACCGAGGCCGAGGTCAACGACGTCGTCGCCAACGCCATCGGCGAGGACATGTTCTCCAAGTCCTACCAGGACGTGTTCGCGGGCGACGCCCAGTGGCAGGCCCTGCCGATCCCGACCGGCAACACCTTCGAGTGGGACGGCGAGTCGACCTACGTCCGCAAGCCCCCCTACTTCGAGGGCATGACCATGGACCCGGCCCCGGTGAGCGACATCGCCGACGCCCGCGTCCTGGCCAAGCTGGGCGACTCGGTCACCACCGACCACATCTCCCCGGCCGGTGCCATCAAGGCCGACACCCCGGCCGGCCAGTACCTCACCGAGCACGGCGTGGAGCGTCGCGACTTCAACTCCTACGGCTCGCGCCGTGGCAACCACGAGGTCATGATCCGCGGCACGTTCGCCAACATCCGCCTGCGCAACCAGATCGCGCCGGGCACCGAGGGCGGCTTCACCCGCGACTTCACCCAGGCCGACGCGCCGGTGTCGTTCATCTACGACGCCTCGCGCAACTACATCGAGCAGGGCATCCCGCTCGTCGTCCTCGCGGGCAAGGAGTACGGCTCCGGCTCGTCCCGCGACTGGGCGGCCAAGGGCACCGCGCTGCTCGGCGTCAAGGCCGTCATCGCCGAGTCCTACGAGCGCATCCACCGCTCCAACCTGATCGGCATGGGCGTCCTGCCCCTGCAGTACCCGGAGGGCGCCTCGGCCGCCTCCCTGGGCCTGACCGGCGAGGAGAGCTTCTCCTTCACCGGCGTCGAGGAGCTCAACAACGGCACCACCCCGCGCACGGTGAAGGTCACCACCGACACCGGCGTCGAGTTCGACGCGGTCGTGCGCATCGACACCCCCGGCGAGGCGGACTACTACCGCAACGGCGGCATCATGCAGTACGTGCTGCGCAGCCTGATCCGCAAGTAAGCGGCCGGCGGCGAGTACCACGGCCGAGGGCCGCACCCCGTCTCGTACGGGGTGCGGCCCTCGGGTCGTTCCCGGCGCCCGCCGGGCGTGCCGGTCAGGACAGCAACTCCACCTCCGCGAGCGTGGACCGACCACTCGTCACCAGCCGGTACTGGCGGTACGAACCAGGGGCCGCCACGCCGAACACCCGGGTCTGGCGGTCCCAGGAGAACGACTCGGCGGGGCGCCGGTCCAGCGTGCGCCAGGTCCTGCCGTCGTCCGAGCCCTGGAGCGTCCAGCCCGCCGGGGCCGCCGCGCGGGCCGCCGAGGTCAGCGTGTACTGGACCGCACGGACCCGGCCCGCCACCGGCAGGGCCACCGGCCCGGCCGCCAACTCCGCCGAGGTGGCGGAGGAGTTGTCGAACAGCGGGCCCGAAGCGGCCGTCACGTCGTGGCGCGGGACGGCGACCCGGTCGTCCTGGGTGATCGAGACCGGTGCGGCGGCGCGCCCGGTGCCCCAGCGGGAGGGCCGCGGGCCCATGTCGAACTCCAGGGTGCCGCCCCGGGCGACCAGCTGGTGCGGCAGGGCGGTGGAGTTCCACGTCTTGCCGTTGACCTTCAGGCCCTGCACGTAGATGTTCGTCGCGCTGTTGCGCGGGGCCTTCACCACCAGGTCGCGCCCGTTGTCCAGGTGCACGGTCGCCTTGGTGAACAGCGGCGACCCGATCGCGTACTCGCCGCTGCCCATCACCAGCGGGTAGAAGCCGAGCGCGGAGAAGAGGTACCAGGCGGACTGCTCGCCGTTGTCCTCGTCGCCGTGGTAGCCCTGCCCGATCTCGCTGCCGGTGTACAGCCGGGACAGCACCTCGCGCACCTTCTCCTGCGTCTTGTACGGCTGCGAGGCGGCGTCGTACATGTACGTGACGTGGTGGGCGACCTGGTTGGAGTGGCCGTACATGCCCATCCGCACGTCCCTGGCCTCGGTCATCTCGTGGATGACGCTGCCGTAGGAGCCGACGAACTCCGGGCTCGCCGTCTCCGGGGTGGCGAAGTACTCGTCCAGCTTCTCCGCCAGGCCCGCGCGCCCGCCGTAGAGGTTGGCCAGGCCCCGGGAGTCCTGCGGCGCGGTGAAGGCGTAGCCCCAGCCGTTGGTCTCCGTGTAGTCGTAGCCCCAGACCCGGGGGTCGAACCGGTCGCTGGGCACCCGCCAGTCGCCCTTGAGGTCGCGGCCCTGGAAGAACCCCGCCTTGGAGTCGAACAGCGTGACGTAGCCCCGCGCGCGGTTGAGGAAGTACGCCGACTCGTCCTTGTACCGCTTCTTGCCGGTCTTCTCGTACAGGGCCTCGCCCATCTTCGCGATGCCGTAGTCGTTGAGGTACCCCTCCAGCGACCAGGACAGGCCCTCGTGGGTCTCGGTGGAGGCGTAGCCGAGGAACGGCGAGGTCTCCATGCCCTTGCGGCCCACGCCCTGGCTGGGCGGCACGACCGTGGCGTTCTTCAGGGCGGCCTGGTAGGCGGCCTCCGCGTCGAAGCCGACGCCCTTGACGTACGCGTCGGCGAACGCCACGTCCGAGGATGTGCCGGTCATCAGGTCCGCGTAGCCGGGGGAGGACCAGCGCGAGATCCAGCCGCCGTCCTTGTACTGCTGGACGAAGCCGTCCACCAGCTCGCCGGCCTTCTTCGGGGTGAGGAAGGAGTAGGCGGGCCAGGTGGTGCGGTAGGTGTCCCAGAAGCCGTTGTTGACGTACGCCTTCCCGTCGACGATCTTCGCGCCGGTCCGCGTCGGGGTGTCCGGGCCGGTCGCCGGGGAGAACGGGCTGGCGTACCGCTGCTTCGAACCCACCTTCTCGAAGCCGGAGTTGGGGTAGAGGTAGAGCCGGTAGAGGCTGGAGTACAGGGTCACCAGCTGGTCGCGGCTCGCGCCCTCCACCTCGACCCGGCCGAGCACGTCGTCCCAGGCGTCCTGGGCCCGCTCGCGGACCCGCTCGAAGCGCGTGCCCCGCGGCACCTCGCCGGCCAGGTTGTCCTTCGCCTGGTCCACGCTGATCAGCGAGGTGGCCATGCGCAGCGTCACCGTCCGGTCCCCGCCCGCGTCGAAGCGGAAGTGGCCCTTGACGCCCTGCGCGGCGGAGCCGGTGACCGGCGCGTCGAAGACGCCGTACACGAACATCCGGGTGGCGCCGGTCGACAGTCCGCTCTTGACGTCGGAGAAGCCGGTGAAGGACGAGGTCGCCGGGTCCAGCGTGAGGCCGCCCTCCTCGGTGACGTTGTCGAAGACCACCGAGGCGTCGTCACCGGGATAGGTGAACCGCATCATCGCCGCGTGATCGGTCGGGGCGATCTCGGCCTTGAGACCGTTCTCGAACGTCACCCCGTAGTAGTGCGGCCTCGCCGTCTCCTTCTCGTGCCGGAACGCCAGCCCCCGCTTGACCCGGTCGGTCTCCGGGGCGCCGGCCGCCGCCGACGGCATCAGCTGGAACGTCTGCCGGTCGCCCATCCAGGGGCTCGGCTCGTGGCTCGCGGCGAAGGCCTGCACGGTGGGCAGGTTGTCCGCGTTGTTGCCGCGCGCGTACTCGTACAGCCAGCTCTTGGACGCCGCGTTGGTCACCGGGGTCCAGAAGTTGAAGCCGTGCGGCACCGCCGTCGCGGGGAAGGTGTTGCCGCGGGAGAAGGAGCCGCTGGAGTTGGTGCCGCGCACCGTGGAGGCGTAGTCCGACACCCGGGCCAGCGGCTTCTCGGGGGCCCGGACCTTCAGCGAGACGTCGTCGATCCAGCCCTGGAACGTGGCCGGGCCCCGGTCGGAGTCGTACGCCACCAGGATCCGGTCCACCGTCCTGCCCGCCGCGACCGCGCCGATCCGGGAGGTGACCTGGTTCCACTGGTTGACGTACAGCCGCTTGGCGGCGCCCTGGCCCCGCGGCGACAGGACGCCGCCGTGGCCGTCCCGCGCGCCCAGGTCGCTCAGATAGGTGCCGTCGGTGAAGGCGAGGTCCACCGACACGTTCGTGGCGGGGTAGTTCAGGTCCGTCTCCGCCATCGACGGGAAGATCCGGTACGACAGCTCGGTGTCGCGCCCCACGGCGGTGTCCACGTCGAAGACCTTGTTGTACGAGTACGCGCGCCCGTCCGGCTCGTGCGTGCCCGCGTAGCGCAGCGCCCGCACCCCGGTGAAGCCCGCGTTGGCCTTGGCGGTGGGGGAGCCGCCCGGGCCCCGGTCGACCAGGCTGCGCATGTCCTCGGGCACCGGCTGGGAGGTGTCGCCGTTGGAGAACTGCACGTCGGCGAGTTGGAGGATGTCCGGTGCGCCGTTGTTCGCGGTGATCTCCAGGCGGTAGTGCGGGTAGGCGGTGCCGTTCTCGAAGTCGTACGACCTGGTCTGGAAGCGGCCGGTGAAGGCCTCCCCGGAGCGGCTGTCCAGGACCTTCCAGTCCTTGCCGTCGGCCGAGCCCTTGAGGGTCCAGTCCTTCGGGTCGCGTGCGGCGAAGTCATTGGCCGAAGTGAGGGCGTACGTCACGACCTTGACGGGTTCGTCCAGGTCGAACTCGGCCCAGGCGGTGGTCTCGAAGGTGAGCCACTTGGTGGTGGGCTGGAGGTCGACCAGGTTCTCCTTGGTCTCGCCCGAGCCCGCGTTCTCACCGCTCGCGCGCACCTCGGTCACCCGGTCCGTGACGTTTCCCGGGATTCCCGCCGAGAAGCCGCCGTCCACTCCCGATGACCGCTTCTTTCCGTCTGTTCCCACTTCGACGGTGTTGCGCCACTGCGGCTGGGGGTCCTTGGCCTCGAAGGAGGAAGAGAACTCCTTTTCCGCCGCGGGCCGGGCGGGAGCCGCGAATGCGGCCGATTGGACGCCTCCGAGGACGAGTGAGGCGGACGCGATCAGCGCCGCCACCCGAATTGGTCCGTACCAACCCCCGTGAGGTGGTCCGTAACGAGGTCTGGAACGAGGTCTGGGGCTGGGTCGCATCCCGGGCCTTTTCTCTGAGACAACGTTGTCAATTATGTCGCGCAGGCTCTAGTAGGGCGCCAAGTGAAGGGTGGTGTCAAGGGTGTTGACGGGGTCAGAAGGGTGTATTCGGCCAGTTCGCGCGGGAAGGGCGGGAGAAAAGCTCCGCGGCGCGCTCCAGATATCCGTGAGGTCTCAACTCGGGAAAGACTGGCGGCCAACCCTGCTTTCGATCTTGCTCAGTTGACGGGCAGTGGACTATACCTGTCCGCGTCCGGGCGGCCCGTTCGCGGAGCGGCCCGGGCCAGGGGAAACGGGGCTCGACGGCGGCTGGCCGTTCGCGCAGTGCGGGGTGAACTCCGTTCTCCCCGGGTGATTCCGTACGAACCGAGCTTGCAATTCACCGCGGTGGCAGGGCCCTTCGTCTCAGTCGAGCAGGACGGGCGACCGGTACACCGCCTGAGTCCTGTATGAAGGCGAGGACTTGAGCATGGGATCCACCTCCGCCCACAACGACACCACCGGTCTCGGCCGCCGCGACCTGATCAAGCGCTCCGCGGCGCTCGGCCTCATCGCCGTGCCGACCATGGGCTTCCTGTCCGCCTGCGCCACCGGCGGTGGCGGCGGCGACGACAAGAGCAGCAAGCCCGAGGGCGAGAAGACCGCCAAGAACCCCCTGGGCGTGAAGAACGGCGCCCCGATGGAGGCGTTCATCTTCAAGGGCGGCCTGGGCGACCAGTACGCCAAGGACGCGGAGGCCGACTACAAGGCCACCTACGGCGTCGACGTCAAGCACACCGGCACCCAGGCGGTCGGCCCCAAGCTCACCCCGCGCTTCGCGGGCGGCAACCCGCCGGACGTCATCGACAACTCCGGCGCCGACCACCTGGACATGAACAAGCTGTCCTCGCAGAAGCAGCTCCAGGACCTGGGCGTGCTCCTCGACGCGGCCTCGATCGACGACCCGAACAAGAAGGTCCGGGACACGATCCACCCGAGCACCATCGAGAAGGGCAAGCACGGCGACGTCTTCGACGTCCTGTACTACGCCTTCACCATCTACGGCACCTGGTACTCCCAGAAGCTCCTCGACTCCAAGGGCTGGCAGTACCCCAAGACCCTGAGCGAGATGGTCACCCTCTGCGGGGAGATCAAGAAGACCGGGGTCGCCCCCTGGACGTACGCGGGCAAGTACCCGTACTACGTGCACTTCAACCTGTTCGCCCAGATCGCCAAGATCGGCGGCATGGACGGCTGGATCGCGATCGACAACCTGGAGCCCAACGCCTGGACGAAGAACGACGCCGTCAAGGAGGTCCTGGAGCACTACGAGGAGCTGGCCGCCAAGAAGTACTTCCTGGAGGGCAGCCAGGGCCTGACCCACATCCAGTCGCAGACCGCCTGGAACAAGGGCCGCGCCGTCTTCATCCCCAACGGCTCCTGGGTGGAGAACGAGGCCGCCCCCACCACGCCGAAGGACTTCGGCATGGCGGTCGGCGCGCTCTTCGACGGCACCGGCGACAAGCTGCCGCACGGCACCCTGCGCGCCGAGCCCAGCGAGCCGTACATCGTCTCCGCCAAGGGCAAGAACCCGGCCGGCGGCATGGAGCTGCTGCGCATCATGCTCTCCAAGAAGCACGCGCAGAACTTCGCCACCAAGGTGAAGTCCCTGACCTGCGTCATGGACGCCACCGAGGGCATGCAGCTCTCGCCGGGCCTCGCCTCCGCCAGCAAGGTGTTCAAGGAGGCGGGCAAGAACATCATCAGCCTCCAGCTGCAGGAGTGGTACCCGGCGCTGACCGACGAGAAGCTCGGCGGCCTCACCGGCCAGCTCCTCACCGGTGAGCTCAAGGCCGCCGACTGGATCAAGAAGGCCCAGGCGGAGGCGGACAAGGTCGCCGCGGACAGCTCCATCACGAAGTTCAAGCGCACCGTCTGATCAAGCACCGTCTGATCACGCGCACCGTCCGGCCAGGCGCACCGCCTGGCCGAGGGCACGGCCGCCGCGGCGAGCGGCGGCCGGCCGACGGGCTCCGGCACAGGTACGGACCGAGGGGAAGGGCCGGGAAGCACCATGCAACACGGCAAGTACCGATTCATCGTGGGCTTCCTGGCCCTACCACTGCTGATCTACGGGGTGTTCGTCATCTCCCCGTTCGTCCAGGCCTTCCAGATCTCCATGACCGACTGGTCGGGCCTGGTCGGCACGGCGAAGTTCGTCGGCCTGGACAACTTCGTACGCCTGTGGAACAGCGAGGAGTTCTGGAACGCGCTGCGCCACAACGTCTACATGCTGATCGGGCTGCCGGTCGTCACGCTCGGCCTCGGCCTGTTCTTCGCGTTCATGCTGAACGTCGGCGGACGCCGCAAGCGCGGTGACGTCGTCACCGGCGTCTCGGGCTCGAAGTTCTACAAGTTCGTCTTCTTCTTCCCGCAGGTCATCTCGATCACGATCGTCGCGGTGATCTGGTTCAACATCTACAACCCCGACCCCAGTGACGGCATGCTCAACTCGCTGCTCGGCGCGGTGGGCCTGGACGGCCTGCAGAACTCCTGGCTGGGCGAGAAGAGCCTCGCGCTGTGGTGCATCAGCGCCGTCATGGTCTGGGCGAACGTCGGCTTCTACGTCGTCCTGTTCTCCGCCGCGATGGCCTCCATCCCGCGCGAGATCTACGAGGCGGCGCTGCTCGACGGCGCCGGCCGCTCCCACACCTTCTTCAGGATCACCCTCCCGCTGCTGTGGGACACGGTCCAGACCGGCTGGGTGTACATGGGCATCGTCGCCCTCGACGCCTTCGCGCTGGTGCAGATCATGTCCGTCAACATGGGCGGCCCGGACGGCGCGACCGACGTCATGCCGCTGCGGCTCTACCTGACGGCGTTCCGGGACAGCCAGTTCGGCTACGCCTCCGCCATGGGCATCGCGATGCTCATTGTCACGATGACGTTCGCCGTGCTCACGATGCGCTTCGCGCGCCGTGAGCGGATCGAGTACTAGGGGTACGGCCGATGACCACCGAAGAGATCAAGGCCGTGGCGAAGCAGGACGCGCCCGCGGCGGGCGGCAAGCGGAGCCTGCGCAAGCTGGGGCCCGCGAACGGGCGCCGCAGCGAGGGCGGCATCCTCAACGTCTTCTCCCACGGCATCCTGGTCCTGTGGGCGCTGATGGTCGGCGTGCCGCTGCTGTGGGTGCTGTGGAGCGCCTTCAAGGACAGCAACGGCATCCTCAGCGACCCGTGGGGACTGCCGACCGTCTTCCACTGGGAGAACTGGTCCAACGCCTGGAACAAGGCGAACATGGGGCAGTACTTCATCAACACCGTGATCGTGGTGGGCGGTTCGGTGATCGGCACCATGGTGCTCGGCTCCATGGCCGCCTACGTGCTGGCCCGCTTCCAGTTCCCCGGCAACCGCTTCATCTACTACCTGTTCGTGGCCGGGATGTCCTTCCCGGTGTTCATGCTGGTGATCCCGCTGTTCTTCGTCCTGCGGGACTTCCCGGGCAGCTCGCTGCTGGCCACGTACCAGGGGCTGATCCTGGTCTACATCGCGTACTCGCTGCCCTTCACGGTCTTCTTCATGACCGCGTTCTTCCGCACGCTGCCGAGTTCGGTGGCCGAGGCCGCGATGATCGACGGGGCGTCGCACACCCGGACGTTCTTCCAGGTGATGCTGCCGATGGCCAAGCCCGGCCTGATCAGCATCGGCATCTTCAACTTCCTGGGGCAGTGGAACCAGTACCTGCTGCCGATGGTGCTCAACCAGCAGGAGGACAAGTACGTCCTGACCCAGGGCCTGGCGATGATCGCGCTCCAGCAGGGCTACGAGAACGACTGGGGCGCGCTGATGGCCGGCATGATGATCGCGATGCTGCCGGTGCTCGTGGTGTACGCGGTCTTCCAGCGCCAGGTCCAGGCGGGGCTGACGGCCGGCGCGATGAAGTAGTGCGTGTGACGTGTGACGTGTGGCGTGTGACATGTGATGCGCGCTGTGCGGCGCGTGACATGTGCCGCGTGACATGTGACAGATGGGGCGGGGACCGTACGGTGTGACACCGTACGGGCCCCGCCCTCGCGCGTCCGGCGCGCGCCTACCCCGTCACAGCCAGGCGTGGAAGCGCCGGATGTACCACGTCTTCACCAGCTGGGTCAGCGCGCAGTACGCCAGCAGCGTGCCGACCAGCCACGGGAAGTACGACATCGGCAGCACGGTCATGCCCAGCGCCCCGGCCAGCGGCGAGAACGGCAGGTACAGGCCGAACGCCATCACCAGGCCCGTCATCAGCAGCACCGGCCAGGTCGCCCGCGACTGCACGAACGGGATCTTGCGGGTGCGCAGCATGTGCACCACCAGCGTCTGGGTGAGCAGCCCCTCCACGAACCAGCCCGACTGGAACAGGGCCTGGTGCGCCTCGGAGTCGGCCCCGAAGACGTTCCACATCAGCAGGAAGGTGGTGATGTCGAAGACCGAGCTGGTCGGGCCCATCACCAGCATGAACCGCCCGATGCCGCGGGCATCCCAGGTGCGCGGCCGGCGCAGGTAGTCCGGGTCCATCCGGTCCCACGGGGTGGCCAGCTGGGAGATGTCGTACGCCAGGTTCTGCACCAGGAGCTGCACGGCGAGCATCGGCTGGAACGGGATGAAGGCGGACGCGACCAGCACCGAGAAGACGTTCCCGAAGTTCGAGGAGGCCGTCATCTTGATGTACTTGATGGTGTTGCCGAAGGTCTGGCGGCCCTGCAGGACGCCCTGCTCCAGGACGGTGAGGTCCTTCTCCAGCAGGATGATGTCCGCGGACTCCTTGGCGATGTCCACGGCCGTGTCGACGGAGATGCCGACGTCGGCGTCGCGCAGCGCGGGGGCGTCGTTGATGCCGTCGCCCAGGAAGCCGACCGTGTGCCCGTCGGCCTGCAGGGCGCGTACGACACGGGCCTTCTGCACCGGGTTGGTCTTGGCGAACACCGTGGTGCGGCGCGCCAGTTCGCGCAGGCCCTCGTCGTCGAGGGCGTCCACGGCGGCGCCGGTGGCGACGGTGCCCACGTCGATGCCGACGTCCGCGCAGACCCGCGCGGCGACCAGCTCGTTGTCGCCGGTGACCACCTTGACGGCCACCCCGTTCCCGGCCAGCGCCCGGAGCGCCTCGGCGGCGTCCTGCTTCGGCGGGTCGAGGAAGGCGAGGAAGCCCACCAGGGTCAGGTCGGCCTCGTCGGCGACGGTGTAGGCGTTCCTGGCGTGCTCGACGGTGCGCGTCGCCACGGCCAGCACCCGCAGGCCCTCACGGCCGAGCCGGTCGGTGATGCGGGTGACCTCGGCCCGCTCCGGGTCGGTCATCCGGCACAGCGCCAGGACCTCCTCGACGGCGCCCTTGGTGACGATCACGTGGTCCGGGCGGCCCGCGCCGCCCAGCACGCTGTTGCGGTTCAGCACCACCGACATCCGGCGGCGCGCGAAGTCGAAGGGGATCTCGTCGACCATCGTGAAGCGCGTGTCGACGACAACCTCCTCGGCCTCGTGCACGCGGTCGATGACCGCCTGGTCGAGCAGGTTGCGCAGGCCGGTCTGGAAGTGCGCGTTGAGGTACGCGTACTCCAGCACCTCGCCGTCCTCGCGGCCGTGGGTGTCCAGGTAGCGGTCGAGGACGATGCGGTCCTCGGTGAGGGTGCCGGTCTTGTCGGTGCACAGCACGTCCATGGCGCCCAGGTTCTGGATCGCGTTGAGGCGCTTGACGACGACCTTGCGCCGGGACATGGCGACCGCGCCGCGCGCCAGGTTCGCCGAGACCACCATGGGCAGCATCTCGGGGGTGAGGCCGACCGCGACGGCGATCGCGAACAGCAGCGCCTCGTCCCAGTCGCCCTTGGTCAGGCCGTTGATGACGAAGACCACCGGGACCATCACCAGCATGAACCGGATCAGCAGGAAGCTGACCTTGCGCACCCCGGTGTCGAAGTTGGTCCGCGGCCGCTCGCCGACCAGCGACCCGGCCATCGAGCCGAAGTAGGTGCGGGCGCCGGTGGCGACCACCACGCCGGTGGCGGTGCCCGAGGTCACCGAGGTGCCCATCAGGCACAGGTTGTCGGCGTCGACCGGGTCCACGGCCGCCGAGCGCCCGTCGTCCTCGCCGCGCAGGTCGGCCTTGGCGACCGGCAACGACTCGCCGGACAGCGCCGCCTGACTGACCATCAGGTCCTTGCCGGTGAGCAGCCGCAGGTCGGCGGGGACGATGTCGCCCGCCGCGAGCCGCACGATGTCACCGGGCACCACCTGGTCCATCGGCACCTCGACGGTGGTGGTACGCGCGCCGCGCCCGGCCCGGCGCCGTACCGCCGTCGTCGTGGTGACGAGCTCCTTCAGGGCGTCGGCCGCGCGCCCGGAGCGGTACTCCTGCCAGAACCGCAGCAGCGCGCTGATCACGACCATGGCGGACAGGATCAGCACGCCGGGGTCGGCCGGGTCCTGCCAGAACATGACGGCGGCCAGGCCGGCCAGGACCAGGATGAAGGGGTTCCAGAACGCCTTGGCCAGCTGGGCGTACCAGCGCGGCGCGCGCTCCTCGGCGACGACGTTGCGCCCGTGGACCTCCAGGCGGTGCGCGGCCTCCTGCACGGTGAGGCCCTGGCGGGTGACCGAGAGGTCGTGCAGGACCTCGGTGGAGGGGCGCGCGCTGACGGCGCCGAGCTGGTCGGCGACCGCGCGGGTACGGGTGCCGAGCTCGGCGGCCTTGCGCTCGCGGCGCCCGGGGCGGTGGCCGGGACCCCGGCCCGGCGGAGCGTTCTTCACGGGGGTGAGCAGGTGCTGGGACATGACGGAACCTCCCTCCGTGCGCACGTCGGCACACGGAGTGGTCGTGGATGGGCGGACGGGTCCGCGGGACGGGGGAGGGGCGTGCGTACGCGTACGGACGACCCGCGACGGCCGAGGCGGCGCGGCGGGCTCCCGGGCGGGACGCACCGGTGCGCACCGCTCCTGTACGGCTACGACACCGCCGCCGTACGGCTACGGGGTGCGGAAGGGGTTCCGTACGGTCCGTGGAACCGTGAGCGGTGAAGCGTGACGTACGAGGGGTGATCGCCCGGGTGTGACGCGTGACATGTCACCGGTCACGGGTGACCGGTGGCGCGAAACCGCGTACGGGAGGGTGTCAGCGTCGCGAGGAGGCGCGGCGGCGAGGACTTCGTTCGGGACTCATGGTTCCCGATCACCTCCTCGGTCCGTGCCTGTGCGGAAAGCGTGATCCGGTCAAAGAAAGAGAGCGACCGCAGAGGATCAACGCCTCGCCGAGGCTAGCACACCGCTCATGTCGGACATTTCCGCACGGCTTGCGCTCATCGGAGTCTCGCGCCGCTCAAGGTCTTGACGGGGGCCAACCCGAAAGGCTCAGCTTAGAGTTCACATGTTGGAGAAAACGGTGGGAGTGAGAGAGTCGATGGAGACTCCGGGGTCGCAGACATCTCTGCACAGGGCCAACCTGGAACGGGTCGTCCGCGCGGTGCGCATGGCCGGATCGCTCACCCAGGCCGAGATCGCCAGGACGACCGGCCTGTCCGCCGCCACCGTCTCCAACATCGTGCGCGAGCTCAAGGACGGCGGCACCGTCGAGGTGACCCCCACCTCCGCCGGCGGCCGCCGCGCCCGCAGCGTCTCGCTCAGCGGTGACGCGGGCGTCGTCATCGGCGTCGACTTCGGCCACACCCACCTGCGCGTGGCGATCGGCAACCTGGCCCACCAGGTGCTCGCCGAGGAGGCCGAGCCGCTGGACGTGGACGCCTCCTCCGCGCAGGGCTTCGGCCGGGCGGAGCAGCTGGTCAAGCGGCTGGTGGAGGCCACCGGGATCGGTCCCGACAAGGTGGTCGGCGTCGGCCTGGGCGTGCCGGGCCCCATCGACGTCTCCTCCGGCACCCTCGGCTCCACCTCGATCCTGCCGGGCTGGACCGGCATCAACCCCAGCGAGGAGCTGGCCGCCCGGCTCGGCGTCCCGGTGTACGTCGACAACGACGCCAACCTGGGCGCCCTGGGCGAGCTGGTGTGGGGCAGCGGCCGCGGCGTGAAGGACCTGGCGTACATCAAGGTCGCCAGCGGGGTCGGGGCCGGCCTGGTCATCGACGGGCAGATCTACCGGGGCCCCGGCGGCACCGCGGGCGAGATCGGGCACATCACGCTCGACGAGTCGGGCCCGGTCTGCCGCTGCGGCAACCGCGGCTGCCTGGAGACCTTCACCGCCGCCCGGTACGTGCTGCCGCTGCTCCAGTCCAGCCACGGCCCGGACCTCACCATGGAGCGCGTGGTGCAGCTCGCCCGCGAGGGCGACCCGGGCTGCCGCCGGGTGGTCGCCGACGTCGGCCGGCACATCGGCAGCGGCGTGGCGAACCTGTGCAACCTGCTCAACCCGAGCCGGGTGGTGCTCGGAGGGGACCTCGCCGAGGCGGGGGAGCTGGTCCTCGGGCCGATCCGCGACTCGGTCTCGCGGTACGCGATCCCGAGCGCCGCGCGCCAGCTCTCGCTGGCCTCGGGAGCGCTCGGCGGACGCGCCGAAGTGCTGGGTGCGCTGGCCCTCGTACTGAGTGAAATGGGTGATTCGACCCTTCTGGAAAGTGCCCTCCCTTCGGCCTCTCCTGCCTTCACTTAGATAACGGATGGCACCGTTGTCATCTCGTTAAGGATTTACTCCTTGACGCTGGCCCGGCAGCCGAGTTGACTTCCAGCCACCTCGGCCGCAACGTCGCGGCCTCGTCAGGGAGGCACACCCACATGAACGCAATGACGCGTCGCGTCGTCATAGGCACGGCCGCGGTCTCGATGGCCCTCTCCCTCGCCGCCTGCGGCAAGGCGGGCGACGGCGACAAGGGCGGCAGCGGCGGTGACAGCAAGACCATCGGCCTGCTGCTGCCGGAGAACAAGACCACGCGCTACGAGACCTTCGACCGCCCCATCATGGAGGCGAAGATCAAGGCGCTGTGCTCGGACTGCGAAGTCAAGTACAACAACGCCGCGCAGGACACCGAGACGCAGAAGAAGCAGTTCGACGCGCTCGTCACGCAGGGCGTGAAGGTCATCATCCTGGACTCCGTCGACTACAAGGCGACCAAGTCCTGGGTGCAGCAGGCCGAGAAGAAGGGCGTCAAGGTCGTCGCGTACGACCGCCTGGCCGAGGGCCCGATCTCCGCCTACGTGTCCTACGACAACGAGAAGATCGGCCGTCTGCAGGGCGAGGCCCTGGTCAAGGCGCTTGGCGCCAAGGCCAAGGAGAGCAACGTCGTGATGATCAACGGCTCGCCGACCGACCCGAACGCCCCGCTGTTCAAGAAGGGCGCCCACAGCGTCCTGGACAGCCAGGTCAAGAAGGTCGTCTACGAGCAGGACATCCCGGACTGGTCGCCGGACGAGGCCAACAAGAAGATGGGTGCCGCCATCGACTCGCTCGGCAAGGGCGGCTTCCAGGGCGTCTACTCCGCCAACGACGGCATGGCCGGCGGCATCATCACCGCCCTCAACAAGCAGGGCATCAAGGTCCCGGTCGGCGGCCAGGACGCCGAACTGGCGGGCCTGCAGCGGATCCTGAAGGGCGATCAGGCCTTCACGATCTACAAGCAGATCAAGCCGGAGGCCGAGACCACCGCCGAGATCGCCGTACGCCTGCTCAAGGGCGAGAAGACCGACGACCTCACCCCGGTCAAGGTCGACAGCCTCACCGGCGAGTTCAAGGGCATCCCGGCGAAGCTGTACGACGCCCAGATCGTCACCAAGACGGACATCGCCGGCAGCATCATCAAGGACCAGGTCTACAAGGCTTCCGAGATCTGCACGGCCGAGTACAAGGCGGCGTGCGACGCGGCGGGCATCAAGTAACCGCCCCTGTCGGCAAGGCCGTCGGCGCTGCACACTCATAGCGCCGACATCCTGCCGCAGCAGTCCGGTCCGGCGCCCCGCCCCATCCACCGCCCCGCAGCGGCGGCGGGGCGCCGGACTTCACCCGCGTCCCCTCGCACCCCCTCGTACCACCATCCCCGCCGGTCAGGCGGCGAAGGAGATGATTCACGTGTCCGCTACGCCCGTGCTGGCGTTGCGCGGAGTCTCCAAGCGGTTCGGCGCCGTACAGGCGCTCACCGACGTAGACCTGGAGATCCACGCCGGCGAGGTCGTCGCCCTGGTCGGCGACAACGGCGCCGGCAAGTCCACCCTCGTCAAGACGATCTCGGGCGTCCACCCGATCGACGAGGGCGCCATCGAATGGAACGGCAAGACGGTCCGCATCGCGCGGCCGCACGACGCCTCCGAGCTCGGCGTCGCCACCGTCTACCAGGACCTCGCGCTCTGCGACAACCTCGACGTCGTCGCCAACCTCTTCCTCGGCAGCGAGCTGCGCACCGCCTCGGTGCTCGACGAGATCGCCATGGAGAAGCGCGCCAAGGAGCTGCTCGACACCCTGTCGATCCGCATCCCCAGCGTGCGCATCCCGGTCGCCTCGCTCTCCGGCGGCCAGCGCCAGGTCGTCGCCATCGCGCGCGCCCTGATCGGCGACCCCAGGGTCGTCATCCTGGACGAGCCCACCGCCGCCCTCGGCGTCGAGCAGACCGCCCAGGTCCTCGACCTGGTCGAGCGGCTGCGCGAGCGCGGCCACGGCGTCATCCTCATCAGCCACAACATGGCGGACGTGCGCGCCGTCGCCGACCGCGTGGCCGTGCTGCGCCTGGGCCGCAACAACGGGGTCTTCGACGTGAAGACCACCTCGCACGAAGAGATCATCGCCGCGATCACCGGCGCCACGGACAACGCCGTGACCCGCCGCCAGGCGCGCACCGCCGCCGAGAAGGAGGACGCGAAGTGAGCGACCTCGCCAAGACCCCGCAGGACCCGGAGAGCCCCGTCGTGCCCGCCGAGAGCGCTCCCACCGAGTCCGCCGCCCCCGCCGCCGACGCGATACCCGCCGTCGACCCGCGCCTGCTGGTGCGCGAGGAGGGCTTCAAGGGCTACCTCACCGAGTTCAAGCGCAAGGTGCGCGGCGGCGAGCTCGGCTCGCTGCCCGTCATCCTGGGCCTGATCGTCATCGCGGTCGTCTTCCAGCTGCAGAACAGCAACTTCCTGTCGGCCAGCTCGGTCGCCAACGTCGCGGTCTACAGCTCCGGCATCGGCATCATGGCCGTCGGCATCGTCTTCGTCCTCATCCTCGGCGAGATCGACCTCTCGGTCGGCTCGGTCGCGGGCGTGGGGGCGGCGGTGTGGGCCAACCTCAACGTCAACAGCGGCTGGAACGACTGGGCGGCCATCGCCGTCGCGATCCTCTCCGGCATGGCGCTGGGCGCCCTGCACGGCTTCTTCTTCGCCAAGATCGGCGTGCCCGCCTTCGTGGTCACCCTGGCCGGCTTCCTGGGCTGGAGCGGCCTGCAGGAGTGGCTGATGGGCAAGGAGGGCTCCATCAACGCGCCGTCGGGCAGCGTGGTGGAGAACCTGACGAACTACTTCTTCGAGGACAAGGGCGCCGCGTACGGCCTCGCCGTCCTCGCGGTCGTCGCCTACGCCGCCTCCCTGCTGCTCGACAGCAAGCGCCGCCGCGCCGCGGGGCTGCCGGCCCGCCCGACCAGCGAGATCATCCTGCGCACTGCGGTCATCGCGCTGCTCGTGCTGGTCGTCGCCTACGTCCTGAACGAGCCCGAGGGCGCCCGCGGCCTGCCGCTGGCCCTGGTGCTCTTCCTGGCCGTCCTGGTGGTCGCCGACTTCGTGGCCCGCCGCACCACCTTCGGCCGCCAGGTCTTCGCGGTCGGCGGCAACGCCGAGGCGGCCCGCCGCGCCGGCATCAACGTCGACCGGGTCCGGATCACCGTCTTCGCGATCTCCGGCACGCTCGGCGCCTTCGGCGGCCTGTTCATCGCCAGCCTCTCCGGCGGCGCCACCAAGAACGTCGGCGGCGGCAACACGCTGATGCTGGTCATCGCCGCGGCCGTGATCGGCGGCACCAGCCTCTTCGGCGGCCGGGGCAAGGTCTGGTCGGCGCTGCTGGGCATGATCGTGATCCAGTCGATCCAGCAGGGCCTGAACATGATCGGCATGGCGAACGCCATCCAGTACATGATCACCGGCGCCGTCCTGCTGGCCGCCGTGGTGATCGACTCGATCTCCCGCCGCACCCAGAAGACCGCAGGTCGCGCGTAGCGCCCGCACCAAGTGCCCGGCACCGAGAACCGGTGCCGGGCGCTTTCGCGTCCCCGCTGAATGTCGGATGAAATGTCCGCCAACGGCGTGACGCAGAACGCACCGCCCGATGACCGCAGGCCGGAGCGGAACATTAGACTCGACAAAATCGGCAAGCTCGACCAGCTCAAACGCAAGGAGGCACGGGTGGCGCTGCTTACCCGTATCAAGGGACCGCGCGATCTGGACCGGCTCAGCCCGGAGCAGCTGGACCAGCTGGCCGCAGAGATCCGGACCTTCCTCGTGGACGCCGTCTCCAAGACCGGCGGACACCTCGGCCCCAACCTCGGTGTGGTCGAGCTGACCATCGCGCTGCACCGCGTGTTCCACTCCCCGAAGGACAAGGTCCTCTGGGACACCGGGCACCAGTCCTACGTGCACAAGCTGCTCACCGGGCGGCAGGACTTCTCCCGGCTGAAGATGAAGGGCGGCCTGTCCGGCTACCCCTCGCAGGCCGAGTCCGAGCACGACGTGATCGAGAACTCGCACGCCTCGACCGTGCTCGGCTGGGCCGACGGCCTGGCCAAGGCCAGTGAGGTGCGCGGCACCGACGAGCGCGTGGTCGCGGTCATCGGCGACGGCGCGCTGACCGGCGGCATGGCCTGGGAGGCGCTGAACAACATCGCCGAGGCCAAGGACCGCCCGCTCGTCATCGTCGTCAACGACAACGAGCGCTCCTACGCCCCCACGATCGGTGGTCTCGCCAACCACCTGGCGACCCTGCGCACCACCGACGGCTACGAGCGCTTCCTGGCCCGTACCAAGGACATCCTGGACCGCACCCCCGTGGTCGGGAAGCCGCTGTACGAGACGCTGCACGGCGCCAAGAAGGGCCTGAAGGACTTCATCGCGCCGCAGGGCATGTTCGAGGACCTGGGCCTGAAGTACGTCGGCCCCATCGACGGCCACGACATCGAGGCCCTGGAGTCGGCGCTGGCCAAGGCCAAGCGGTTCGGCGGCCCGGTCATCGTGCACTGCCTCACCGAGAAGGGCCGCGGCTACCAGCCCGCCCTGCAGGACGAGGCGGACCGCTTCCACGCGGTCGGCAAGATCCACCCGGACACCGGGCTGCCGATCGCCACCTCCGGCGCCGACTGGACCTCGGTCTTCGGCGAGGAGATGGTCAAGCTCGGCAAGGAGCGCCAGGACGTCGTCGCCATCACGGCGGCCATGCTCCAGCCGGTCGGCCTGGACAAGTTCGCCAAGGCCTTCCCCAAGCGGGTGTACGACGTCGGCATCGCCGAGCAGCACGCCGCGGTCTCCGCCGCCGGCCTGGCCACCGGCGGGCTGCACCCGGTCTTCGCGGTGTACGCCACCTTCCTCAACCGCGCCTTCGACCAGGTCCTGATGGACGTGGCCCTGCACAGGTGCGGGGTGACGTTCGTGCTCGACCGGGCCGGTGTCACGGGCACCGACGGCGCCTCGCACAACGGCATGTGGGACATGTCGATCCTCCAGGTCGTGCCCGGCCTGCGGCTCGCCGCCCCGCGCGACGCCGACCAGGTCCGCGCCCAGCTGCGCGAGGCCGTCGAGGTCGACGACGCCCCGACCGTGGTGCGCTTCTCCAAGGGCGCGGTCGGCCCGGCCGTCCCCGCCGTGGGCCGGGTCGGCGGCATGGACGTGCTGCGCGAGGCGGGCACCGACAAGCCCGACGTGCTGCTGGTCTCGGTGGGCGCCCTGGCGCCGATGTGCCTGGAGATCGCCGGGCTCCTGGACCAGCAGGGCATCTCCACCACCGTGGTCGACCCGCGCTGGGTCAAGCCGGTGGACGAGGCGATGGCCCCGCTGGCCGAGCGCCACCGCGTCGTCGTCACGGTCGAGGACAACATCCGCGTTGGCGGCGTCGGCTCCGCCGTCGCCCAGGCGCTGCGCGACGCCGACGTCGACGTGCCGCTGCGCGACTTCGGCATCCCGGCGCGCTTCCTGGACCATGCCTCGCGCGGCGAGGTGCTCGCCGAGATCGGGCTCACCGCCCCGGACATCGCGCGCCAGGTCACCGGTCTGGTCTCCCGGCTGGACGGCCGCTTCGAGGCGAGCCGCGCGGTGGAGCCGGCCCGCGACTGACCCGGTGGGCGCGCCGCGCCGACCGGGCGGAACATAGTAGGACAAAGGTCAACGGGCCGGTCCGACTTCCCTGTACGGGTGGTCGGACCGGCCCGTTCGCGTGAAAAACGCTCCAGGCCCGGTACCCGGCACTCCTCCCGTCCCGATCATGACGGGGACCACCAGCAGCGGAGGTGTGCCCGTGAGCGGCAACCTGTTCAGGACCAAGACGGTCGAGCAGTCCATCCAGGACACGGAGGAGCCGGAGCACGCGCTCAAGAAATCGCTCTCGGCGCTCGACCTGACCGTCTTCGGCGTCGGCGTGATCATCGGTACCGGCATCTTCGTCCTCACCGGGAAGATCGCCAAGGAGACCGCGGGCCCCGCGGTCGCCCTCGCCTTCGTCGTCGCCGGCGTGGTGTGCGCGCTCGCCGCGCTCTGCTACGCCGAGTTCGCCTCGACCGTGCCGGTCGCCGGCTCCGCGTACACCTTCTCGTACGCCTCGCTCGGCGAGTTCCCCGCCTGGATCATCGGCTGGGACCTCGTCCTGGAGCTGGCGCTGGGCTGCGCGGTGGTGGCCGTCGGCTGGTCCGGGTACATGCGCTCGCTGCTCGACACCGCGGGGGTGCACCTGCCCGCCGCGCTCAGCGGCAGCGAGGGCGGCACCTTCGGCTTCGACCTGCTGGCCTGCCTGCTCGTGCTGGTCCTGACCGGCGTCCTGGTCGTCGGCATGAAGCTGTCCTCCCGGGTCACCGGCGTGATCGTGGCCGTCAAGGTCACCGTCGTGCTGATCGTGATCATCGTGGGCGCGTTCTTCATCACCGGCGCCAACTACAAGCCGTTCGTCCCGCCGTCCCAGGAGGCCGACGGCGGCAGCGGCCTGATGGCCCCGCTGGTCCAGTTGATGTTCGGCTTCACGCCCACGAACTTCGGCGTGATGGGCGTCTTCACCGCGGCGGCCGTCGTCTTCTTCGCCTTCATCGGCTTCGACATCGTCGCCACCGCCGCCGAGGAGACGGTCGATCCCCAGCGCGACGTCCCGCGCGGCATCCTCGGCTCGCTGCTCATCTGCACCGTCCTCTACGTCGTCGTCTCCATCGTCGTCACCGGCATGCAGAAGTACAGCGAGCTCTCCACCGACGCCCCGCTCGCCGACGCCTTCAAGTCCGTCGGGCACCCCTTCTGGGCGGGCCTGATCTCCTTCGGCGCGGCCGTCGGCCTCACCTCGGTCTGCATGATCCTGCTGCTCGGCCAGACCCGGGTGTTCTTCGCGATGAGTCGCGACGGACTGCTGCCCAAGACGTTCTCGCACGTCCACCCGCGCTTCGGCACCCCGTACCGCTCGACGATCCTGCTCGGCGCGATCGTGGCGGTCGTCGCGGGCTTCACCTCCATCGACGAGCTGGCCGAGCTGGTCAACATCGGCACGCTCTTCGCCTTCGTGGTGGTCGCCCTCGGCGTGATCATCCTGCGCAGGCAGCGCCCCGACCTGCCGCGCGCCTTCCGCACCCCGCTGGTGCCGCTGGTGCCGGTCCTCTCGGTGCTGGCCTCGCTGTGGCTGATGCTGAACCTGCCCGCCGAGACCTGGCTGCGGTTCGGCATCTGGATGGTGCTGGGCGCCGTCGTCTACTTCGCCTACGGCCGCGGCCACAGCCGCCTGGGCCGCTCGGAAGCGCCCGCGCCCGCCCGCAAGGACTCCCGCAAGGACTAACGCGGGTCCACCGTCCTGGGCCCCACGCACTCGGCCCCCAGCTCCGCCACCCGGCGGCGCAGCTCGCGGTCGGCCGTCGCCACGACGACCGGCCGCGGGGCGGCCTCCCGCACCAGCTCCACCACGTGGTCGTCCCCGCTGCCGGGCGCCGACGACACCCGTACGCCCGGCACCGGCTCCACCCCGCGGGCCCGGCCCTCCACCACCAGCAGCACCTCGGCGTCGGTCTGCTCCGCGTAGCCGGCCAGCCGGTCGCGCAGCCGCTCGGCCGCCCCGCGCCGGTCCCGCCACCAGCCGTCGGGCACCGATCCGACGACGTTCGCGCCGTCCACGACCAACAGGGTCCGCACCCGCTCGGCCATCGCCTCGTCCTCCGCTCCCGGCCGAAGGGGGAGCGGCCGCCCGGTGTTATTGTCGCTCCAATCCGCAGCGTGTCGAAGAAAGGGGCCCTCAGGCCATGGCCGGTTGGTCCGCGCGCAGGTCGCGACGTCAGAACCCGGAGCAGCCGAGGCAGAGTTCCACGGTCGCCGAGCTCACCAGGCCGCGCCCGCACGTCCCCGCCGTACCGCTGAGGACCCCGCCCCCGGCGACCGCCAACTGGCTGGTGCGCGGCCCGGAGGGCCGCCTCACCGCCTACGCCGTCACCGACCGGGGACTGCGCCGCTGGACGGAGGACCGCGTCGGCGGCCCCGACTGGACCTCCGAGACGCTCGCCGCCCCCGGCCTGGCGCCGTACCTGTCGATCGTGCAGAGCCCCGAGGGGTACGTGTACCTGACCGGGCTCAAGCGGACCCCGGGCGCCGACGGCCTGCCCGACGTCTCCGTGGTCTACGCGGTCCAGTACCAGACCGCCCGCCCGCTGCGGGACTGGCACCCGCTCGGCAGCCCCTACGCGCTGCCGCAGCACCGCCACTTCGCCGACCAGATCGGGATGCCCGTCACCGTCCTCGACGCGGGCGGCTCGCTGCACGTCTTCCTGCGCAACGCGGGCGGCGGCATGAGCGCCCGCGGCCAGGGCACCAACGGCCGCTGGCAGCCCAAGTGGGCCGACCTCAAGGGCAAGGGCATCACCGGCACGGTCGCCGCCACCGTCCACGGCCAGGGCCTGGTCGACCTGCTGGGTCCCGGCGAGGACACCGTGGTGCGCTGGCGCCAGGACGCGCTCGGCCTGGACTTCCCGGTCGCCGACGCCCTGCCCGCCGCGATCGCCGACGGCACCTTCACCTCGGTGGAGACCGCCCCCGGCAGCCGCACCCACTTCTGGCGCGACGCCAAGAGCGGCGCGGTCACCGCCCACCGCGACGGCGGTGTCGCCCAGGGCCTGGGCGGCGAGGGCGGCACCGGTCCGCTGGCCGTGCTGCGCACCCCGGTCGACGGCCAGGACTGCACCCTGCTGGCCCAGCGCGACGCCTCGGGCCGCCCCGCGCTCGCCGCCTACCCGACCGAGCACGAGGAGGCGGGCACCGAGTGGACCGCCACCGGCGAGCCCTGCACCGGCGCACCGGCCCTCTGCCTGGACGGTGAGGGCCGCGTGGTCCTGGCGGCCCTCGGCACCGACGGCGAGCTCCGCGTCGCCCGCCAGAAGCCGGAGCCGGGCCTGGCCCTGGAGGCGTGGACCCGGGTCTGAGACCCGCAGCAGGCGTACGTACGAGGAGGGGGCGGCCCGCAGATCCCTGCGGGCCG